>DATMSA010000080.1:0-22529 GCA_035565675.1 Capillimicrobium sp. | reverse complement strand
CCGCGGGCGCGGTGAAGACGCCGAGCGCCAGCGCCGAGAGCGCGCAGGCGGCGGCGACGAAGGTGCGTCTCATTCGAGCACGTCTCCCCTGGTCGAGTGACGCATTCTCCGCACGCCGCCACCCCACGGTCAAGGGGTGGGCGGCGGCGTGCGGACGGCGCTCAGCGGCTGCCGGCGAACTCGACGAACGCGTCCAGCGCGTCGGGCTCGGCGAGCGCGTCGCGGCTGGCGACCTTCTCGGCCGGCGTGCCCTGCAGGATGCGCTTGACGGGGACCTCGAGCTTCTTGCCGGTCATCGTGCGCGGGATGTGGGGGACGGCGACGATCGTGTCCGGCACGTGGCGCGGCGACAGCGCGTCGCGCAGCGACCGGGCGATGCGCTTGCGCAGCTCGTCGGTCATCTCGATCCCGTCGCGCAGGACGACGAACAGCAGCAGCTCGCCCATGCCGCCGCCCGGGTCCTCCAGGTGGACGATGAGGCTGTCGAGCACCTCGTCGTTCTCCTCGACGACCGAGTACAGCTCGCTCGTGCCCAGCCGGACGCCGCCGCGGTTGAGCGTCGCGTCCGAGCGGCCGGTGACGACGCAGCTCCCGCGCTCGGTGAAGCGGATCCAGTCGCCGTGGCGCCACACGCCCGGGTACACGTCGAAGTAGGCCGCGCGGTAGCGCGAGCCGTCCTCGTCGCCCCAGAAGCCGACCGGCATCGACGGCAGCGGCTCGGTGATGACGAGCTCGCCGAGCTCGCCGACGACCGGGTTGCCCTCCTCGTCGTAGGCGTCGGCGGCGACCGCCAGGTGGCGGCCGGCGATCTCGCCCGCGTACACCTTCTGCAGCGGGGACCCGCCGACCATGCCCGAGCAGATGTCGGTGCCGCCGCTGCCGTTGTTGAGCAGGATGTCGGGGCCGAGCTGGTCGTAGACCCACGCGTAGCCGTCCAGCGGCAGCGGGGAGCCGGCGGTGAGCAGCATCCGCAGCTTGCCGAGGTCGTAGTCCCTGGGCTCCACGCCGGCCTTGCGGCAGGCCATCATGAACGCGGGCGCGACGCCCATGTGCGTCGCCTCGAGCTCCTGGGCCAGGCGCCACTGCATCCCCAGGTCCGGGTAGCCCGGGTTGCCGTCGATCATCACGATCGACGCGCGCGTGAGCAGCACGGAGACCAGCGCGTTCCACATCATCCACGCGGTGGTCGAGAACCACAGCAGGCGGTCGCCGGGGTTCAGGTCCCAGGCCAGGCCGAGGTTCTTGCAGTGCTCCAGCAGGATGCCGCCGTGGCCGTGGATGATCGCCTTCGGCAGGCCCGTCGTCCCCGACGAGAACAGCACGAAGATCGGGTGGTCGAACGGGACCGGGTCGAACTCGAGCGGGCCCTCCTCGGCCAGCAGGTCGTTCCAGCCGATCGTGTCGTCCAGGCCGGGCTCGCCGTACGGGACGTGGACCACGTGCTCGACGCTGGGCATCGAGGCGCGGATCTGGGCGACCTCGTTGGTGCGGTCTACCCACTTCTCGCCGTACATGTAGCCCGAGACCGCGAGCAGCACCTTCGGCTCGATCTGGCCGAAGCGGTCGACGACGCTGCGCACGCCGAACTCCGGCGCGCAGCTCGCCCACACGGCGCCGAGGCTGGCGGTGGCGGCGAACGCGATCAGCGTCTCGGGGATGTTGGGCAGGTAGGCGACGACCCGGTCGCCGGGCTGGACGCCGAGCCGCTGCAGGCCGGCGCGGCAGCGCGCGACCCGCTCGCGCAGCTCGCCGAACGTCAGCTCGAAGTCGTCGCGGGTCTGCGAGCGCGCGACGATCGCCACCGTGTCGGTGTCCTCGTCGGTGCCGAGCAGGTGCTCGACGAAGTTCAGCTTCGCGCCCGGGAACCAGACCGCGCCCGGCATCTTGCGCTCGGCCAGCACGCGCTCATAGGGCTCGTGGAAGCGGACGTCGAAGAACTGCGCGACGGACTCCCAGAAGCCCTCGAGGTCGGTGACCGACCAGCGGTGCAGGTCGTCGTAGTCCTTCAGGTCGAGCCCCCGCTCGGCGTTGACCTGGGTCAGGAATCGCCCCATCCGGGTGCGCTCGAGCGCATCGGCCGGAGGGCTCCACAGCACGTCTCCCTCTCTCATCATCGTGTCTCGGACTATACGGTTTCCTGATACTCAGCGTCCGACCAGCTGCGACAGCACCACCTGCGATCGCGTGCGCCGGACGGACCCATCCTGCTGCAATCGCATGATGAGGCGCTCCAGCTCGGCGTTGCTGGCCGTGCGCACGCGGGCGATCGCGTCGGCGTCGCCGGTGACGCTCCACGCCTCGACGACCTCGGGATGCTCGCGCAGGCGCGCGGCGACCTCGTCGAGGAGCGTGCCGGGCGCGTAGAACAGCTCGACGAGCGCCTCGGTCGTCTGGCCGAGCGCCTGCGGGTCCAGGCGGGCGGTGAACCCGGTGATCGCGCCCCGCGCGCGCAGCGCGTCGACGCGCCGCTTGACCGACGGGGCGCTCAGCGAGACCCGCTTGGCGATGTCGCCGTAGGAGCGCCGCCCGTCCTCCACGAGCAGCGCAACGATCTGCTGGTCGATCTCGTCCATAATGCAAGGATCATGCACGAACTCGACGCATCGTGCGATGGAAGGCGTCATGGTCGCGGGCTACCGTGTGGAGAAGGGCTCACGCCCGACGTGCCCGCGACCAGACCGACCGGAGGACCCATGCCGAACCGCCCCGCCAACGCCCGCGTCCTGTTCGACGAGGCCCACGGCCAGGCGTGGACGGTGCGGCCCGAGGTGGCGGCGGCGATCCAGCCCTCGCACCCCGCCGACTCGTCGTACGCGCGGGCCGCGGACGCGCTGCGCGCCCGCGATCTCGAGGTCGCCGTGCACGAGGCCGGGCCGCTCGACGCGGCGGCGCTCGCCGGCGCCGACGTGCTCGTGCTCGCGCACCCGTCCGAGCCGGCGTGGGAGCGCGTGGTGCCGGGCGGCACGCCGCGGCTGAGCGAGGCGGAGCTCGACGCGATCGAGGCGTTCGTGCGCGAGGGCGGCGGCCTGGTCGTGCTGGCCGAGGAGGAGCAGGCCAAGTACGGCAACAACCTCGACGAGCTCGTCGCGCGGTTCGGCATCCGGATCGCCAACGACATCGTCTCCGACTACGAGCGCCACCGGCAGGCGCCGCACTGGATCCTGGCCGACCTCGACGCCCCGCTCGACGGGGTCGATCTGCTGGCGCGGGTGCGCGAGGCGTGCTTCTACCGCGCGACCACGCTTCAGGCCGGCGACGGCGCGCGCGTGCTCGCGCGCACCGGCCCGAGCGCCTCGACGCCCGACGCGGCGCTGCTCGCCGTGACCGAGCACGGCCGCGGGCGGGTCGTCGTGGTCGCCGACTCCGACCTGTTCGGCGACGACTGCATCGGCGAGCTCGACCACGAGCAGCTCTGGTCCAACCTCGTGCACTGGGCGGCCGCCCACGCGTTCCGGCGCGCGGCCGAGCGGCCGGCCGCCGAGGCGGTCGAGTCCGAGCACTGGCGGACCCTGAAGACCGAGGTCGACGCGCTGCGCCTGCAGCAGCGCTCCGACGGCAGCGTCGACCTGGCCGAGCACGACGAGGCGGCGCTGCGCGCCCGCGTCGACGCGATCGCGGCGGCGGTGCAGGGCCTCGCGCCGCTGTTCGCCCACCAGGACGAGTACCTGGAGGCGGTCGTCGCCGACCTGCGCGCGTGGGCCGACGGCGGGTTCGGGGTGCCGGACTTCGGCGCGTCGCTGGACCGCTTCCGGCCGGACCTCATCCGCCGCGACGGCGTCCAGCACCTCGTCCTGTTCCCGATGTACAAGCAGAACGGCTCGCGCGACTCGGTGTTCGAGGCGCTCATCGTCGCCGTGCCGTGGCCGGACTGGCTGTCGGAGCTCGAGCGCACCCGCTACGACAACGGCAAGTTCGTGCCGGTGACGCTCGTCGACTACACGGCCGGCTACGACAGCGAGTGCGCGGTGCTGTTCCCGGAGACCGTGAGCGTGGCCGGGCGCCCGGCCAATCACTTCGGCGGGATCTTCTGCGACCGCGAGGCGGCGCGCTTCCGCGCCACGTCCGCGCGGGCGGCCGAGGTGCTGCGCCTGAACCTGCCGCCCGACGCCGCCGGGCTGCTGGAGAGCGAGCAGCTCTCGCGCGACGCCTACGAGCTGTGGGACCTCGTCCACGACCGCGCCCACAGCCACGGCGACCTGCCGTTCGACCCGTTCATGATCCGCCAGCGGATGCCGTACTGGATGTACGCGCTGGAGGAGCTGCGCTGCGACCTCACCGCGTTCTCAGAGGCCGTCGAGCTCGAGCGCGAGGGGCTGTGGGTGGCGCGCAGCGTGCAGTACGCGATCCTGTTCGACCGCCTGTTCCGCTTCCCGATCACGGGGCCGCGGGTGCGCAACTACGACGGGCTGGGCGGGCAGCTCCTGTTCGGCTTCCTGCACGCGACGCGGCGGCTGCACTGGACCGACAACCGGCTGACGATCGAGTGGGAGCGGGTCGCCGACGGCGTGCTGGAGCTGCGCGAGCGCGTCGAGTCGCTGTACCGGGCGGGCATCCAGCGCACGAAGCTGCAGCACTGGGCGGCCGCGCACGACCTCGTGGCCGAGTTCGTGCCGCCGGCCGCGGGCTCGAAGTGGGCCGCCGCGGTGCGCGACTTCCCCGAGATCGCGGACCCGCGCCCGTACGTCGACGAGGTCCTCGACGACGAGTTCCCGCTGTCGCTGTTCTACGTGTCGCTGCAGCGCAAGCTCGCCGAGGAGCCGGTCGCCGCGTAGGCTGCGGCCGGTGGGCGACCAGCGCGCGATCGGCGAGCGGTTCCGGGCCCTGCACGCGGGGCCGCCGTTCGTGATCCCCAACCCCTGGGACGTCGGCTCGGCGAAGGCGCTCGTCGCGCTGGGCTTCCCGGCGCTGGCGACGACGAGCTCGGGGTTCGCGTTCACGCTCGGGCGCGGGGACGGGGCGGTGACGCTGGACGAGCTGGTCGCGCACGTCGCCGCGATCTGCGCCGCGGTCGACGTGCCGGTCTCGGTCGATCTGGAGAACGGGTTCGGCCCGGCGCCGTCGGACGCGGCCGACGCGATCGCGCGCGCCGCGGCGGCGGGCGCGGTCGGCGGCTCGATCGAGGACTGGGATCGCGACGGCGCGTACCTGTACGGCGTGGAGGAGGCGACGGCGCGGGTGGCCGCGGCGGTCGAGGCGGCCCGGGCGCTGCCGTTCCCGTTCACGGTCACGGCCCGCGCGGAGAACCACATCCGCGGCAACCCGGACCTGGCCGACACGATCGCGCGCCTGCAGGCCTACGAGCGCGCCGGCGCCGACGTGCTCTACGCGCCGGGGCTCGCCAGCGCGGAGGAGATCGCCGTGGTGCGCGCGGCGACGTCCAGGCCGCTGAACGTGCTCGCCCGCCCGCACCTGACCGCCGCCGAGGTGTTCGCGGCGGGCGCGCAGCGGATCAGCGTCGGCGGGTCGCTGGCGTGGGTCGCCTACTCGGCGCTGGCCCAGGCGGCGACGCGCATCCGCGACGACGGCGACCTGTCGGTCCTGGGCGTGCGCCCGCCGATCGAGCGCTGGCTGGCCTGAGCTACGCCGCGTAGCGCTGTGCCGCGCGGGCGCGCGCCTTGGCGGCCTCGACCTCGCGGTCCTTGGGCTTGGCGTTCGTCGTGAGGCTGGCGAGCAGCTCGCGCGACACCGCGGTGACCGCCTCGACCGCGTGCTCGAACGCGGCCTCGTTGGCCTTCGACGGCTTGGTGAAGCCGCTGATCTTGCGGACGTACTGCAGCGCGGCGGCGCGGACCTCCTCGTCGGTCGCGGCCGGCTCGAAGTTGTAGAGCGTGCGGATGTTGCGGCACATGGGGCCAGCCTACGCCTCGCCGGCGTCCTGCGCGGAGGCCGCGGCCACGGCCAGGAGCAGCAGGAAGGAGATCGGTCGTTGCGGGGCGGCGGCGGGGTGGGGGATCGAGCACATGAGGTTCTCCTCGTCGGCGGGGTCTCACCGGTGAAGACGGCCGCCGCGCCGGGAACTCATCGGTGCTCGCTCAGGCCTCGAGCAGCTCCGAGGTCTCCAGCCACGCGAGCTCGGCCGCCTCGCGCTCGGCGACGACGTCGCGCAGCTCGGCGTCGAGCGCGCGCAGGCGCTCGTGGTCGGTCGCGGCGGCCGCCATCAGCTCGTGCAGCTCGGCCTCCCGCGCGCCGAGGCGCTCGAGCGCGCGCTCCAGCCGCGCCAGCTCCTTGCGCGCGGCCTGCCGCACCGCGCCCGGCGGCGCGGACCGTTGCGGCGCGGCGGTCGGCGGTGCGGGCGCGGGGGCGGGCGCGCGCCGCTCCTCCAGGTACTGCTCGATCCCGCCGGGCAGGTGGCGGATGCCGCCGACCGCGTCCAGCGCGTACACGTCGTCGCACACGCGCTCGACGAAGTAGCGGTCGTGGCTGACCACCACGAGCGTCCCCGGCCAGCCGTCGAGCAGGTCCTCGACCGCGGTGAGCGTCTCGATGTCGAGGTCGTTGGTCGGCTCGTCGAGCACCAGCACGTTCGGCCCCTCCATCAGCAGGCGCATGAGCTGCAGGCGGCGCCGCTCGCCGCCCGACAGGTCGGCCACGCGCGTCCACGCGCGCTCGCCGCCGAAGCCGAAGCGCTCGCACAGCATCCCGGCCGTGATCTCGCGCCCGTCGGCGAGCGTCGCCCGGCCCCGCACCGCCTCCAGCGACTCGAGCACCCGCAGCTCGCCGGGCAGCTCGCCCGCGTCCTGGGTGAGGTGGGCGAGGTGCACGGTGGCCCCGCGCACGACCCGCCCCGACGTCGCCTCGCGCGCGCCGGTGAGCACGTCGAGCAGCGTCGTCTTGCCCGAGCCGTTGACGCCGACGAGCGCCACCCGGTCGCCGGGCCCCAGCCGCCACGTCACGTCGCGCAGCACCGGCGCGTCGCCGTAGGACACGGTGACGCCCTCGGCCTCCAGCACCGTGTCGCCCAGCCGCGTCCCCGCGAAGCGCATCAGCTCCACCCGGTCGCGCGGCGGCGGCTCGTCGGCGATCAGCGCGTTGGCCGCCTCGATGCGGAACTTCGGCTTCGACGTGCGCGCCGGCGGCCCGCGCCGCAGCCACGCCAGCTCCTTGCGCAGGAGCTGGCGGCGGCGCTCCTCGGCCGCGGCGGCCTGCCGCTCGCGCTCGGCCCGCGCCAGCACGTACGCGGCGTAGCCGCCGTCGTACCGGTGCACGGCGCCGCCGGCGACCTCCCACGTCGAGGTGCACACGGCGTCGAGGAACCAGCGGTCGTGGGTGACGACCATCAGCGTCCCGCGGCGGCCGGCCAGGTGGCGGGCGAGCCAGTCGACGCCCTCGACGTCGAGGTGGTTGGTCGGCTCGTCGAGGAGGAGCAGCTCGGGATGGTCCAGCAGCGCCCGCGCCAGCGCGACGCGGCGGCGCTCGCCGCCCGACAGCGCGCCGACGCGCGTGTCCAGCCCGTCGGGGAACCGTCGCACCTCCACGCCGCCCAGCAGCCCGTCGAGGACCGACCGGAACGCGGCGTCGGCGGCCCACTCGTGGTCGGCGCGCCCGCCGACGAGCTGGTCGCGGACGGTCCGCGCGGGGTCGAGCTCGTCGCCCTGGGCCAGCAGCGCCGCGTGCAGCCCGCCCGCGCGCGTCACCGCGCCCGCGTCGGGCTCCTCGGCCCCCGCGACGAGCCGCAGCAGCGTCGACTTGCCGTCGCCGTTGCGCCCGACGATCCCGATCCGCTCGCCGGCCGCGACGCCCAGCGTCACGTCCTCGAGGACGGTGCGCGCCCCGTAGCCCTTGGCGACCGACTTGAGGTTGACGAGGTTGCGCGCGGGCGCGCTCACCGGCGGGCGCGCGGGAGCACGTGCACCTCGACGCGCGTCGGCCGCGTCGGGGCGGCGAGCGAGAGGAAGTCGCGCACGCGGCCGTCGTGGCGGCAGTACGGGCAGCGCAGCTCCGCGGTCACGTCGACCCGCGGCCCCGCCAGCGCGACCGGGACGTCGCAGCGCGGGCAGGCCAGCGTGCCGGCCGACATGAGCGTCGTGCGGACCGTGCGGCGCTCCTCGACGTGGCGCGCGCGCCGGTGCAGCGGGGTCGAGCTGACGGCGTCCGAGCCGTCGAAGAAGCGGTGCAGCGCCACGACCTCAGGGTACCGAGCGGCCGCTACCGGCCCGGAACGAGCGCGATGTCGGACGTGGGGCCGAGGTGGCGCAGCTTGTCGGGGTTGACGACCGACTGCACCCGGCGGACGCGCCCGTCGGCGATCTCCATCGTGAACACGAGGATCACCCGGCCCTCCGCGTCGTCCATGCGGAACCCGGGCTGGCCGTTGACCTTCACCGGCACGAACGTGACGCCCTCCCAGGTCGCCAGCCGGCGCGAGAACGCGGCCATCGTCCGCGACACCGCCCGGACGCCGGTGACCGTGCGCGCGATCGCCTGCGCCTTGCCGCCGCCGTCGCCGGTGAGCGCGGCGTCGGGCGCCAGCATCGCGACGAGCCGGTCGACGTCGCCGTCGCGCGCGGCGGCGAGGAACCGGGCGGCCAGCTCCTCGCGCTCCTGCGGATCGGGGTCGAAGCGCGGGCGGTCGTCGTCGATGCGCCGCCGCGCGCGGCTGAGGATCTGGCGGCAGTTCGCCTCGCTCTTGCCGAGCATCCGGGCGATCTCCGGGAACGGGTAGTCGAACGCCTCGCGCAGGACGATGACCGCGCGCTCCTCGGGCGTCAGGCGCTCGAGCAGGACGAGGAACGCCAGCGAGATCGTCTCCTCGTCCTCGACGAGCATCGGCGCGTCGTCGCCGACCAGCGGCTCGGGCAGCCACTCGCCGACGTACGTCTCGCGCCGCGCGCGGGCGGATCGCAGCACGTCGATCGCCAGGCGCGTCGTCACGGTCGTGACGAAGGCCTCGGGCCGGTCGAGGTCCTCGGCCTCGTGCACGCGCAGGAGGGCCTCCTGCACGACGTCCTCGGCCTCGGCGACGCTCCCGAGCATCCGGTAGGCGACCGAGAACGCCAGCGGGCGCAGCTCGTCGACGGGGACCATGTGTCACAGGGTGGCACGCCGCCTCGTCGGAGGGGTATGCACGTCTTCATCGCCGGAGCGACCGGGGCCGTCGGTCGCTCGCTCACCACCCTCCTGATCGAGCACGGCCACACCGTCACCGGGACCACCCGCAGCCGGGCCAGGGCCGACGAGCTGCGCGCGCTGGGCGCCGAGCCCGTCGTCGTCGACGGGCTCGACCGGGCCGGCATGATCGACGCGGTCGCGGCCGCGTCGCCCGACGCCGTCGTCCACCAGATGACCGCGCTGGGCGGCGGCATCGACCTGCGCCGCTTCGCCAGGTCGTTCGAGATGACCAACCGGCTGCGCACCGAGGGCACCGACCACCTGCTGGAGGCGGCGCGCCGGGCCGGCGTCGAGCGGGTGATCGCCCAGAGCTACACCGGCCACCAGTACCTGCGCACCGGTGGCCCGGTGAAGGCCGAGGACGACCCCAAGGACCTCGATCCGCCCGCGCAGCTGCGCTCCACGATCGAGGCCATCGGCCACGTCGAGCGGACGGTCACCGCCGCCGGCGGCGTCGTCCTGCGCTACGGCGGCTTCTACGGCCCCCACAGCGGGATGACGCCCGGGGCCGAGCAGTGGGAGATGATCCGCGCCCGCAAGGTCCCGATCGTCGGCGACGGCGGCGGCGTGTGGTCGTTCACCCACGTCGAGGACGCCGCGGGCGCCGTGCTGGCCGCGCTGGACCACTGGACGCCGGGCGAGATCTACAACGTCGTCGACGACGACCCGTCGCCCGTGCGCGTGTGGCTGCCCGAGGCGGCCCGGATCATCGGCGCCCCGCCGCCGCGCCACGTCCCGCGGTGGGTCGGGCGGCTGATGGGCGAGCACATCGTCGTGATGATGTGCGAGCTGCGCGGGTCGTCCAACGCCAAGGCCAAGGAGCGCCTGGGCTGGGAGCCGCGCTGGCCGACCTGGCGCGACGGCTTCGCCGCGCTGGCCCGGGCCGAGCGGTTGGAGGCGGCGGTCGCGGCGTAGGTCAGCGGCGCGCGGCGGCGCGCAGCAGCGCGCCGAGCAGCAGCAGTCCCAGGAGCGCGGCGAGCACGTGGGCGGGGGAGGCCGTCCCGGCTCGTCGCGGGGCCGGGGCCGGCGGCGGCCAGGCCGGGTCGGGCAGCGCCGCCGTGCGCGGCGGCTCGGGCTCCGGCGCGGGCGCGGCCTCGGCCTCGGGTCGCGCCAGGCGCACGCAGCTCACGGCCAGTCCGCGCTGCGTGCGGTCGACGACCCGCTCGACGCCGATCCCGGCCAGCTCCAGCGCGTGGAGCGCCAGCGCGGGGTCGGGGATCCCGGCGATCCGCAGCTCGTCGAGGGTCACGGCCTCCTCGTCGGCTTCGCGCATGAGGTCCAGCAGGCGATGGGCGCGATCGTCCAGCGTCACGGGCATGCCCCTCGGTACGCCGCCCGGCCGGCGACTCCTGCGCGCCCGGCCCGTGAGTTAGTTGACACTTACGTAAGCGACTGCTAACAATATCGCCATGCAGGGCACGCTCGAGGCCATCGCCGAACCCCGCCGGCGCGAGATCCTGCGGCTCGTCCGCAGCGACGAGCTGCCGGCCGGGGCGATCGCGCAGCGGTTCGCCGACGTCACCCGGCCGGCGATCTCCCAGCACCTGAAGGTGCTGCGTGAGGCGGGGCTGGTGACCGAGCGCCGCGAGGGGACGCGCCGCCTGTACCGGGCGCGCCCCGAGGGGCTGGCCGAGCTGCGCGAGTTCCTGGACCAGTTCTGGGACGACCGCCTCGAGAACCTGCGCGTCCACGCCGAACGAGCGGAACGGGAGGAGCGGCATGCCCGCCGACACCACGACTGAGCCCATCGTCAAGGAGCTGCGCATCGACGCCAGCCCCGAGACCGTCTTCGCCTTCTTCACCGAGCCCGAGCTCATCACCAGGTGGCTCGCGGTGGAGGCCGACCTCGACCCGCGGCCGGGCGGCCGCTGCTGGCAGACCCACGTCGACGACGGTGTGCGCTACCTCATGCGCGGCGAGTTCGCTCGTCCACCGCGACCTGACCGTCGCCCGCGACGGCCACGACCGCGGCTGGGACGAGATGCTGCGCCGCCTCGCGGACGTCGTGTAGCGGCCGGGGCGCGGGCGCCCGCGGGTAGCCTCACCGCGTGAAGTCGTTCGCCAGCGACAACTACGCGGGCGCCCACCCGGCCGTGCTGGAGGCGGTCGCCGCCGCCAACGCCGACCACGCGCGCGCCTACGGCGCCGACCCATGGACCGAGCGGGTCGAGGCGCGGCTGCGCGACGCGTTCGGCCCGCAGGCGCGGGCGTTCCTGGTCTTCAACGGCACCGGCGCCAACGTGCTGGCGATCCGCGCGGCGAACGGGCGCGCCAGCGCGGTCATCTGCGCCGAGAGCGCCCACATCGCCGTCGACGAGGGCGGGGCGCCCGAGCACGTCGCCGGCGTCAAGCTCATGACCGTGCCGACGGCCGACGGGAAGATCACGCCCGCCGACGTCGAGGCGCGCTGCGTGCGCCTGGGCGACGAGCACGCCGCCCAGCCCGGGCTCGTGTCGATCTCGCAGTCCACCGAGCTCGGCACGCTCTACACGCCCGGCGAGATCGCCGCCCTCGCGCGGACCGCCCACGAGCGCGGGCTGGCGCTCCACGTCGACGGGGCCCGGCTGGCGCACGCGGCCGCCGCGCTCGACCTGCCGCTGCGCGCGCTGACCACCGACGTGGGCGTCGACGTGGTCTGCCTCGGCGGCACGAAGGTCGGCGCGATCGGCGTCGAGGCGGTCGTGTTCCTGCGCCCCGAGCTGGCCGAGGGCGTGCCCTACCTGCGCAAGCAGTCGCTGCAGCTCGCCTCCAAGCAGCGCTACCTCGCCGCTCAGCTCGACGCGCTGCTGGAGGGCGAGCGCTGGCGCGAGCTCGCCGGCCATGCCAACGCGATGGCGGCCCGGCTCGCCGCGGAGCTCGAGGGCGTCGACGGCCTGCGGATCACCCAGGCGGTGCAGGCCAACGTCGTGTTCGCGATCCTGCCGCCGGAGGCGACCGAGCGGCTGCAGCGCGACTGGCCGTTCTACGTGTGGGACCCGGCGACCGGCGAGGTGCGCTGGATGTGCTCGTGGGACACGACGCCCGACGAGGTCGACGCGTTCGCCGCCGACGTGCGCGCCGCGCTCGCCGCGGCCGCGCCCGCCTGAGCGCTCACATCCGCGGCAGGCGGACGACCTCGACGAAGAACTCGTCGATCTGGCGCACGACCTCGATGAAGCGGTCGAAGTCGACCGGCTTGGTCACGTACGCGTTGGCGTGCAGCTCGTAGCTGCGCAGGATGTCCTCCTCGGCCTCCGAGGTCGTCAGCACCACGACCGGGATCGTGCGCAGCTCGGGGTCGTTCTTGATCTCCTGCAGCACCTCGCGCCCGTCCTTGCGCGGCAGGTTCAGGTCCAGCAGCACGAGGTCGGGCCGCGGCGCGTCGGCGTACTCGCCCTCGCGGCGCAGGAACGCGAGCGCCTCGACCCCGTCCGCCACGCAGCTGAGGCGGTTGCGGACCTTGTTGTCGGCGAACGCCTCCTTGATCATCAGCGTGTCGCCGCGGTCGTCCTCGACGAGCAGGACGTCGATCGGCTTCAGCGGCTGGTCGGGCGGGATCATTCGGGCTCCTCGAGCTTGGGCAGGGTGAAGCGGAACGTGGTGCCGGGGCCGTCGCCCGGGGGTTCGAGGCGGATCGTCCCGCCGTGGTACTCGACGATCTTGCGGCACAGCGCCAGCCCGATCCCGGTGCCCTCGTAGGCCTCCTTCGGGTGCAGGCGCTGGAAGATCACGAAGATGCGGTCCGCGTACTCGGGGTCGATGCCGATCCCGTTGTCGGAGACGGTGAACGACCACATGGTGCCGTCCGGCTCGGCGGAGATCCGCACGCGCGGCGGATCGTCGCCGCGGAACTTGATCGCGTTGCCGACGAGGTTCTGGAACACGGCCGCCAGCAGCGCCGGCTCGCCGCGCACCTCGGGCAGCTCGCCCACCTCGATCGTGGCGCCCGACTCCTCGATCGCCTCGGCGAGGTTGTCGAGCGCCGTGTCGACGAGGGCGTTGGCGTCCACCACGGTCGGCTCGCCGCGCATGCGCCCGACCCGGGAGAACGCCAGCAGGTCGTTGATGAGCCGCTGCATCCGCCGCGCCCCGTCGGAGGCGAACTCGATGTACTGGTCGGCGCGCTCGTCGAGCTGGCCGCCGTAGCGGCGCTGCAGGAGCTGGGTGAACGACGCGACCTTGCGCAGCGGCTCCTGCAGGTCGTGGGAGGCGACGTAGGCGAACTGCTCGAGCTCGGCGTTGGAGCGGCGCAGCTCGAGCGCCTGCTCGTCGAGCTGCTCGTTGGCCTGGCGCAGCGCCTCGAGCTCGGCGACGACCCGGCGGCGCAGGCGGCCGATGTCCTCGCCGAGGTCGACGATGTCGCGCGCGCCGTCGCCGTGGATGGCGTGCGTGAGGTCACCGCCGGCGGTCTTGCTCGTCTCGATGCTCAGTCGGCGCAGGGGCCGCGACACGATCCGCGTCAGCAGCACCGCGCCGAGCACGGTCGCGATCACGAGGAGGACCGCGATCGCGACGAACGCGGCGGTCAGGAAGCTGGCGGCGTCCTGGAGGTCGCGGCGCGCCTCGGCCCGCGCGGTCTGGATCGCCGCGTCGAGCGCGGCGAAGCCCTCGCGGACGGCGTCGAAGCGCTCGCGGCCGATGTCGGTCGCCGCCTCGGTCAGGGCGGCCCGGCGGCCCTCGCCGGCGACGGCGAGCGCGGGGGTCACGTACGCCCGCTTCCAGGCGCGCGCGAGCTGGTCGACGCGGTCGACGCCCGCGGTGACCGCCTCGAGGTCGAGCTCCTCGGCCAGGCGCTGGAGCCGGCGCGCGGCCTCGCGCTCGGCGCGCACGCCGGTGTCGTAGGGGACCAGGAACGACCGGTCGCCGGTCAGCGCGTAGCCGCGCACGCCGGTCTCCTGGTTGAGCAGCGCCGAGTGCATCTCCAGGGCGGCGACCCGCGCGGGGTCGAGCCGGTCGACCACACGGGTGCGGGCCTCGTCGAGGTTGAGGATCGCCACGATCCCGAGCGCCAGGCAGGCGACGAACAGCAGCGCCAGGGCCGCGCCGCTGATCGCGAACCACTGGCCCACGCGCAGCCGCGAGACCAGGGGCCGTTGGGGGAGCGGCTGCGGCTCGCTCACCGCGTCAGCGGGCTCGCGAGCTGACGAGGACGGCGGCGACGTCGTCGGCGTGCGGCCCGCCGTTGAGCTGCTCGACGTGCTCGATCAGCGCGTCGAGGAGCTCCTCGCCGGCGGCCGTGGCGCGGGCGGCGCCGCCGAGCGCATCGACGGCGTCGGTGAGGCCGTCGACGCCGAGGCGCACCGGGCCGTCGCCGGCGCGGCCCTCGATCAGCCCGTCGGTGTACAGCAGCAGGGTCCAGCGCTCCGGCAGCGCGACCGTGCGCGGCTCCCAGCGCTGGTCGTCGACCAGGCCGAGCGGCAGGTGCACGCGGTCGATCGCCAGCTCGCGCGTCCCGTCCTCGCCGACCAGCACGGGCGGCGGGTGGCCGGCGAGCCACACGTCGACGCTGCGGCGGTCCGGCGCGACGGCGAGCAGCGCGAACGTCGTGAAGAGGTCGGGGCGATGGCGCTCGTGGACGAGCAGCCGGTCCATCGTGCGCAGCACCTCGGGCGCCGGGCGCTGGGCGAGCGTCAGCGACCGCCAGGCGATGCGCAGGCACACGCCGAGCGCGGCCTCGTCGGCGCCGTGGCCGCACACGTCGCCGATCGCGACGTGCAGGGTCCCGTCGTCGAGCTCGACCGCGTCGTAGAAGTCGCCGCCGAGCACCGCCCGCCGCCGCCCCGGCCGGTAGCCGGCGATCAGCCGGGTCCCGGGATCGCGCACGAGCGCCGTGGGCAGCAGCCCGCGCTCCAGGCGCGCGTTCTCCTGGGCGTGGAGCTGCGCCTCCAGCAGCGCCCGCTCGGACCGCTCGGCGCGCCCGCGCGCGATCGCGTAGCGGATCGCGCGGGCCAGGCGCTCGCCGTCGACGCCGCCCTTGGCCAGGTAGCCGTGGGCGCCCGAGCGCACCGCCTCGATGCCGAGGTGCGCGTGGTCGAGGCCGGTGAGCACGACCACCGGCGTCTCCGGCGCGACGCGGCGCAGCCGCACGAGGCCCTCCAGGCCGCTGCTGTCGGGCAGGCCGAGGTCGAGCAGCGCGCAGTCGGCCCGCGCCGCCTGCGCCTCGGCCTCGGCGAGCGTGGCCACCGTCAGGATCGAGATCTCGGGCGCGGCCTCGGTGAGGAGCTCGCGCACGAGGAACGCGTCGCCCTCGTCGTCCTCGACGAGGAGGAGGACCGCCGGGTCGCGGACGTCCGGATCGGACGTCGCCGTCCTGGGAACGGTGGACACCGGGCTCGATGGTATTGGACGGGGCTGCGCCCGTCACACCGCTTTCAGGTGGCGGATCGGCGCGTGGCGCAGCTCGCGCGCCACCGCCTCGACGAGCGGCTCGTCGTCGCGCTCGCGGCCGTCGGTCACGGCCGCCACGAGATCGCGCTTGCGCTCGATGAGCTTGGCCATCGTCTCGTCGATCGTGCCGGCCGCCAGCAGGTACCAGGCCGACACCGCGTCGTGCTGGCCGATGCGGTGGACGCGATCCTCGGCCTGGTCGTGGATCGCCGGCGTCCACTCGAGCTCCAGGAAGCAGACGTTCGACGCGCGCGTGAGCGTGATGCCCTGCCCGGCGACGTGCGTCGAGCACACGAGCAGCCCGCTGCCCTCGCCGTCCTGGAAGGCGCGCACGGTCGCCTCGCGGGCGGCGGCCGAGTCGCGGCCGAGCAGGTGCATCGCGTCGGGGAAGCGGGCGAGCACCGCCTCCTGGACCTCGGTGTGGTGGGCGAAGACGACGAGCGGCTCCTCGGAGGCGAGGAAGTCGTCGATCCAGGCGAGCGCGGCGGCGAGCTTGCCCTGCGCGGCGATCCGCTTGAGCGCGTTGAGCTGGGCGAGGCGCTCGGCGCGGCGGGCGGCGGCGACCTTCGCGTCGAGCGTCTCGAGATCCAGCGGCAGCGAGCGCAGCCACTCGATCACGTCGCGCTCGGCCACCCGGTACTCGTGCTCGTTGGTGAGCGCGACCGGCACGACGGAGCGGCGCTTGTCGGGAAGCTGGGGGAGGACGTCGCGCTTGAGCCGGCGCACGAAGCAGTGGCGGCGCAGGTGCCAGTGCAGGCGCTCCTCGGCGCCCGGGCCGCTGCGGAAGCGCTGGCTGAAGCGGGCGCCGCTGCCGAAGTCGCCGAGGCGGTCGAGGACCCGCAGCTGGGAGATCAGCTCGTCGGGGTGGTTCATCACCGGGGTGCCGGTGAGGGCGAGGCGCAGGCCGCCGTCGGCGACGCCGTCGGCGAGGCGGCGGACCGCGCGGGTGCGCTTCGCGCGCGGGTTCTTGACGAGGTGCGACTCGTCGACGACGAGCGCCCTGGGGCGGCGGCGGCGCAGCGCGTCGAGGTGGGCCTCGACGATCTCGTAGTTGAGGATCGCGATGTCGACGTGCGGGGCGACCGTGCCGCGGCCCGAGACGACCGCGCGGCTGCGGTGCGGCAGCCAGCGCTCGGCCTCCCGCTCCCAGTTGAGCTTCAGCGAGGCCGGGCAGACGACCACGGCCGGGAACGCGTCGTCGGCCTCGAGCGCCGCGAGCGCCTGGACGGTCTTGCCCAGGCCCTGCTCGTCGGCCAGGAACGCGCGCCGGCGCTCGAGCACGTAGCGGACGCCCGCGTGCTGGAACGGCTCGAGCGTCCCGCCCAGCCGCGGCGCCGGGTCCAGCGGCGGGGCGTGCGTGGCCTGCGACGCGGCGACCGCGTCGAGGGCGGAGTCGTGCTCGGCGCGGAGCGCCTCGAGCACCGGCTGGGCCCGCGCGCCGACCTCGACGCCGTGGTCGCGCACGTAGCGCTCGACGGTCGGGACCACCGACGGGTCGACGGGCATCGTGCGCGTCGCGCGCTGCACCGGCGGCAGCTCGGCGAACGCGAGGTCGGCGTCGTCGTCCCACAGCACGTCGAGGCGCAGCCGCGGGCCCGCGACGCCCTCGACGTACGTGAGGACCGCGGGCGGCGGGTCGAGGTCGACCTGCAGCCGCGCCGCGCAGTCCTGGGCGCGGCGGTCGAGCCTGGCCGAGCGCAGCTCCAGCAGCGCGTCGGCGACCTCGCGCGTGAAGGGCAGCCGGTGGCGGGTCCCGGCCTCGATCGCCACCGACGCCAGCGGCTCGGGCAGCTCGCCCGCGCGCGTCTCGGCCACGAACCAGCCGCGCGCGTCGTGCTTGGCGGTCGTCACCGCGCCGATCCAGCGGCTGCCCAGCTCCGACAGCCACGCGCGCGCCCGGTCGCTGACGGTCAGCTCGGGGAAGCGGGTGAGGAGGTGGGCGACGTGCGCGCCCGCCCAGTCGTCCGACGGCGCCCACCACTCGCGCGTGTCCCAGTCGAACCGGCGCCCGGGGACGCGGCGGACCGCCTCGACGAGGTCCTCGCGGTAGGGGAACGAGAGCACGACGATCCGCCCGCCGCGGGAGGCGTTGTCGCGCAGCTCGACGTTGGGGCGCTCGGGCGCGAGCCTCACAGGCCCAGCTCGAGCTGCTGCTCGGTCGGGGCCAGCTTCGCGTCGCCGGCCTGCGGGCGCCCGCGGCGCGACCAGTGGCCGACGACCTCGTGCGCGGTGCAGCGCCGGTAGGTGGTCCGCTTGTCGATCGGCTCCAGCCCGAGGCCGTGCGGCTCGGCATGGGTGACGAGCGCGTGGAAGACGCGCCCCTTGCGGTTCACGAGGACGATGTCGCCGACGAGGACGTTGGCCAGCCGCACCTCAGCCAGGGTAGGCGGGCGTCCGGCGGTCCTCCCGGAACGCCTCGTGCCCGAGGTCGGCCAGCCAGCGGCGCATCCAGCGGTGCATCGCCTCCGCGCCGACGACCGGCTCGTCGGGCAGCGCCCAGTGCGCGGGGGCGAGCACGAACGGGTAGCACTGCGAGCCGCCCAGCCCGCCGTGGGAGCCGACGAGCTCCTCGAACGCGGCGACCTCGCCGGTGTCGGCCCAGTAGCGGCTGTTGACGAGGACGTCGGGGCAGTTGGGGAACGTGTCGGTGCGGGCGACGTGCGCGGCGGCGTTGGGGCCGAACGGAGCGAGCGGGTCCTTGCCCTCGACGCGGTCGTCGTCGAGGTACCGGACGCCGGCGGGGCCCAGCACCACCGGCCCGTCGGCCGCGCTGCGCACGAGCAGGAAGCCGATCCCCGGATGGGTGCGCAGGGTCGGCAGCAGTGCGGGGTGGCGGGCGTCGATCTCCTCGCGCGTGGCGCGGCCGGGGATCGCCGTGAAGCTGATGAGGCCCAGGCAGCCGGAGGCCATCACGACGATCTCGGTGTCGTCGGGCGCGTCGCCCGCCGGCGCGCGGCGCTCGTCGAGGCGCACCTCGCCCTCGATCTGGCGCCGGCGGGTGGCCGTGCGGACCGTCCGCGCGCCGATCCCGGTGCCGCTCGACGCCTCGGTCAGCGCGGCGCCGAGGCGGCCGAGCGCCTCGTCCTCGCCCGAGCCGGCGCCGGCGACGAGCTCGGTGGCGGCGGCGCGTCGCACCACGTCCTCGAGCGTCTCGCCGTAGCGCTCGCGGAACGTCGCGCCCTGCGTCTGCCCGTGGTCGGAGAGGACCACGATCTCGTAGGGCCGCCGCGCGGTGGCCGCGGCCGCCTCGATCCGCGCGATCTGGGCGTCGACGTCGCGCAGCACCGCGAGCGTGTCGGGCCGCTCGATGCCCGAGTGGTGGGCGACCTCGTCGTAGGCCAGGAACGTCGTGTAGACGACGGACCGGCCCGCGTGCGCGTCCGCGACGACCGTGGCGACCTGCAGGTCGCGCTGCACCGCGGTCGCCCAGGCGCGCACCGGCGCGTAGCCGAGCGTGCGCCGGATCCGCGGCTGCACGTCGCGGCGGCGCTGCAGGCGGGCGTAGACCAGCTCGCGGCCCACGTGCACGATCGCGGCGAGCACGGTGCGGGTCATGTTGTAGGGGCTGGCGAAGTACGCGGCGTAGTCCTGGCCCATGCGGCCGCGCCCGCGCACGTCGAGCACCGTCGACATCGTCAGCAGCGAGTGCGGCGCGTCGCCGGAGAGGATGTTCGCGCGGCTGGCGCCGTCGTCGTGCAGCAGGCCGCGCCGGTCGCTGACCCGGCGCTCGATCTCGGCCGCGTCGCGCGGGTGGTTGGTCACCAGCGCCCGCCCCTGGTCCTTCTCCCACCAGCGGAACGCGGGGATGTCGTGGTTGTTGCCGTGCAGCAGCCCGGCCTGGCAGGCGCCGGTCTGCGACGACCAGTCGGTCTCCCACCGCAGCAGCCGGTGCGTGCCCTCGCGCACCCAGCGCGCGAGCGTCGGCGCGTTGCCGTCGCGCAGCGCCCGGACGAGCACCTCGTGGGCGAGCCCGTCGATCTCCAGGAACAGGACGCCGGGCACGTCGCCGGGCGCCCCGCCGTCGCCGGCCCGGCGGCGCGCGCGCTTCACGAGGTGACGGTGCACGCGCGGGTCGTCGTCGATGGCCAGCAGCGAGGCGACGATCGTCGACACGGCGGTCACCCCGAGCGCGACGAGGATGCCCGACCACACGTCGCGCACCTCGACGCCGGGCACGACCCAGGCGGCGAGCAGGACGACGAGGCCGTTGAGGAGGAGCACGGCGCCCCCGAGCGTCAGCACCGTGAGCGGGAGCGCGATGCGGATCGCCACCGGCCACACGACCAGGTTCAGCAGTCCGCACACCGCCGACATCGCCAGCGCCGAGCCGAAGCCGGAGATGTTGAAGCCGGGCAGGATGTCGCCCATCAGCAGCAGCCCGAGCGCCGAGACCACGAGCGTGACGAGCGCGCGCACGATCACAGCGCCACCGCCTCGCCCGGGGCCAGCACGACGACCCGCGTCTCGGGCCGCCGCCGCGTCGTCGCCTGCACGAACGCGTCGACCGGGTCGCGCAGCAGGTGGCCGTGGCGGCGCTCGGCCCCGACCGGCAGCAGCGTGCCCCAGTGGATCGGCACCGCCAGGTCGGGCGCCAGCAGCGCGACCGCCGCGGCCGCCTCGTCGGGGTCCATGTGGCCGGGGCCCAGCGACGGGCCCCAGCCCCAGATCGGCAGCAGCGCCGCGTCGAGCGGCCGCAACGCCTTCATCTGCGGGAACACCTCGGTGTCGCCGGCGAAGTACACGCGCCGGCCGTCGTGCTCGGCCACGAACCCGACCGCGCCCGAGGCGGGGCCCAGCGGCGAGCGGCGTACCCGATGGACCGCCGGCGTCGCCTCGACCCGGACCGGGCCGACCGCCGTCGCCTCGCCGGGCTCCAGCTCGCGCACCTCGGCGCCGGTGAGGCGGCGCAGCGTCCGGCCCACCCCGCGCGGGGCGACGATCAGCGGCGGGCGCGGCTCCAGCGCGCGCAGCGTCGGCAGGTCGAGGTGGTCGCGGTGGGCGTGGGACAGGAGCACGGCGTCGACGTCGCGGGGCGCCGGGACCGGGGGCGCGTGGCGGCGCAGGTGCGCGACCCGGCCGCGCAGCACCGGATCGGTGAGCAGGCGCACGCCGCCGAGCTCGACGAGGACGGTCGCATGGCCGAGCCAGGTGAGCCGGTCGGGCACGCCGGGAATCTAACGTCCGAGCGCCCGACGATGATGACGGCGTGTCCCAGTCCCGTGGCCGTCGCATCGCCGTCTGGTTGCTGGTCGTCGCCGGCAGCGTCGTCGCCGTGCTGGCGATCTTCGCGATCTGGACGGCGCGCCAGCTCCTCAACGAGGACAACTGGCGCGAGACCAACACCGAGCTGATCGGCGACCCCGCGCTCCAGGAGGCGCTGGCCGCCTACCTCGTCGACGAGCTGTACGCGAACGTCGACCTGGCGGGCACGCTGGAGTCCGCGCTGCCGCCGCGGCTGGACCCGCTGGCCGGGCCGGCCGCGGGCGCGCTGCGCGAGCCGCTGACCGAGGCGGTGCGCCGGATGCTCGACGCGCCGCGCGTCCAGAAGCTGTGGGACGAGGCCGCGCGCGTCACCCACCGGCAGTTCATGAGCCTCGTCGAGGAGCGACGCGTCGCGCTGCGGCGCGACGGCGGCGCCGTGGTGCTCGACCTGCGCCCGGTCCTGGGCGCCGTCGGCGAGCAGCTCGGCCTCCCGATCACCGGCGAGCGGCTGCCCGAGGGCGTCGGGCGGATCGTCGTGATGGACGCCGACCAGCTCGACGCGCTCCAGCGGATCGTGCGGCTCCTGAAGGTGCTGGCCGGCGGGCTGCTCCTGCTGTCGATCGCCCTGTTCGCGCTCGCGATCTGGCTGGCGCGCGGGCGCCGGCGCGAGATCCTCGCCGCGTCGGCGCTCGGCGTCGTGGTCGCCGCGATCCTCGTGCTGCTGCTGCGGCGCATCGTCGGCGACACCGTCGTCGCGAACCTCGGCGACACCGCGACCGCGCAGGACGCGGCGCACTCCGTGTGGACGATCGGCACGGCGCTGCTGGCACAGGTGGCGCGCACGCTGCTGCTGCTCGCGCTGCTCGTGGCGCTCGCCGCGTGGCTGGCCGGGCCCGCCGGGCCGGCGCGCACGGTGCGCGCGTGGGCGCGCCCGGCGCTGTCGGGCCGGCCCGAGCTCGTGCACGGCGTGGCGCTCGCCGCGCTGCTCGG
Source organism: Capillimicrobium sp. (assembly GCA_035565675.1). GTDB lineage: Bacteria > Actinomycetota > Thermoleophilia > Solirubrobacterales > Solirubrobacteraceae > Capillimicrobium. The sequence goes on along the minus strand of DATMSA010000080.1, from coordinate 863 downwards.
CCTCCTGGCGCTCGGGCTGATCCCGGGCATCCGCACGCTGGCGGCCGCCGGCCTGCTGATCGTGGTCGTGGCCGGCGGCGTCGAGATGGTGCGCCGCCAAGCCGTGCGCGAGTAGGTTTCCGCGCATGTCCGTGAGCACCCCGCCGGTCCTGTGGACGCCGACCCCGGAGCAGGTCGAGCAGACGACGCTGACGCGCTTCACGCGCTGGCTGGAGGCGCGCGAGGGGCGCCGCTTCGACACGTACGCCGACCTGTGGCAGTGGTCGATCGACGACATCGACGCGTTCTGGGCGTCGATCTGGGAGTTCTTCGACGTGCGGGCGTCGGAGCCGTACGAGCTCGTGCTGGGCCGGCGCGAGATGCCCGGCGCGGAGTGGTTCCCCGGCGCGCGCCTCAACTACGCCGAGCACGTGTTCCGCGGCAAGGACGACGCGGCGGTGGCGCTGCGCCACGCCGCCGAGGAGCGCCCGCTGCAGGCGATGACGTGGGGCGAGCTGCGCACGCTCACGGCGCGGATCGCCGCCGGCCTGCGCGCGCAGGGCGTGGGGCCGGGCGACCGGGTCGTCGCCTACCTGCCCAACGGCCCGGAGGCGATGGCGGCCATGCTCGCGGCCGCGTCGCTGGGGGCGATCTGGTCGTCGTGCTCGCCGGACTTCGGGGCGCGCAGCGTGGTCGACCGCTTCGCGCAGATCGAGCCCGCGGTGCTGCTGGCCGTCGGCGGCTACCGCTACGGCGGGCGCTGGTTCGACCGCCGCGAGGTCGTCGCCGGGCTGATGGAGCAGATGCCGTCACTGCGCGCGACCGTCCTGCTGGGCGACGAGCCGCTGGACGGCACGATCCCCTGGGACGACTTCCTCGCCGAC
>DATMSA010000079.1:0-3212 GCA_035565675.1 Capillimicrobium sp. | reverse complement strand
GCCGGCGACGACGCTGTCGGGCGGCGAGGCGCAGCGGGTGAAGCTGGCCACCGAGCTGGCGAAGATCGCCACGGGCCGGACGCTGTACATCCTCGACGAGCCGACGACCGGCCTGCACTTCGCCGACGTCGAGCGGCTGCTCGACGTGCTGCACCGGCTGGTCGACCAGGGCAACAGCGTCGTCGTGATCGAGCACAACCTCACGTGATCAAGACCGCCGACCGGATCATCGACATGGGCCCCGAGGGCGGCGAGGAGGGCGGCGAGCTGGTCGCCTACGGCACGCCCGAGGAGGTGGCCGCGGTCGAGGGCTCGCACACGGGCCGGTTCCTGGCCGAGCTCCTGACGCCGGCGCCGGGCGGCGGCTCCAACGGCGCCGGGCCGGCGAAGCGGCGGCGGGCGCGGCGGCCGGCGGCGAAGGCCGCGGCGTAGGCGGCGCGGCGCGGCTGCGCCGAGGACTCCTCGAGGGGTCCCGGCGCGTCTCAGCGCCGGGACCGCCCTGGAGGTTGACCCCACCAGCGATCCATCACCGACGGGTCGGGGTCGAAACGGAACATTAATTCGCGCTAAGGACGGCGCTCAAGACGCCCGGCCGCAAACCCCCCGTGTGGGGGGAGCGCGGCGCGGTGGGCGGGCGCACGAGCGCCTCCAGGGCTCGCGCGTGCGGCCCCGGTGCGCGAGGATGGCCGCGATGGCGCCGCCCACCCGTTCCGACCCGCACGTCGCCGCGCTCGACGTCTTCACCGAGGTGCTCTCGCAGAGCGACACCGGCGAGACGCCCGACGCGTTCTACAGCCGGCTGTGCGAGGCGGTGTGCGGCCTGGCGCGCATGGAGCGGGCGGTGCTGTTCCGCTACGACGGGGCGCTGCGCCGCGTCCGCGCCGCCGGCGCCCATGGCGTGCCGCTCGCCCTGTTCGCCAACGAGCGCTTCACGGTCGAGTCCGCCGCGATCGCGCGGCAGGCGCTGGAGGAGGACCGCGTGATCGAGGCCTGGAGTGACGTCGACCGCCTGCTGCCCGCCCGCTACGTCGACCTGCTCGCGCCGTCGCACGTCGTCTGCACGCCGATGGCCGCCGCCGGGCGCTGGGTCGGCGTGATCCTCGCCGACCGGCGGCCCGAGGCGCCCCGCCTCGACGACGCCGACCGCGACCTGCTGTGGACGCTGGGCAAGACCGCCGCGCTCGCCGCGGTCGCGCGGATCGCCACCAGTCAGCGCGAGCGGGCGGTGCAGCTCGAGCACCGCCTCGACCTCGCGCGCGAGGTGCACGACGGCGTGATCCAGCGGCTGTTCGGCGTGTCGCTGGCGCTGTCGGGCGACCGCGAGCTGAGCCCCGAGGCGCGCCGGCGCTGCGCCGAGGAGGTGCAGGGCGCGCTCGCCGACCTGCGCGCGACGCTGCAGCGGCCGCTGAGCCGGGCGCCGCGACCCAGCGCCACGACGCTCGGCGACGAGCTCGAGCGGCTCGCGCGCGAGCACCCCGACCTCGGCGTGCGGCTGGAGGAGGGCGACCCCGCCGGCGTGCCGCCCGCGCTGGAGCCGCTGGCCCAGTCCGTGCTCGCCGAGGCGGTCCGCAACGCCCACAAGCACGCCGATCCGACCCGCGTCGCCGTGCGCCTGCGCCGCGCCGACGGCGCCTTCGTGCTCGAGGTGGAGAACGACGGCGCGCACGGCCGCCGCCGCACGACCGGCATGGGCCTGCGGCTCGCCGCGTTCGAGGCGCTCCAGAGCGGCGGCGTCGTCGAGTACGGGCGCGGCGAGCGCGACACGTGGCGGGTGAAGCTCGTGGTCCCCGAGGACGATGGCTGAGCCGGTCGACCGCCACGACCCGCCCGGCGCGGCGACGCCGCCCGGCCCCGCCGCGGACTCGGCGGCCGACCGGCTGCGCGTCCTCGTCGTCGACGACCACGACGTCGTCCACTGGGGGCTGCGGCTGATGCTCGGCGAGCAGCCGTGGGTCGAGCGCTGCCTGGCCGCCCACGACGCGCGCGAGGCGCTGCGCCTGGCCCGCCGCCACCGCCCGCACGTCGCGCTCGTCGACCTGTTCGTGGGGGAGGAGTCCGGCGCGCAGATCTCCGAGGCGCTGCGCACCGAGGTGCCCTCCACCCGCGTCCTGCTCATCTCCGGCGCCGGGCGCATCTCGCCCAACGCGGCCCGCGCCGCCGGCGCCTCCGGCTTCGTCTCCAAGGACCTGCCGGCCGGCGAGATCGCCGACGCGGTGCGCGAGGTCGGCCGGGGCGGCACCGTCTTCCCGCCCCAGGACGAGCCGATCCTGCCGCAGCTCACCGCCCGCGAGCGCGAGGTGCTCGAGCTGATGGCCCGCGGCGCCACGAACCGCGAGATCGCCGGGACGCTCTATCTGTCGCCCCACACGGTCAAGGAGCACACGAGCTCGCTCTATCGCAAGCTCGAGGTCCGCAACCGCGCCGAGGCGGTCCTGCGCGCCCAGCGCCTCGGCCTGCTCGTCTGACCGTTGTCAGATCCAGCTCGCTATTCGAGCGTGGTCTGACAACGGCCCGGTGTCCGCGCCCGGACAGCCCCCCGCCCGGGGGGTTGTGGTGGCGATCGCGCCCCGGGCCAGGCAGCCTGCGTCCATGAGCCGAGGCGCCGTCATCCTCACCGGAGCGACCGGAGTGGTCGGGATGGAGCTGCTCGCCCGGCTGCTGGAGCGCGGGGAGGACGACGTCGTCGTGCTGCTGCGCGCGCCCGACCAGGACGCCGCCGACCGCCGGCTCGCCGACACGCTTGCGCGCCTGTGGGACGACCCGCCGCGCGAGCCGCGCGTGCGCGCCGTCCCCGCCGACGTCACCGCGCCGGGCCTGGGCATGAGCGCCCACGACCGCCGGGAGCTGTGCGCGACCGCCGACCGCGTGATCCACTGCGCCGCCGCCGTCGGCTTCGACCAGCCGCTCAACGAGGCGCTGGCGATCAACGCGCTCGGCACCCAGCGCGTCCTCGAGCTCGCCCACGACCTCGCCGACCTGGACCGCGTCGTGCACGTGTCCACCGCGTACGTGTCCGGCCGCCACGACGGCCGCTTCTGCGAGGACGACCTCATCGCCGGCCAGACGTTCCGCAACACCTACGAGCAGAGCAAGCACCTCGCCGAGCGGCTCGTCGCCGCCAGCGGGCTGCCGGTGGTCGTCGCGCGGCCGTCGATCGTCGTCGGCGACGGCACGAGCGGCTGGACGCCCGCCTTCAGCGCGCTGTACCTGCC
>DATMSA010000078.1:0-63620 GCA_035565675.1 Capillimicrobium sp. | reverse complement strand
ATGGACGTGCTGCGCACGCGGGGGTCCAACACCGATGATGTGGAGCATGTGGCGGGGGGTGAGACGTTCTTCTGGCATGGCGAGTATGGGTGGGATCTGAACTCGCGCGAGACGCTGGACACCCGGCTGGGGGTGTTCGAGAGCTTCGATCCGAAGCTGTCGGAGGCCTCCAGGGAGGCGGACACGCTGTTTTTGGCCAACATCCAGCCGGATGTGCAGCGGGCGGTGCGCGAGCAGTCGCGGGCGGGGTTCGTGGCGATGGATTCGATGAATCTGTGGATCGAGATCGCGCGCGAGAGTCTGGTGGCGACGATCGGCATGGTCGATTGCGTGATCCTCAACGACGCCGAGTTGCGTCAGTTGACCGAGAAGCCCAATCTGGTGTCGGCGGCCAGGGAGGTGCTGGCGATGGGGCCCAGCGTGGTGGTGGCCAAGCAGGGCGAGTACGGGGCGGCGTTGATCACCCGTGAGGAGTTCTTCAGCCTGCCGGCCTATCCGCTGGAGACGGTGGTCGATCCGACGGGGGCCGGGGACACGTTCGCGGGCGGGTTCGTGGGCTGGCTGGCGGGGCATCCGGGCGACTATCGCGCCGCGATGGCCTATGGCACCGCGCTGGCGTCCTACAACGTCGAGGAGTTCGGGACCGAGCGGGTGCTGCGCCTCACGCGCGAGGAGATCGAGGACCGCGTGCAGCACCTCGGCGCCATGACCCGGCTGCCGCTCGACTGAGGCTGGGCGCCCGCCCGCTCGCCTCCCGGTTGTTGAGGCTCGCCCGCGAGGGTAGGTTCCCGTCGGGGATGGGGTGGACCTTCGTCTATCTGATGGTCTTCTTGAAGCTGCCGATCATCGCGCTGCTCCTGATCGTGTGGTGGGCGATCCGGCAGAAGCCCGAGACCGGCGAGCCGCCGCCCGACGAGGGCGACGGCGGCAGCCGCAAGCCGCGCCACCCGCGGCCGCCGCTGCGCCCGCTGCCGCGCCGCGGCCCCCATCACGGCGCCACGCCGCCCGCCCCGCCCTCGCGCGTGCGCGCCGTCTCGGGCCACGCCGGCCACGGGCACGGCGCCGCCCACTGAGCACCGGGCCGACCACTAGGCTGCGCGCCATGGGCAGCGTCCTCTCCGACGGAACGATCAAGCGCCTCGTCGAGGAGCAGCGGATCCGCATCGAGCCGTGGGACCCCACGCTGGTCCAGCCGGCCAGCGTCGACCTGCGGCTCGGCAACTCGTTCCGGGTGTTCCACAACCATCGCGCGTCGGCGATCGACCTGCGCGAGCCGCCGACGAACCTCACCGAGCACCTGACGGTCCCCGACGGGAAGCCGTTCGTCATCCACCCGGGCGAGTTCGTGCTCGGCGTGACCGTCGAGCGGGTCGAGCTGCCCGACGACGTGGTCGCGCGCATCGAGGGAAAGTCGTCGCTGGGGCGCCTCGGGCTCATCGTCCACGCGACCGCCGGCTTCGTCGACCCGGGCTTCGCCGGCACGCTCACGCTGGAGATCACCAACCTCACGCGCGTGCCGATCAAGCTCTACACCGGGCTGCCCATCGCCCAGCTCTCGTTCATGGAGCTCGACCGCCCCGCCGAGGTGCCCTACGGCTCGCCCGAGCTGGGCTCCCACTACCACGGTCAGGTCGAGGCGACCGAGAGCCGGTACGGTTTGCCGACATGAGCGTCATCTCCACGATCCTCGCCGCCACCGAGACCGCCGAGGAGACCTCGAAGGCGCCGTTCTACATCGTCGGCCTGGTCCTCGCCGCGTGGGCCGTCCTCGTCGGCATCTTCGGGATCATGCGCCCCAACCTGCCCAGCACGGCGGGCCCGGCCCGGCTCATGATCCTCGTCACCGTCGTGCTGGTGGCCGGCACGATGTCGACGGCGATCATCACCGCGTGACGGCGGGCGCGTGGAGGACGAGCACGCGATCTCCTACAAGCTGCTGACGCCCGGCACGCCCGTCGTGACGAGCGACGGCGAGCCGGCCGGCACGGTCGCGCGCGTGCTCGAGAACGCCGCCGAGCACATCTTCGACGGCATCGACCTGGACACGCCGCACGGCCCGCGGTTCGTCGACGCCCCGGAGGTCGCGCGCATCACCAACCGCAGGGTCGAGCTCGCCGTCGACGGCGGCGAGCTGCGCACCCTGCCGGAGCGCGATCCGAAGGGCTCGATCGAATATCGGGCCACCCCGGGGCGCCGGTTCGGGCGCCTGTGGCGCCGGCGCTGACTGGGTGGGTGCAAGAACGGGAAAGCTCCCCTCTACGCTGTCGGCAAGGAGCGAGGAGACCCCGATCGACGACACGACAGGAGCCAGCGTGAGCAGCGAGACGACACCCCAGGCCGTATCGGGCAACGGCGCCTCCGGCGCTCCGACGCTGACGGTCACCGACAACCGCACCGGCCAGACGTACGAGATCCCGATCACCGACGGGACGGTCAAGGCGATGGACTTCCGCCAGATCAAGGTCGACGACGACGACTTCGGCCTGATGACCTACGACCCGGCCTTCACGAACACGGCGTCGTGCCGGTCGGCGATCACCTTCATCGACGGTGACGCGGGCGTCCTCGAGTACCGCGGCTATCCGATCGAGCAGCTCGCCGAGCAGTCGACGTACATCGAGGTCGCCTACCTCCTGATCCACGGGCACCTGCCGACCCAGGCCGAGCTCGACGCCTGGACCCACGAGATCACCGTGCACACGTTCGTGCACGAGAACGTCAAGAGCTTCATGCAGGGCTTCCGCCACGACGCGCACCCGATGGGGATGCTGTGCGGCTCCGTCGGCGCGCTGTCGACCTTCTACCCGGACGCCAACGACATCAAGGACCCGGAGAACCGGGCGATCCAGACGATCCGCCTGATCGCGAAGATGCCGACGCTCGCGGCGTTCGCCTACCGGCACACGATGGGCCAGCCCTACGTGTATCCGGACAACGACCTCGCCTACCCGGGCAACTTCCTGAACATGATGTACAAGATGACCGAGCTGAAGTACGAGCCGGACCCCCGGCTCGAGCGGGCGCTCGACATCCTGTTCATCCTCCACGCCGACCACGAGCAGAACTGCTCGACGAACGCGGTCCGCGCGGTCGGCTCCTCGCAGGTCGATCCGTACTCGGCGGTCGCGGCCGGCGTCGCGGCGCTCTACGGGCCGCTGCACGGCGGCGCCAACGAGGCCGTGCTGCGGATGCTCCAGCGCATCGGCACCAAGGACCGGGTCGGCGAGTTCATCGAGGGCGTGAAGGCCGGCAACGAGCGGCTGATGGGCTTCGGCCACCGCGTCTACAAGAACTACGACCCGCGCGCGAAGATCATCAAGAAGGCGACCGACGACGTCTTCGAGGTCACGGGCGTCAACCCGCTCCTGGAGATCGCGCTCGAGCTGGAGAAGATCGCGCTCGAGGACGACTACTTCGTCTCGCGCAAGCTGTACCCGAACGTCGACTTCTACTCGGGCCTCATCTACGAGGCGCTGGGACTGCCGGTGTCCATGTTCCCGGTCATGTTCGCGATCCCGCGGACGTCGGGCTGGATCGCCCAGTGGCTGGAGATGGTGCAGGACCCCGAGCAGAAGATCGCGCGCCCGCGCCAGATCTACACGGGGCAGCGCACCGTCGACTACGTGCCGATCACCGACCGCTGAGAAGGCACTCACCTGGCGTGGGTGACGGACGCCACACCGCGCCCGCGCCGGGCTCTGCGACGATTGGCACATGCCCACCGTCGACGCGCTGCCCGAGCTGCGCTTCCGCCCGATCGTCCCGGGCGACGCGCCGCGGCTGGCCGACGGCCTGCGGCGCCTCTCGCGGGAGTCGATCCGGCGCCGGTTCCTCGCGCACCGCGAACGCCTCTCCACGCGCGAGCTGCGCTACCTCACCGAGGTCGACTTCTGGCGCCACTACGCGCTCGTGGCCGTGCTCGCCGACGACCGCGACGAGCTCGTCGCGGTCGGCCGCTGGGTGCGCACCGCCGAGGACTGGGACACCGCCGAGGTGGCGATCGTCGTCGGCGACTGCTGGCAGGGCCGCGGCGTGGGCCGTCACCTGGGGATGCTGCTGGCCGACGCCGCCCGCTCCCGCGGCGTGCGCCGCTTCACCGCGTCGATGCTGCCCGAGAACACGGCGGCGCACCGGCTGTTCCGCGCGGTGTCCGACCGCCTGGTCGCGGTCCACTCCGGCGGGCTCGACGAGCTGACCGCCGAGCTCGCCGCGTAGCATCGCGCCCATGGCCGAGCGCTGGACGCTCACGGTGCGCCGCGGGTCGAAGGTGACCAAGCACCGCTACGCCTCGCTCGACGAGGCCCTCGACGCGCTCGACGGCCTGCTCGCGACCGGCGACGTCGACCGCCGCGGGACGGCGCGCGCGTTCCTGCGCGAGATCGAGCCGGTCGCGCAGGTGGCGCTGCGGGCCGAGATCGCCGGACCGCAGCGGATGTTCGCCAAGGTCAACGGCGGGGTCGACGTGCGCGGCGACGGCTCGGCCGAGCCGTTCGTGGGCCGCGTCAACCGGCGCGTGGTGGAGGTGCGCTCGGGCGAGAGCCCGGTCGACGCCCTGCGCCGCGCGCTGGCCGAGCAGACGTCCTAGAGCACGAGCGTGGCGCCGTGGCGGCGCAGCCAGCGCCGCGGCTCCTCGTAGCCGGGGCAGTGGCGCGCGACGAGCGCCCAGAACCGCGGCGAGTGGTCCATCACCGCGAGGTGGCAGGCCTCGTGCCAGACGACGTAGTCGAGCACCGGCTCGGGCGCCAGCAGCAGCCGCCAGTTGAAGCTCATCGCGCCGGTCGCCGAGCACGACCCCCAGCGGGTGCGCTGGCCGCGGATCGTCAGCGTCCGGTACGGCCGACCGACCGCGGCGGCGGCCGCGTCCAGCCGCGGCGCGATCTCCGCGCGCGCCCGCCGGCGGTACCAGCGCTCGATCGCGTCGCGCGCGCCGTCGCCGGCCGGCACGAGCAGCTCGTCGCCGCGGCGGTGCGCGCGCGTGCGGCCCGGCTGCGCCACGAGCCGCAGGTCGGCGCCCAGGTACGGGACGGTGTCGCCGCGGGCGGCCACCCGCGCCCGCACGGCCTCGGCCTCGGCCATCCGCCGCTCGATCCACCCGCGGAGCTGCGCGACCGCCGCCGCGGCCTCGCGCGCGGGCGCGCGCGCCGGCAGCACGACCTCGACGCCGGCGTGCGGGTCGACGGTCACGCGCACGCGCCGGGCGCGGGCGGACCGGCGCACGGCGTAGGGGATGTCGGGCGGCGCGGCGGGCACGGCGGACGCCCATGCTAGGCGCGACCGCGGCGGCGTCAGTCGCGCCAGGCGCCCCGGGCCGCGACCGCCGCGACGTACTCCTCGAACGCGGTCGGCGGGCGCCCGGCGACGCGCTCGACGTCGCCGGTGGGCTCCTGGTCGCCCTCGGCGGCCAGCGCCGCGACCCGCCGGCCCGTCCGGCCGGTCGCACCCAGCACGAGAACCGGTTCTCCTGCCATGCCGACCGTGAAGCACCCGTGCTCCAGCGCATAGGATCGCGGCGTGAGCGAGCGTTCGGTCGTGCGGCTGCCCGCCGGGATCCAGCCGCCGTTCGAGGTGTACGTCAACGGGGTCCTCCAGGAGGAGGGCCGCGACTACGAGGTGCGCGAGCGCGACGGCGCGCTCGTGTTCGGCCGCCTGCTGGCCCAGGAGGGCAAGGTCAGCCTGTGGCGCTGGCTGGTCGGCGCGTTCGGCGTCGGGACCTACCGCGCCCACGACAGCGTCGACGTGCGCTACACGCTGCCCGACGGGCGCCCGACCGTGGCCGAGAACCTGAAGGTCGACCCGCCGGGCTGAGCGCCGGTCAGGCGGCCCGCGCGCCGGCCAGCGAGCGCTCCGACTCCCACGGGCGCATGAGCTTCAGCGCCGACAGGATCGCGCGCGTCGCCGGGGAGCGGTTCAGCGTGTAGAAGTGGATGCCGGGCGCGCCCATGGCGAGGAGCTCGGCGCACTGCAGGGTCGCGTAGGCGACGCCGAGGTCCTCGACCGCCTCGGGGTCGCCGGCCCGCGCCTCGAGCTGCGACACGAGCACCTCGGGCAGGTCGGATCCGCACAGCTCCGTCACCCGCTTGATCTGGGCGACGTCGGTGATCGGCATGATCCCCGGCACGATCGGCACGTCGATGCCGATGTCGCGCGCCCGGGCGACGAAGTCGGCGTAGACGGCGTTGTCGAAGAAGAGCTGGGTGATGAGGAACGACACCCCGGCGTCGACCTTGTCGCGCAGGTGGCGCAGGTCGTCCTCGGGGCTGGTGGCGTGGATGTGCGTCTCGGGGAAGCAGGCGGCGGCGATCGCGAACGGGTACTCGGCGGCCAGCAGCTCGACGAGCTCGCGCGAGTGCGCGAAGCCGCCCTCGGTCTGCACCCAGTCCTCCTGGCCGGCGGGCGGGTCGCCGCGCAGCGCCAGCACGTTCTCGACCCCGGCGTCGCGGAAGCGGTCGAGCTGGGCGCGCAGCTCCTCCACGGTCGCGCCCACGCAGGTGAAGTGCGCCATCGCCTCCAGGCCGTGCTCGTCGCGGATCCGGCGGACCACGTCGAGCGTGGTGTCGCGCGTGGAGCCGCCGGCGCCGTAGGTGACCGACACGAACGACGGATCGAGCGTCCGCAGCTCCTCGACGGCCCGGAACAGGTTGGCCTCCCCCTCGGGGGTCTTGGGCGGGAAGAACTCGAAGGAGAAGACGGGCTCCCCGCCGTCGAACAGGTCGTCGATCCGCATCGCCGGGGCAGCGTAGCAAACCTTGACACGATCTTGTCAAGGTATGTCAGGCGGGCTGATGCTCAGGCCGCGGCCCAGCGCTCGGGCAGCTCCGGGTCGTCGACCGTGCGCCGCACGCGCCCGGTCATCTCGAGGTGCTGCAGGTAGCAGAGCGTCTCCGACAGCCACCACTGCGCGGTGAGCTGGGTCAGCTCCTGGCCGTAGACGTGCGGGACGATCTCCACGGCGGTGAGCGCGTCGAGCGCGACGGCGTCGAGCACGCGCTGGACGCGCTCGGCCACCAGCCGGCGGTTGGCGTGGATGTGGGCGGCGACGTCGGTGAACGTGCGGCCGTGGCCGGGGATGCACAGGCGCGCGTCGAGGTCCTCCACCCGCTCCAGCGAGTGCAGGAACTCGCCCGCCGGGTCGGGCGTGTAGCCGTAGTCGAAGTAGAGCGAGACGCGGCCGAGCAGGTGGTCGCCGGAGATCAGCAGGCGCCGCTCGCGCTGGAACAGGCACACGTGCGACGGCGCGTGCCCGGGCGTCTCGACGACCTCCCAGTCGCCGAGGTCGGTCGGCACCACCACGCCGTCGACGAGGTCGCGGTTGGGCTCGATCCACCCCGCCACCCCGGTGCCGCCGCTGTCGCGCCGGCGCTCCAGGTAGCGGCGCAGGGCGTCGGCCGACACGCCGCTCTGGCGCGCGACCTCCAGGCGCTGCTCCAGCCACAGCTCCGGGTCCTGCGCGGCGCGCGACATGTGGCCGTGGTTGGGGTGCATCCACAGCGGACAGCCGGTGTGGGCGACGACGGTCGCCGCCTGCCCGTAGTGGTCGGAGTGCGCGTGCGTGACGACCAGCAGGCGCACCAGGTCCAGCCGCAGGTTGACCATCGCCAGCGCGCGCTCCAGGTGCGCGAGCGAGCCGGGCTCGTGCAGCCCGCAGTCGACGAGCACGATGCCGTCGCCGGCCGCGATCGCCCACGCGTTGCCGTGCGGGACGCCCGGCCACGGCAACGGCAGGCGCAGCCGCCACAGACCCGGCAGCACACGCTCGCCGCGGCCCAGCTCGCGCTTCCTCGCAGGAGCGGACATCGCCGTTTAGACTCGCACGTCGTGGCGACCACCGACGAGCCGGCCAAGCCGACGCGGGTCTCCAAGGCGGCGACGGCCAAGGTCGCCCGGGCCTACCTGCGCGCGATCAGCGAGCACGACCTCGATGCCGCCGCCGCGTGCTGGGCGCCCGGAGGGCGGGAGACGATCCACGGGCAGATCGACACGACCGCGCCCGAGGGGGTCGTGGCCTACTTCGCCAACGTCTTCGACGCGATCCCCGACCTGCGCCTGGAGGAGCTGTCGTGCACGGCCGAGGCCGACCGCTGCACGATCCGCTCGCGCATGACCGGCACGTTCGCGGGCACCGCGCCGCTGCAGGGCGTCCGCCCCAACGGCGCCCGCATCGACCTCGAGATCGCCGACAACTTCGTGGTGCGCGACGGGCTGCTCGTCGCCAACGACGCCTACATGGATGGCATGACGCTCGCCCGCCAGCTCGGCGTGCTGCCGCCCGACGGCTCGACCGCCCAGCAGGCGATCACCCGTGCCGTCAACGCCAGGACGCGCGTGGCGGGCGCGGGCGTGAGCGGGCTGGAGAAGGTCGCCGACGGCGTGTGGCGCATGCGCGGCGGCTTCCCCGGCAAGGACTTCAACGTGTACTTCCTCGAAGAGGACGACGGGGTCACGCTGTTCGACGGCGGCATCCGCGCGATGACCGGCGGGGTCGCCAAGGCCGGCGCCCGGCTGGGCGGCATCACCCGCGTCGTGCTCGGCCACGCGCACCCCGACCACCGCGGCGTCGCGCCCGGGCTCGGCGTGCCGGTCCTGTGCCACGAGGCCGACCGCGCCGACGCCGAGGGCGACGGCGGCATCCGCTACTTCCACCTCGAGCGGCTGAACTGGCTCGCCCGCCGCCTGTACCCGGGGCTGCTGCGGATGTGGGACGGCGGGCCGGTGACGATCGCCGACACCGTGGCCGAGGGCGACGAGATCGCCGGCTTCCGCGTGGTGCACCTGCCCGGCCACGCGCCGGGGATGATCGCGCTGTTCCGCGACGAGGACCGCGTCGCGCTGACCAGCGACGCCTTCTACCTGATCGACGTCGAGACCGGGCTGCCCAAGCCGCCCCGGCTGCCGCATCCCGCGTTCAACTTCGACACCGACCAGGCCCGCGAGTCGCTGCGCAAGCTCGCCGCCCTGGACCCGGCCGCCGCCTGGCCCGGGCACCTGGGGCCGCTGACCGGCGACGTGCGGGAGCAGCTCGAGCAGGCGGCAGGGGCTTGAGCCGGCGCAGGCGCCCGCGATCCTCCGAGCAGCTCCGCGCCCCGACCACGCGGTACGCCCACCCCGACCACGGGGAGCTCGAGCTGCGGGGCGCGCTGACGCCCAAGACGCGCGCCGCGTACGCCGAGATCGGCGGCGTGCGCGAGGACGCCTGGCAGCGCCAGGTCGAGTTCCTGTTCGAGCGCCTGGCCGTCAGCTGGACCATCCACGACGTCCCCGTCACCAAGCAGAAGGAGCTGCTGGCGCGCTTCCGCGTCGCCACGCAGGACGAGCGCACATGGATCCGCTCCGTGCTGCGCGAGCACCTCACCGAGCACTTCCCGGAGATGCAGACCCCATGACCACCGTTCCCGACCGCCTGCTGCTGGGCTCCGGCCCCTCGCCCGTCCCCCGGCGCGTCCTCGACGCGATGGCCCAGCCCACGATCGGCCACCTCGACCCGGCGTTCGCCGAGCTGATGGAGGCGACCAAGGACAAGCTGCGCCGGGTGATGCGCACCGCCAACGACGTGACGATGCCGCTCAGCGGCACCGGCAGCGCCGGGATGGAGGCGATGGTCGTCAACTTCGTGCGCCCCGGCGACCGGGTCGTCTGCGGCGTGCACGGCCTGTTCGGCGAGCGCATGGCCGACGAGCTGCGGCGCAACGGCGCCGACGTCGTCCGCGTCGAGGCCGAGTGGGGCCGCGCGCTGGAGCCCGCCCGGCTGATCGACGCGCTCGACGAGCGCACGACGGCGCTGTTCGTCGTGCACGGCGAGACGTCGACCGGCGTGCGACAGCCGCTCGACGGCCTGGCCGCGGCCTGCCGCGAGGTCGACGCGCTGCTCATGGTCGACTGCGTGACGTCGCTCGCCGGCGCCCCCATCTCCATCGACGACGAGGGCGTCGACGTCGCGTTCAGCGGCACCCAGAAGTGCCTGAACTGCCCGCCCGGGCTGGCGCCGTTCACCGCCGGCGAGCGCGCGCTCGAGCGCCTCGAGGAGGGCACGTGCCGGTCCTGGTACCTGGACCTGACGCTGCTGCTCGGCTACTGGGGCGGCGACGGCGCGAGGTCCTACCACCACACCGCGCCGATCAACCTCGTCTACGCGCTCGACGCGGCGCTCGACCTCGTGCTCGAGGAGGGCCTGGAGGCGCGCTGGGCGCGCCACCTCGACGCGCACGAGCGGCTGCTGCGCGAGCTGGAGCCGCGCGGCTTCCAGCGCCTGGCGCCCGAGGGCGAGCAGCTCGCGTCTCTGCTGTGCGTGCGCGTCCCCGACGGTCTCGACGAGGCGGCCGCGCGGCGCGCGCTGCTGCTCGAGCACGGAATCGAGGTCAGCGGCGGCCTCGGCCCGCTCGCCGGCCAGGTGTGGCGCATCGGCGTGATGGGCGAGGGCGCCCGGCCCGAGGCCCAGGAGCGCCTGCTGGCCGCCGTCGACCGGGTCCTGTGAGCCGATGATCGACGCGGCGCGGTTCGCCGACCTCCTCGCCGGCTACTGCCTGGAGGTCGAGAAGGGCCAGCAGGTGCTCGTCCGCTCGACCCCGCTGGCCACGCCGCTGCTGCTGGAGCTGCAGCGCGCGATCCTGCAGCGCGGCGCCTGGCCGCTCCTGCGCGTCGACCTCCCCGGCCAGGCCGAGGGCTTCTACGCCCACGCCCAGGACTGGCAGCTCGACGACTTCCCCGAGCTGGCGATCGTCGAGGCGCGCAAGGCCAACGCGACGCTGTCGATCCAGGCGCCGGAGAACACCCGCGCGCTCACCGGCGTCGACCCGGCGCAGATGGCGCGCGTGGCCCGCGCCCGCGAGCCCATCCGCGAGCAGACGCTGCGCAAGCGCTGGTGCACGACGCTGTGGCCCACGCAGGCCAACGCCCAGCAGGCGGGCGCGTCGCTGGCCGACTTCGAGGCGTTCGTCGCCCGCGCGCTGTTCCTCGACCAGCCCGATCCCGTGCGCTCCTGGGGCGAGCTGCACGCGTTCCAGGCCGCGCTGATCGATCGCCTGCGGCGGGCGAGCGAACTGCGCATCGAGGCCGAGGGCACCGACCTGCGCCTCAACGTGAAGGGCCGCACCTGGGTCAACTCCGACGGCCGGCGCAACATGCCGTCCGGCGAGGTCTTCACCGGCCCGCACGAGACGTCGGCCACCGGGACGATCACCTTCGACGTCCCGTCCGGCCCGGCCGGCGTCGACGTCGCCGGCGTGACCCTGCGCTTCGAGGACGGCGTCGTCGTCGAGGCCCGCGCCGAGCGCGGCGACGCCTACCTGCAGCGCGTGCTCCAGACCGACGACGGCGCGCGGCGCCTGGGCGAGATCGGCATCGGGACGAACTTCGGGATCGACCGCGCGATCGGCGCGATCCTGTTCGACGAGAAGATCGGCGGGACCGTCCACCTCGCGCTCGGGCGCTCGTACCCCGAGACCGGCGGCCGGAACGTGTCCGCGCTGCACTGGGACCTGATCTGCGATCTGCGCCGCGGCGGGCGCATCACCGCCGACGGCGAGCTGGTCCAGCAGGACGGGCGCTTCGTGCGCTGACGCACCGCCCGTCCCTCGGTCGGTCAGCGGACCAGTGTCCGATGCCGCGCCTTGAAGTCCGCGCACGGGGCTGCCGATACGAGTGCCATGAGCGACGTCACGTCGATCGCCGGCGCGCGCACCCGCTGGGTGGGCGTCGGACACGCACCGGCCGCCGCCGGCGACGCCCGGGACGCCGGGCGCCGGGCCGCGGCCACGGCCGTGCAGGGCTCCGACCCGGCGCTGCTGCTGGTCTTCGCGACGCCGTACGCCGACCTGGGCGAGATCGCCCGCGGCGTGCGGTCGCACGTGGACGCCGACGTGCCCGTCATCGGCTGCACCACGAGCGGCGAGATCTCCGGCCTCACGGTCGGCTCCGGCGGCGTCGTGGTCGTCGCGCTCGGCGGTCCCGGCCTGACCGCGCGCACCGCCGCCGCGGGCCTGGCCGACGGGCCGCGGGCCGCGGGGATCGCGGCGGCGGCATGCGTGGCGGACCTCGATCGCCCCCATCGCGCGCTCCTGCTGCTCACCGAGGGCCTGACCGGCAGCCGCTCGGAGATCGTGCGCGGCGCCTACAGCGTCGTCGGCGCCGGCGTGCCGCTCGTCGGCGGGTGCGCCGGCGACGAGCTGGCGATGGCGCGCACCGAGCAGCTCCACGGCGACGAGGTCCTCAGCGACGCCGTCGTCGCCGCGGCGATCGGCTCCGACGCGCCGATCGGGATCGGCGTGGGCCACGGCTGGCGGCGGGTCGGCGAGCCGATCGTCGTCACCGCCAGCGACGGCGACCGGATCCTGCGTCTCGACGACCGGCCCGCGCTCGACTTCTTCCTGGAGCGGCTCGGGGCGCCCTCCGGCGTCGGCCCCGAGGACGAGGAGTGGCAGATGCGCGCGCTGAGCCACCCGCTCGGCCTCTCGCGGCCCGGCGGCGAGGAGGTCCGCGCGGTGATCGGCGTCGACCACACGGACCGCGCGCTGCTGTGCGGCGACGTGCCGCAGGGCACGATGGTCTGGATCATGCAGGGCGACGCCGAGACCATCCAGGCCGGCACCGCGATCGCCTGCGACGAGGCGCTCGCCGCCCTCGACGGCCGCGCGCCGGTCGGCGTCGTCGCCTTCGACTGCGCGGCCCGGCGCAACATCCTGGGCGCCGACGGCGTGGTCAAGGAGGTCGAGCTGATGGCCGAGCGCCTCGGCGGCGCGCCCGTCGGCGGCTTCTACACGTACGGCGAGATCGCCCGCACGCGCGGCTCCCGCGGCGTCCACAACGCGACCCTCGTGCTGCTCGCGCTCGCCTGACCGGGGCCGATGCTCGACTTCGTCCACCAGTCGCCGCACCAGCTCGTCGAGTTCATCACCGCCGTCGCCGCCCGCGAGGACGGCGTGAGCGCCGTGCAGGCCGCCGCCGAGCTGGCCTCGGAGGAGTTCGACGCCGAGATCGGCGCCGTCGTGGTGGAGAACCGGCTCGGCGCGGCGGTCGGCTTCGGCGCCGGCGAGCCGCCCGCCGCGGCGCTGTGCGCGATCCGGCCCGGCCTGGGCGTCGCCGACCTCGACGGCCTGGGCCGCTGCCACGTCGCCGCCGCGAGCTGGAAGGACACCACGCCGGGGCGCCTCGTCGTGGGGCGGCTGGACCGCGCGTTCACCCCCGAGGAGCGCAACCTGCTGCTCGGCATGGCCCGCGGCCTGGGGCTGACGCTGCGCACCATCGAGGCGCTGGAGACCGAGCGCGCCCTGCGCGCCGCCCACCAGCGCCAGGCCGAGGAGCTGGCCGAGCGCCAGCGGCTGCTGGAGGTGCTGCTGGACATCCAGCGCTCGATCTCCCACCGCGCGCCGCTGCAGGACATCCTCGACGCGGTGACCGCGGGCGCGGCGACGCTGCTCGGGGTCGAGCGCGTGTCGCTGGTCCTCGACGACGCGCTGGACCCGGGCCGCCCGATCGTCGCGCGCAGCGTCCGCGCCGCGTCGGGCGCGACGCCGGCCGGCGACGCGCTCGTCGCCTCCGTGCACGTCAACGGCCAGCCCGCCGGCGCGCTGGTCGCCGCCCCGCCCGACGGGGGCGAGTTCGACGCCGGCGACGCCGACCTCCTCACCGCGTTCGCCGAGCACGCGAGCCTGGCGCTCACCGACGCCCAGACCGTGCAGGCGATGGAGCAGGCCTTCCACGACCCGCTGACCGGGCTGCCCAACCGCGCGCTGTTCGTCGAGCGCCTGGAGCAGGCGCTCGAGGGCGTCGACGCCGGCGCCGAGGTGGCCGTCCTGTTCGTCGACCTCGACCGCTTCAAGGCCGTCAACGACAGCATCGGCCACGCCGCGGGCGACGAGCTGCTGCGCGCGGTCGCCGGGCGCATCGTCAACTGCCTGCGCTCGGCCGACACCGCCGCGCGCTTCGGCGGCGACGAGTTCGCGGTGCTGCTGGAGGGGCCGAAGTCGGTGGCCAGCGCCGAGGGCGTGGCCGACCGGATCATCGCTGCGATGCGCCGGCCGTTCTCGATCGCCGGCAAGACCGTGCTGATCGGCGCGTCGGTCGGGGTCGCCTACGGCGACGGCAGCGCCCGCGACGCCGACCAGCTCCTGCGCAACGCCGACCTCGCCATGTACCGCGCCAAGCACGACGGCCGCGGCCGCCGCGTCGCCTTCCAGCCGGCGATGCTCACCGACGTGCTCGAGCGGGTCGAGCTGGAGACCGCGCTGCAGACCGCGCTGGGCAACGGCGAGCTGGTGGTCGCCTACCAGCCGCTCGTCGACCTGGAGGACGGCCGTCCCGTCGCGGTGGAGGCGCTGCTGCGCTGGACGCACCCGACGCTGGGCGAGGTCGCGCCGTCGACGTTCGTGTCGATCGCCGAGGACGTCGGCGCGATCGTCGACATCGGCCGCTGGGCGCTGAACGAGGCGTGCGCGCAGGCGGCCGCGATCCGCGGCGGCCGGCCGTGGCTGCGGATGGCCGTCAACGTCTCCGCCCACCAGATCCGCGACCCGGACTTCCCCGGCACCGTCGAGGCGGCGCTGCGCCACCACGGCCTGCCCGGCTCGGCGCTGACGCTCGAGCTCACCGAGACGCTGCTCGTCGACGAGCACGGCGATGCGCTCGCCCAGCTCCTGCGCCTGCGCGACCTCGGCGTGGCGATCGCCCTCGACGACTTCGGCACCGGCTACTCGGGGCTGCGCTACCTGCAGCAGTTCCCCGTCGACGTGCTGAAGATCGACCGCTCGTTCGTGGCGCTGCTCGGCGACGACCACGCCGGCGACGACGCCGTGGTGCGGACGATCATCGAGCTCGGCCGGGTGATGGGGATGCGCACCGTCGCCGAGGGCATCGAGACGCCCGCCCAGGCGGAGCGCCTGCGCGCGCTGGGGTGCCGGATGGGGCAGGGCTTCCTGTTCGCGCGGCCGATGCCGGGCGATCGGCTGGGCGAATGGCTGGGGCGGCCCGCGCCGACCCGCAGCGCCGCCTGACCCTGACGTTCGCCCGTCAGGTGTCGAGGTTGCGACCGACGCCCCGGAATCGGCGATCCGGGCGCGTACCCTGCGTCACGCCATGCGCCGCACGAAGATCGTCGCCACCATCGGACCCGCCTCCCGAGACCCCGAGGTGCTGCTGCGGATGGTGCAGGCCGGCATGGACGTGGCCCGCCTGAACTTCTCGCACGGCAGCCCCGAGGAGCACGCCGAGAACGCCCGCCTCGTCCGCGAGGCCGCCGGGCGCGCCGGACGGCCCGTCGCGATCCTGCAGGACCTCCCGGGGCCGAAGCTGCGCCTCGGGCGCCTGGAGGGCGACCGCGCCGAGCTCGCCGTCGGCGACGAGGTCACGTTCACCTGCGGCGACGACGGCGACGGCGTCGGCGACGCCTCGCACATGTCGATCTCGTGGGCGGGCCTGGCCCGCGGGATGACGCCCGGCGAGGTGCTGTACCTCGCCGACGGGTCGGTGCGGCTGCGCGCCACGGCGGTGCGCTCGGGCGAGTGCGAGATCGACGCGGTCGTCGAGGTCGGCGGCAGCGTCCTGTCGCGCCAGGGCGTCAACGTGCCCGGGCCGGTCGACGAGCTGCCGTCGGTGCCCGAGGAGGATCTCGCGCACCTGCGCGTCGGCGAGCAGATCGGCGTCGACCTCGTCGCGCTCTCGTTCGTGCGCCGGGTCGAGGACGTCGAGTTCCTGCGCGGCGAGACCCGGCTGCCGCTGATCGCCAAGATCGAGAAGCCGCAGGCGGTCGAGGCCGCGCGCGAGATCATCTACGCCGCCGACTGCGTGATGGTCGCCCGCGGCGACCTCGGCATCGAGCTGCCGATCGAGGAGGTGCCGATCGTGCAGAAGCGGCTGCTGCAGACCGCCGGCGCGATGGCCCGCCCCGCGATCACCGCCACGCAGATGCTGGACTCGATGGTCACCTCCAGCCGCCCGACGCGCGCGGAGGTCGCCGACGTCGCCAACGCGATCCTGGACGGCAGCGACGCCGTGATGCTCTCCCAGGAGACGGCGATCGGCCAGTACCCGGTCGAGGCGATCGCGATGATGGCCGCGGTCGCCCGCCAGACCGAGAAGTCGGCGCCCTACGAGCACTGGAACGACGTGCGCGTCCGCCGTGACGCGCGCGACCCCGCCTACACGGTCGCCCACAAGGTCGTCGAGGCGGCGCGCGAGCTGGCGCTCGACGCGATCGTCGTGCCGACGCTGTCGGGGCGCTCAGCGCGCCTGGTCAGTGCCAACCGGCCGAACGTCCCGATCTACGCGCTGTCGCCGGGCCGCGAGACCGTGCGCCGCTGCGGGCTGATGTGGGGCGTGCGGGCCGCGTCGATCCGCCGCCACGAGGTCACCGAGGACCTCATCTCCGACAGCGTCCGCCGCGTCGCCGAGCTGGGCTGGTGCTCGCCCGGCCAGCGCGTCGCGGTCACGGCCGGGCTTCCGAGCGGACGTCCGGGGACGACGTCGCTGATGCAGATCCAGGAAGTCTGATCCGCCCGCGCGACTGGGCGATCCCGGCCGCCAGCCCGCCGATCCACATGACGACGATGATCGCGACGGCGATCTTCGTCTCGGGCTTGGAGAAGTCGCCGAAGGAGCCGCCCAGCGCGACGTAGGCGAACGTGCGCGGGGCGGTGCCGATCGCGGTCGCGGCGGCGATCGCGAGCATCGAGATGCGCGTGAGGCCGAGCGCGTAGTTGGCGAGGTTGTAGGGCACGCCCGGCAGCAGGCGGATGTAGAGCACCGACAGGAGCTCGCGGCGCTCCAGGAACGCGGCCAGGAGCTGGATGCGCCGCCCGCCGATGCGCTCGACGGCGTCGCCGGCCACGAACCGGGAGATCGACGCGGCCGCGAGCGCCGACAGGGTCGCGCTGACGATCGCCACCGGCGTGCCCAGCGCGGTCCCGAACAGGAGCCCGGCCGCCCCGGCCAGCAGCGGCCCCGGGAAGCACATGCAGCTCAGCGCGACGCCGACGACCACGAACGCGATCGGGCCGGCGACGCCGAGGCCGTCGATCCAGTCGCGCACGCGATCGGCCGACAGCGACCCGCTCACCGCCACGATGACGAACACGCTCGCAACCGCCACGCCGAGGCCGCCGAGTCGCAGGGCCGGCGGCAGCCGCCTCACCCGCGCCGCGACCAGAACGCGGCCTCCTGCCGCCCGAGCTCCGTCTCCGGCTCGGCTCCGTAGATCCACTCCCGCGCGATCCGGTACCAGTTCGCCTTCGCGCGGAGCTGGCCGAGCACCGCCAGCGTGAGCACCTCCAGGCGGCGCCCGAAGAGGTGATCGGGCGGCAGGGACTCGTGGCGCATCTGCGAGAAGTGGCGGGAGCGCGGATCGCTCATGTCCATCATCACCTGGGTCGCGATCTCCGGCTCGAGCATGATCTCCGCGTCGGTCGTGTACCACCAGGTCAGGTCGCGGAACTGCTCCAGGAGCTGCTCGTCGCTGTAGCGGGCCGACTCGAGCACGAAGCCGGCGTCGCGCAGGTCGGCGGCGAGCTCGCCGGCGCGGTCCTCGAGCGAGTGGCGCACCATCGCCAGCTCCCGCTCGGCGACCTCGGCCGGCAGCCGCTTGAACAGCCCGAAGTCCAGGAACGCCATCCGCCCGTCGCGCAGCAGCAGCGAGTTGCCCGGGTGCGGGTCGCCGCTGAACTGGTGGTGGCGGTACATGCAGCCGAAGTAGAAGCGGAAGATGATCTCGCCGAGGCGGTCGCGCTCCTCCTGGGGGAGCTGCTTGAGCTCCTCGAAGCCGCGCCCGTCGACGAACTCGGACACGATGACGCGCTCGCGCGACAGCGACGTGACGACCTCGGGCACGACGATGAACGGGTGGCCGCGGTAGATGCGCGACAGCGAGCGCTGGTTGGCGGCCTCGAGCTCGTAGTCGAGCTCCTCGGCGATGCGCGCTCGGATCTCGTCGCCGATCGCCTTCGGGTCCAGGCCGGGGGCGACCGAGCGCATGAGCCGCAGGATCATCCCCAGGTTCTGCATGTCGGCGCGGACCGCCTGGGCGACGCCCGGGTACTGCACCTTGACGGCCACGTCGCGGCCGTCGGGCAGCGTCGCGCGGTAGACCTGGCCGATCGAGGCCGCGGCGATCGGGACGGGGTCGAAGGTCTCGAACACGTCGTCGAGCTTCTCCCCGTACTCCTGCTCGAGGACCTTGCGCATGTCCTTGAAGTCGACCTTCGGGGCCGCGTCCCGCAGGGCCGCGAGCTTGGTCTGGAACTCCTCGCGGTACTCCTCGGGCACCAGGCCGACGTCGAGGAACGACATCACCTGGCCGAGCTTCATCGCCGCGCCCTTCATTGCCCCCAGCGCGGCGACGATCTGCTCGGCCGTCTCGACCTGCCGGCGCTCGAGCGCGCGACGGCGCTCCTCCTCGCCGCGCGCGACGTTGGCGGCGCGGGTTCCGAGCTGACGGGCGGCCTGCCCGGCGGCGAGCCGCCCGACTCGCGCGCTGCGGGCGAGGCGGGAGGTGGGGATCCCCTCGTCGTCGCGCGGCGGGGTCACGACCTCGTGGTCATCCCGTCTGCACCTTCGAGCCGGGGACGATGTCGTCGCGGCCGTCGGGCCAGCGGACCCACGCCTTGTGGCCGCCGTCGTAGTCGTCGCCCAGCAGGATCAGCGTCGCCGGCTGGCCGAGCGCGGTGCACGGCGCGTCGCCCTCCTTGTCGAGCCCGCGCCACACGCGGATGAAGCGGTTGCTCTCCCACTCGTCGCCGATCGTCGTCGGGTCGGTGTGGCCGGGGCGCACGACCGTGTCCTTGGGCAGCGCCATCAGCGTGTCCATGATCGAGGACCTGAGGTCCTCGTAGGACGTGGAGTTGGGCGCGCGCACGCCGCCGACCGAGTTCTTGAACAGCGTGTCGCCGGTGAAGACGTTGCCGTCGACCACGAGCGCGAGCATCCCGGCGGTGTGGCCGGGCGTGTGCAGCGCCTTCACCTCCAGGTCGCCGATCGTGATCGTCTCCGGGAACGACTCGGCGTCGCCGTCGTAGTCCTCGCGGTCGTCGATGAGCACCTTCAGGTCCGGCCAGCGCTGCTTGAGCTTGTCGACCTCGAAGACGTGGTCGGCGTGCGCGTGCGTGAGCAGGATGTGCGTCGGCGTCACGTCGAGACGCTCGGCCGCCTCGATCAGCGGCTCCACCGGACCACCCGCATCCACGAAGAAGCCCGTCCCGCCCTCGCCGTCGGCGACGAGGTACGTGTTGGACAGGAAGTCCGGGTGCATGCTCTTCTCGACGATCATGCCCCGGTAGATTGCCAGGTCATGGAGTTCCTCCACACGTGCTACCGGATCGGCGACATCGATCGCTCGGTCGCCTTCTACACCGCCCTCGGCTTCGAGGAGCGCCGGCGGATGCCCATCCGCGACGAGGCGATCAACGTCTTCATGGGCCTGCCGGGCGACGGCGACCGGCTCGAGCTGACCTACAACCACGGGGTCGACTCCTACGACCTGGGGACCGGCTACAACCACATCGCCCTGATGGTCGACGACCTCGACGGGACGCTGGCCCGCCTGGCCGAGCAGGGCATCGAGCCCGAGCGCCCGCCGTACACGATCCGCGAGGGCGGCAACCGCCTGTGCTTCGTGCGCGATCCGGACGGCTACCGGATCGAGCTGATCGAGGGCCAGATCTAGGCGCCGCTCGGCGCGCTCGGTCCGACCGCGCCGCCGACGTCGGCGCGCCCGCCGTTGTCAGATCGAGCTCGCTATGCGAGTCCGATCCGACAACGATCGGCGGAGGGCGGCGATGACGGTCCGCGGAGCCTCCTTGATCTGGCGCTCGGTGAACCGGTGGACGAGGTAGCCCGCGGCGGTCAGGATCGCGTCGCGCTCGCGATCGCGCTCGAACGCGGCCCGCGTGCGGTGGAACGCGTAGCTGTCGGCTTCGGCGACGACGCCCACCTCCGGCCAGGAGATGTCGACCTCGAGCCCGGCCAGGTCGGCGTTGACCGCCGGCGCCGGGAGCCCGTGCCGCTCGCACAGCTCGACCAGCAGGTCCTCGAAGTCGGAGCGGCTCAGCCCGCCGCCGGGCCGGTGCTCGGCCGCGATCCCGGCGTAGGCGCGGGTGCCGCGGCGGTGCGGATGCGCGGCCACGAGCCGGTCGACCTGCGCGAAGTCGAGGAGCCGCAGGACGTCGGCCTGCGCGAACGCGCGGCGGACCACCCGCGTCGGTCGGTACGTCGCGAGGTCGAGCAGCGGCCGCTCGACCGTCGTCACCGGGATTCCCTCGAGGACGGTCACGTCGGCGACGGGATCGAGTGACCGGTAGCGATGCAGCCGCACGCCGCGCGGCGCGTCGCGGCCGCCGGTGCCGGGCACGGTCACGTGGATCCGGCGCGGCAGGCCGCGGCTGACCTCCCACAGCGCGGCGGCGCTGCCGTGGCTCAGCGCGGCGTGCGGCCCGCAGGCGAGGACGGCGGCGAGCCAGACGCCGCGCGGCGGGAGCGCGGCGTGCCCGACCGCGTACACGGCGGGATGGACCGCGATGAGCCGGCCGCGGTCGAGCCGGCGACCGATCGCGGCCGGGGTCATGCCCAGCGCCAGGACCTGGTCGCGGGTGACGAGCCCGTACTGGCGGGTGGCGAGCGCCGCCACCTGCCGATCGTTGTCGTTTCGAGATCGCATACCGATCACGAGGCGACAACGGCGGGTCGTTCGCCCCCGGCGCGGCGCGGGTACCCTGGCGGCCATATGGCCCTGCGGCGCACGGCGGTGGCCGATCTCGGCTCCAACTCGTTCCGCCTCGTCGTCTTCTCCGCCGACGACGGCTGGTGGAAGCGAACCGACGAGATCTACGAGGCCGTGCGGATCGGCGCGGGGCTCGGGGAGACGGGTGAGCTGAGCGCGGAGCGGATGGCGCGCGGGTGGTCGGTCGTCGAGGTGTTCGACCACTTCTGCCAGGCCACCGGCATCGACGACGTCGTCGCGGTCGCGACCTCCGCGATCCGCGACGCGGCCAACGGCGCCGACTTCGTCGCGCGGGCGTCGATCCCGGTGCGGATCCTGTCGCCCGAGGAGGAGGCGCGCTACGGCTACCTGGCCGCGGTCAACTCGACCACGCTCGCCGACGGCGCCGTGCTCGACCTCGGCGGCGGGTCGATGCAGCTCGTCGCCGTCGAGGACCGCCACGCGCGGCGCCTGGAGTCGTGGCCGCTGGGCGCGGTGCGCATGACCGAGCGGTTCCTGG
The DNA here is from genome assembly GCA_035565675.1 of Capillimicrobium sp. Classification (GTDB taxonomy): domain Bacteria; phylum Actinomycetota; class Thermoleophilia; order Solirubrobacterales; family Solirubrobacteraceae; genus Capillimicrobium. The sequence continues at coordinate 42,429 of DATMSA010000078.1, read as the reverse complement.
CCGACGGCGAGCCGGCGTCGCGCAAGCAGCTCGACCAGGTGCGCGCGAAGGTCGCCAAGCGCCTGGGCGGCGCGTCGTGGGTCGCCGACGCCGGCTCGCGGCTGGTTGCGATCGGCGGCACCGTGCGCAACCTCGCGGCCGCGGCGGCGGCCGCCGCGGGCTTCCCCTCGATCGGCGTCCAGGGCTACCACCTCACCGCCGACGCGCTCGCCGACCTCGTCGACGAGCTGGCCGCCATGCCGGCGCCCGAGCGCGGCAAGGTCAGCGGCATCAAGCCCGCGCGCGCGGACATCATCCTCGCGGGCGCCGTCGTGGTGCAGGCCGTCGTCGAGGCCGGCGGCTTCGACGGCGTCGAGGTGACCGAGGCCGGCCTGCGCGAGGGCATCTTCTTCGAGCGCCACCTGGCGCCGGCCGAGCCGCCGCTGTTCGACGACGTGCGCCGCGCGAGCGTGCTGAACCTCGCCGCCCAGTACCGCCAGGGCGACGCGCACACCGAGCACGTCGCCCGGCTGGCGCTCTCGATGTTCGACCAGCTCGCCGAGCTGGGCCTGCACCCCGGCGACCCGGCCGAGCGCGAGCTCGTGTGGGCGGCGGCGATGCTGCACGACATCGGCATGGCGATCGACTACGACGACCACCACAAGCACTCGCGCTACCTGATCCTGAACTCGGCGCTGCCGGGCTTCGACCCGCGCGAGCTGGCGATCGTGGCCGAGATCGCCCGCTACCACCGCAAGGGCACGCCGTCGTTCGCCTCCGACCTGGCGCCGCTGGTGGGCAAGGGCGACCAGGCGATCCTCGAGCGCGGCGCGACGCTGCTGCGCCTGGCCGAGGGGATCGAGCGCGCCCGCGACCAGATCGTCCGCGACGCCGACCTGTCGGTGAACGGCGGCGACCCGGTGACGATGACCCTGCGCGCCGAGGACGGCGCGGGCGTCAACGTGGCGCGGTGGGCGGCCGAACGCGAGATCGACCTGTTCGGCCGCGCGTTCGGCCGCGAGCTGCGGATTTGCTGAGGCTCAGACGTCCCGAGTGCGACCGGGCTGATCGCCGCCCGCCGGGATCCCGACCGTCTGCGTGCCGACGGCCTCGACGACCTCGGCCTCCTCCTGCTCCAGCGCCTGGTCGTGGTCGCCGTCGCAGAGGACCCGGAAGTTGCCGGACACGCCGCCGTCGGTCTGGATCGTGATGCCGGGCAGGATCTCCTCGCCCTCGTCGAATCCGAGCCGCTCCATGTCGAAGTGCGACAGCCCGATGCCCCACGCGTTGTGGGTCGGGTTCTCGCGGTCATGGGCGTTCAGCGCCATCTGGAACGCCCGCAGGTTCTTGCCCACCTTCGACGGATCCGACATCGCGGTCAGGCTACCGAACGCAACGCCTTGAGCGCCGTCACCACGGACGCCTGGGCGACGATCTCGCCGGCGTCGAGCATCGCCGCCACCTCGGCCACCGGCCGGCGCTCCAGGAACACGCCGCTCACCGCCTCGTTGGCGTCCGGACGGGGCTCCGCGACACGGCGCACGCCGGTCGCCGCGAACGAGAAGACCCGCTGTGGCGACTTGGAGCTGTCGGCGTACGTCCACCCCAGCGCACGCAGGGGCGACCCCTCGGGCGCCGCGTACCCGGTCTCCTCCAGGAGCTCGCGCGCGGCCGCCTCCTCCGGCGTCTCGCCGGCGTCGATCAGGCCGCCCGGGAGCTCGAGCGTCACCTCGGCGACGCCGTGCTTGTACTGGCGCACGAGCAGCACCTCGTCGTCGGGCGTCGTCGCGAACACGACCGACACGTCGGACTCCTCGTAGACGAAGTAGTCGATCTCGGAGCCGTCGGGCAGCACGACCTCGTCGCGGCGCACCCGGCACCACCGGTCGTCGAGCGGGTGGCTCGACGCGCGCACGCGCCAGCGCGCCGGCCGCTCGCCGCCGCTCACGCCAGCCGCTCCCAGATGCGCTGCGCGAGCCGCTCGACGGTCGGGCAGGCGAGCCCGTGCGCGGCGCCGTGGCGCAGGACGGCGCCGGCGATCGCGTCGAGCTCGGGCTCGCGCCCGGCGGCGACGTCGCGCGCCATCGACGTCGTCTGGGCGGGGTCCAGCTCCCAGATCTCGCGCAGGGTGGCGTCGGCGTCGAGGCCGGCGCCCTCGGCGTCGGCCACCGCGACCGTCTCGTCGACGGCCGCCTCGAGGTCGACGCGCCGGTGCGGGTGCTCGCGGATCGCGCCGATCGGCAGGTCGTAGGCGGCCGTCGTGCAGGCCAGCGCGTTGAGGCGCGCGAGCTTGCTCCACAGCACTGGCGCCTCGCCGTCGCCCAGCCGCGCGGGGATCTCGGCGCCGCGCAGCACGTCGGCGAACGCAGCCATCCGCGGGCGCGGCGCCGGCGCGTCGGAGGCCAGCTCGACGCGATAGGCCGGGCTCGTCTGGACGATCTCGCCGGGTGCCACGCGCTCGCTCTCGATCCGGATGGTCGCCGCGACCGCGCGCGGGCCGAAGCGCTCGCGCAGCGCCGCCACGTGGTCGATCCCGTTCAGCAGCGGCACCACCAGCCCGGGCGTCCCCGCGACCCGGTCGAGCGCCGCGTCCAGCGCCCCCGCCTTCGTGGCCACGACGAGCACGTCGACGTCGTCGTCCAGCCGGGCGGTGGCCGCCGGGCGCACCGCGAACTCGCCCAGCCGCGCGCTGCGCACCCGCAGGCCGCCGTCGGCGATCGCCGCCACCGTCTCCTCGCGCGCGACGACCGTCGTCGCCACGCCCGCCCGCGCCAGCGCGGCGGCGACGAACCCGCCCACGCCGCCGGGGCCCAGCACCGCCACGCGCGTCATGACGGGGGCGGCCCCAGCGGGTCGATCAGCACGCCCGGGTTGAGGATCCCGGCCGGGTCGACCGCCGCCTTGGCCGCCCGCAGCGCCTGGGCGAACGGCTCCGGCCGCTGGCGGTCGTACCAGGGCCGGTGGTCGCGGCCGACGGCGTGGTGGTGGGTGATCGTGCCGCCGGCGGCCAGCAGCGCCTCGGACGCGGCGCGCTTGACCGCCCACCACTGCGCCTCCTCGTCCCCGCGGCGCGCGGGCGCGAGGACGGTGAAGTACGGCGCCGGGCCGTCGGAGTAGGCGTGGGTGATGCGGCAGGTCACGAGCGCGCGCTCGTCGTCCAGGGCGCGCCGGGCGGCGTCGAGCACGGCGGCGTGCAGCGCCGGGAAGCGCTCCCACGTCACCGCGGTCTCGAACGTCTCGCTGAGCACGCCGAGCATCACGAGCAGGTCGCGCAGGTAGGGCGCGCGCAGGAACGCGTCGCGCCACGCGCCCGCCGCGCCCTCGCGGTGGCCGGCGCCGGCGGGCTCGTCCCACTCGCCGCCCGCCTCCGCGCACAGCTCCAGGCCCCGGGCCAGCAGCGCGTCGACCGGCGCGTCGACGGACTCGAACCCGAGCACGAGCAGCGCGTGGCGGCCGTCGCCGGCGCCGCTGAAGGCCGCCTCGGCGGCGTCGACGAGCCGGCAGTTGGCGGGCTGCAGCCCGGCCTGGACGATCGCCCGCACCGCCTCGGCGCCGAGCTCCAGCGACGGGAAGCGCACGGCGCGCGAGGCGCGGTGCTCGGGCCGCGGCTGCACCCGCACCCACGCTTCGGTGATGACGCCGAGGATCCCCTCCGACCCCAGCAGCGCCCGGTCGGGGCTGGGCCCGGCCCCGGAGCCGGGCAGCCGCCGCGACTCCCAGGTCCCGGCGGGCGTGATCGCGCGGACCGACTCGACGAGGTCGTCGATGTGCGTCGGCCCGGTCGCGAAGTGGCCGCCGGCGCGCGTGGCGATCCAGCCGCCCAGCGTCGAGAGCTGGAACGACTGCGGGAAGTGGCGCAGCGTGAGGTCGTGCTCGCGCAGGCGGTCCTCGAGGTCGGGGCCGAGGATGCCGGCCTGCACGCGGGCCGCGCGCGACACCGGGTCGACCTCCAGCAGCCCGTCGAGCGCGCCCAGGTCCAAGGACACCACCGGCCCGTCGACGTCCGGGGTGACGCCGCCCACCACGGACGTCCCGCCGCCGTAGGGGACGACGGCGACGCCGTGCTCGGTCGCCCACTCGAGCACGACGCCGACCTGGCGCTCGTCGGCGGGCCGGGCGACCGCGTCGGGCGCGTGGTCGAAGCGGCCGCGCAGGGCGCGCACGACGTCGAGGTAGGACTTCCCCCACGCGTGCGTCGCGCGCGCGTGATCCGACGTGTCCCACGGGACGCCCGCCGGCGCGGGCGGCAGCGGCCGCGGCGAGCGCAGGGCGGCCGCCTCGAGCGCGACGGGCTCCTCGGCCTCCTGGGCGGCGAACCCGAGGCGCTCCTGGACGAACGGCGCCGCGCCGGCCGCGTCGGCGGCCGACACCGCCTCGTCCTCGTAGCCCCAACCCCAGTGCTTTCGCCGCCGTGCCACGGGGGCGAGTCTAAGCTGCGGGTGTGGTGCAACCGCCGACGCTTCCCGCTCTGCTGGCCCGCGGCCCATGGTCGCCGGACGCGGTCGAGGCGCGCTGGCTGCCCGACCCGTTCGAGCCGAGCGCGGAGCAGTCGACGGCCGCCGACGAGGCGATCGCCGCGCTGCGCGACCGCGGCTCGCCCAGCCACGACGGGTTCGCCGCCCGCCTGGCCGATCACCACGTCGGCCCCGACGGCCGCCTGGTGCTCGAGCTGCAGCAGGTGCGCTGGGCGCTGCGCCTCAACGACGACGCGTGCGACAGCCTCTCGGCCCTGTGCGTCACCCGCGACCACGAGGGGCGCTGGCTGGCCGGCCGCCGCGCCGCCTGGCTGGCCTCCTGGGCCGGGCAGTGGGCGCTGGGCGCCGGCGGCGCCGTCGACCCGCAGGAGAACCCGATGGACACGCTCGTGCGCGAGCTGCGCGAGGAGTGGTCGGTCGAGCCGGAGCGGGTGACCGGGGAGGCGCTGATCGCGCTCCCGGGCCGCATGACCATGTTCGTCGGGGTCGCCTGGCTGCCGGCCGGAGCGGAGGTCGTCCCCGACCACGAGCACGACGCCTACGCGTGGTGGCCGGCCGATCCGGCGGAGTGGCCGGAGGAGGCCCACCAGCAGCTGCGCCGGATGGCCTCGCTGCTGGTGTGAGCCCGCCCCAGGCCAGCACCACCGCGCCGGCGCCGCGGGGCGCGATCGCCCGCGTCCTGACGTTCAACCGGCTGAAGTGGGCGTCGTTCGCGCACTCCACGGTCTACTTCGGGCTGCTGCTCACCTGGGCGCTCGGGCTCGACGGGATCAAGTACTGGCTGGGGTGGGCGCACGGCATCGGCTGGATCCTCATGTGCATCGCGACGCTGCTGGCGCTGCACGCCCGCGTCATCGGCATGCGCATCGCCGTCGCGGTGGCCGTGATCGGCGCCGTCGGGCCCTTCGTGGGGTCCTACGAGTTCGTCCGCGAGCAGCGGCGACCGAGCCGTCGCGCCGCCGCTGTCACGGGGCGCTACAGTCAGGGCTCGGATGGCAGTTGAGACCCGTGTGCAGGTCACGATGCCCCAGATGGGCGAGTCGGTGACCGAGGGTGTCGTGCTCGAGTGGCACGTCAAGGAAGGCGACCGCGTAGAAGCCGACGACGTCCTCGTCGAGATCTCGACCGACAAGGTCGACGCCGAGGTCCCGTCCCCCGCCGCCGGCACCGTGGTCGCGCTGCTCGCCGCCGAGGGCGACACCGTCACCGTCGGCTCCGTGCTGTGCGAGATCGAGAGCGGCGACGGCGACGGCGACGCGTCCGCCCCCGCGCCCCCGGCTCAAGCCTCCGGCGCAGATGACGATGCAACCGGTGCGATGATCGAGATCACCATGCCGGCGATGGGCGAGTCGGTCACCGAGGGCGTGATCCTCGAGTGGGCCAAGTCCGTCGGCGACCCGATCGAGGCCGACGAGACGCTCGTCGAGATCTCCACCGACAAGGTGGACGCCGAGGTCCCGTCCCCCGCCAGCGGCACGGTGGCCGAGATCCTCGCCGAGGCCGGCGACACGGTCAGCGTCGGCCAGGTCCTCGCCCGGCTGCAGTCCACCAACGGCGCGCCCGCCAAGGCCGCGCCCACCCCGTCCGAGGCGCCCGACTCCGCCACCAACGGCGGCCGCGCCGCACCGGCGGCCCCGGCCCCCGACGGCGTGCAGGCCACCCCGGTCGCCCGCCGCGTCGCCGCCGCTCAGGGCGTCGACCTGTCGCGGGTCACCGGCACCGGCCCCGGCGGGCGCATCACCAAGGCCGACGTCCTCAACGGCGGCAGCGCCCCGGCGGCCGGGGTGGGTGGCGATGGCATCAAGGGCGAGCTGATCAAGGGCGGCGCGGCGATGCTCGCCCGCTACATGGACGAGTCGCGCTCGATCCCGACCGCGACGTCGTTCCGGACCATGACCGTCACGACGATGGACGGCCGCCGCAAGGAGCTGAAGGCCGCCGGCCACAAGGTCTCCTTCACGCACCTGATCGCGTACGCGATCGCGAAGGCGGCGACCGACGAGATGCCGGTCATGACCCACCACTTCGAGGAGCGCGACGGTAAGCCGTACCGCATCGACGACGGCGCCGTGAACCTCGGCATCGCCGTCGACGTGGAGAAGAAGGACGGCAGCCGCACGCTCATGGTGCCGGTCATCAAGGACGCCGGACGCCTGTCGTTCACCGAGTTCCTGGACGCGTTCGGCGACCTCATCACGCGCGCGCGTGAGAACAAGCTGACCGCCGACGACCTCACCGGCGCCAACCTGTCGCTCACCAACCCGGGCGGCATCGGCACCGTCGCGTCCGTGCCGCGCCTGATGACCGGCCAGGGCACGATCGTCGCCACCGGCTCGATCGCCTACCCGGTCGGCCTGGAGGCGATCGGCGAGATGATCGGCGCCGAGAAGGTCATGACGATGACCTCGACCTACGACCACCGCGTCATCCAGGGCGCGGAGTCGGGGCGCTTCCTGAAGGTCGTCGAGGAGTACCTCCAGGGCGAGCACGGCTTCTACGACCAGGTCTTCGCCGACCTCGGCGTCACGCTCGGCCCGGCGCCGGCCAAGCCCGCGCCCGCCGCGGCCGCCGCCGTCGCCCGCGACACCGCCGCGCCGGCGCCAGCGGGCGAGCCGGACGAGGAGCTGCTGCAGGCCGTCCAGGCGGCGACGTCGCTCATCAAGGCCTACCGCACGCACGGCCACCAGGCCGCGCGCCTGGACCCGCTGGGCACCGAGCCCGAGGGCGACCCGGCGCTCGACCCGGGCCCGCTCGGCCTCACCGACGAGATCATGCGCAAGATCCCGGCCAAGATCCTGCGCATCGGGGTGCCGGGCGCCACGCTGCACGACGCGCTGCCGCACCTGCGCGAGACCTACACGGGCACGATCGCCTACGAGATCGAGCACATCGCGTCGCATCGCCAGCGCACCTGGCTGCGCGAGAAGATCGAGACCGGCGCCTACCGCCAGCCGCTCACCACCGAGGAGCAGAAGGCGCTGCTGGAGCGCCTGATCAAGGTCGACGCGTTCGAGCGCTTCATGCACAAGGCCTACCTGGGCCAGAAGCAGTTCTCGATCGAGGGCCTCGACATGACCGTGCCGATGCTCGACGAGCTGATCCAGCTCGCCGCGGCGCACAGCGGCCGCGAGGTCGTGGTCGGGATGGCCCACCGCGGCCGCCTGAACGTGCTCGCGCACAACCTCGGCCGGCCGTACGACTCGATCTTCGCCGAGTTCGAGGGCGCCTCGACGCTCGAGGCCGTCACGACGATCCCGCAGGGCGGCACCGGCGACGTCAAGTACCACCACGGGTCGCAGGGCTCCTACCAGCTTCCCAACGGCGAGTCGATCCTCGTCAACCTCGAGCACAACCCGTCGCACCTGGAGTTCGTCGACCCGGTCGTGGTCGGCGCGGCGCGCGCCGCGCAGACGACCCGCCAGGGCCCGCACGCCCACCGCGACACGAACGCCGCGGTGCCGGTGATCCTGCACGGCGACGCCGCGTTCCCCGGCCAGGGCGTCGTCGCCGAGACGCTGAACCTGCAGGCGCTCGACGGCTACTCGGTCGGCGGCACGATCCACATCATCCAGAACAACCAGGTCGGCTTCACCACCGACCCCGACGACGCGCGCTCCACGCGCTGGGCGTCGGATCTGGCCAAGGGCTTCGACGTCCCGATCATCCACGTCAACGCCGACGACCCGGCCGCGTGCATCAGCGCCGTGCGCCTGGCCTTCGCGTTCCGCCAGGAGTTCGGCCACGACGTGCTGATCGACCTGGTCGGCTACCGCCGGTTCGGCCACAACGAGGCCGACGAGCCCGCCTACACGCAGCCGGAGATGACGGCGGCGATCAAGAAGCACAAGCGGGTCAGCGAGCTGTGGGCCGAGAAGCTGATCGCCGAGGGCGTCCTCACCGCCGCCGACGTCGACGCCCAGCAGCAGGCCGTCTGGGATCACCTGACCGCGCTGCACAAGGGCCTCAAGGACCGCATCGCCGCGGCCGCCGAGGCCGGCGAGGTCGAGCAGGCCACCGGCGAGTACCAGCTCGACCGCTCGCCGTCGCCGGAGGTCAAGACCGCGGTCGACGCCGAGCGCCTGAAGGTCCTCAACGAGGAGCTGCTGCGCATCCCCGAGGGCTTCACGGTGCATCCGAAGCTGCTCAAGCAGCTCGAGCGCCGGCGCGAGGCCGTCGGGCCCGACGGCGGCATCGACTGGGCCCAGGCCGAGTCGCTGGCCTTCGCGTCGCTGCTGACCGAGGGCACCCCGATCCGCCTGACCGGCCAGGACGTCGAGCGCGGCACGTTCAGCCAGCGCCATCTCGTCCTGCACGACGCCAAGACCGGCCAGACGCTGTGCCCGATCCAGCAGCTCCCGGGCGCGCTGGCGCCGTTCGAGCTGCACAACTCGCCGCTGAGCGAGACCGCGTGCGTCGGCTTCGAGTACGGCTACAGCGCCGAGGCGCCCGAGTCGCTGGTGCTGTGGGAGGCGCAGTTCGGCGACTTCGCCAACGGCGCGCAGGTCATCATCGACCAGTTCATCGTCTCGGGCCTGGCCAAGTGGGGCCAGACGACCCGCCTGACGCTGCTGCTGCCGCACGGCTACGAGGGCTCGGGCCCCGAGCACTCCTCCGGCCGCCTGGAGCGCTTCCTGCAGCTCGCCGCCGAGGGCAACATCCGCGTGGCCAACCTGACCACGCCGGCCCAGTACTTCCACCTGCTGCGCCGCCAGGCGCGCATCGCCAAGCAGCGGCCGCTGATCATCATGACGCCGAAGTCGCTGCTGCGCCTGCCGCAGGCGACGAACCGCATCGAGCACCTCTCCGACACGCAGTTCTACCCGGTGCTCGGCGAGCCGCGGGTCGACGAGGCGAAGGTCACCCGGCTCATCCTGTGCACGGGCAAGATCTACTACGACCTCGTCGGGCACCCCGACCGCGCCGACAACGAGCGCGTCGCGGTCGGCCGCGTCGAGCTGCTGTACCCGTTCCCGGAGGGGCAGATCCTCGAGCTGATCGCGCGCTACCCGAACCTCGAGGAGGTCGTCTGGGTGCAGGAGGAGCCGCGCAACATGGGCGCCCGCGCGCACATGTCGCCGCGCCTCATGCAGATCCTCCCCGAGCACCTGCGCTTCGGCTACATCGGCCGGCCCGAGCGGGCCAGCCCGGGCGAGGGCTACCCGGTCGCCCACGCCCAGGAGCAGTCGCGCATCGTGCGGACCGCGCTGGACCTGTCGCGTCCGGTGTCGCAGTTCCCGCACAAGATGCCGGGCGAGCGCTAGTCGCCGAGGGCCGCGCGCATCGCCTCCGCGGCGGGCGCCACGTCGGGCTGCAGGCGGTCCAGCAGCTCGCGCCAGCGCGGGTCGCGGGCGATCGTCTCGCGCATGAGCGCGACCCCGTCGGGCACGCCGGCGGCCAGGGCGCCCCAGAAGCGCAGCTCGTCGCTGTCGGGCGCGAGCGCCGACGCCTCGCGGTAGCGCGGCCCGGCCTCGGCGGCGCGGCCCTGGGCGACGAGCTCGTCGGCCTCGGCGGCCAGCGCGTACGCGCGGTGCAGCGACCACAGGCGCCGCAGCTCGGCGACCGGGTCGGCGTGGTCGTCGACCCGGAGGTCCACGCGGGCGGGCGCGGTGGCCGGCGCGTCGCGCTCGCCGGCGACGACCAGCAGCGCCGCCGACTGGCGCCCGCGCACGTCGCCGCCGGCCGCCTCGGCCGCCTCCAGCGCGGCCAGCAGCCGCTCGGGCAGCGGCCCGCCGGCCTGCGCGTACGCCGCCGCCATCGCCTCGGGCACGCCGGGGCGCAGCATCATGTTGGCCTGCGCGCTGAAGCCCGGCCCGGTGACGTCGCCGGCGTGGGCGATGCAGCTCGACCCCGTCCACGCGGCGGCCTCGCCGAGCGCGTCGACGATGCCCACCTGGCGCATGCCGGCGTCGGTCGTGGCGATCGCGCGCCGCAGCGCGTCCTGCGCGCCCTCGCCCTCGGCCAGGACGCCGAGGACGGCCGCGCCGGTGTCCGGGTCCGGCACCGACTGGACCGCGACGGCGCCGACGCCGGGCCGCGCGTACGGCACGACCGCGCCGACCGCGAACCAGTGCGAGTGCACGGCGACGCCGAGCTCCAGCGTGTCGGGATCGCGCGCGACGATCGAGTACGTGCCCTGGCGCCCCACCGATCCGAGCGTAGAGGATCGCCACCGTCGCGCCCCCGCCCGCGGGAGGTGTCGTCCCTGGGCACGCCGGCGCGCACGCGCCACGCTGCGTCTCACTTCCACCAACGCCGGACCGGAGGAGAGACCGGTGCCACCAGCACTGTCCGACGTTCTCGAGGGGGTGGCCGCCATCGCAGACGGCGTCGCCCGCGAGGATGCCGCACGCGTCGACCGCGAGCGCGCCTTCCCCCAGCCGACCCTCGACGCCCTCGCCCAGCGCGGCGCCTGGGGCCTGCTCGTGCCGCCCGAGGCGGGCGGCGCCGGCGGGTCGCTGACCGCCCTCGCGCAGGCGTGCGCGACGCTCGGCGCCGCCTGCGCCTCGAGCGGCATGGTCTTCCTCATGCACTCCGTCACCGCGGCCACGATCGCCGCCGGCGGCGGCGATCGCGCCCGGGAGACGCTCGCCGACATGGCCGCCGGCCGCGCGCTCGGCACGCTGGCGTTCAGCGAGCGCGGCACCGGCGCGCACTTCTACGCGCCCGAGCTGCAGGCCGCGCCGCACAACGGCGGCGTGCGCGTGAACGGGCGCAAGAGCTTCGTCACCTCCGGCGGGCACGCGTCCGCGTACCTCGTGCTGCTGGCCGGCGAGGAGGCGGGCACGAGCGAGATCTACCTCCTGCGCGGCGACCAGCCGGGGATGACGTTCGACGGCGCCTGGACGGGGCTCGGCATGGCCGGCAACTCGAGCGTCGCGATGCAGCTCGACGGCGTCGACATCGACCGCGCCGCGCGCATCGGCCCGCCCGGCGGGGGCGGCGACCTGGTCTTCGGCGCGGTCGCGCCGGTGTTCCTCGTCGGCCTGGCCGCCGTCAACGCCGGCATCGCCCGCGCCGCCGTCGACGCCGCCGTCGCCCACGTGCGCGACCGCCGCTACCCCGACGGCGGCACGCTGGCCGAGCTGCCGACGATCCAGCACGCGATCGCCGACATGGACGTCGCCGCGCGCGGCGCGCGGCTGGCCGTCGACGAGGCCGCCCGCCTGGGCGAGGCCGGCGACGAGGCCGCGCTCGTGGCGATCATGGAGGCGAAGGTCGCGGCGACCGAGGCGGCGGCCAGGGTGACCCAGACCGCGCTCGAGGTGACCGGCGGCCAGGGCTACACGCCGGCGCTGCCGATCGAGCGCCACCTGCGCGACGCCCGCGCCGGCATCGTGATGGCGCCGACGAACGCGGTGCTGAAGACGTGGATCGGCAAGGCCCTCGCGGGCCTCCCGGTGCCATGAGCGCGGGGCTCGGGCTCCGGGCGAGCACTCGCCAGAGGCTCCTTCTCACGACCGCAGGGGGTTCCCGATGACCAAGCTCCCCGTCCTGGTGGGCTGCGTCGCCTACCACCCGCGCATCGTCACGATCTGGGAGGGCTTCCTGCCCTGGTTCGAGCGCGCGGGCACGCCCACCGACTACGTCCTCTACTCCAACTACGAGCGGCTCGTCGACGCGCTGCTGGCCGGCGAGGTCGACATCGCGTGGAACACGAACACCGCCTACGTCGCGGCCGAGGAGCGCATCGGCGGCGACGCGCAGGTCCTGGCGATGCGCGACGTCGACGCCGACTTCGCGACCGTCATCGTCACGCGCCGCGGCGAGGCGTTCGGGCATCCCGGCGAGCTGGCCGGCACGCGGCTCGCGCTCGGCAGCCGCGACTCCGGGCACGCCGCGATCCTGCCCCTGCACTACCTGGCGCAGGAGGGGCTCGACGCGGCGAGCGAGTGCGAGCTCGTCCGCTTCGACACCGACCTCGGCAAGCACGGCGACACCGGCGACTCGGAGCTGCACGTGCTGCGGGCCCTGCGCGAGGGCCGGGCCGACGCGGGCGCGATCGGCGACGCCACCTGGGCGCTGCTGCGCACCACCGCGCCGCAGGAGACCGACGGGCTGGAGATCGCCTGGCGCAGCCCGACCTACTACCACTGCAACTTCACCGCGCTGCCCTCGTTCGAGGGCGGCCGCGCGTGGGCGCAGACGCTGCTGACGATGAGCTACGACGACCCGTCGGTGCGGACCGAGATGGACCTGGAGGGGGTCAAGCGCTGGCTGCGCGCGGACAAGTCGGGCTATGCCGACCTGACCGCGGCGATGCTCGCGCAGGGCCATCTGCCATGACGCCGCGCCGGGTGGTCGCCGACGAGCTCGAGCTCGGCGCCGGCCTCGAGGTGCTCGTCGCCGCCGCCCTGGAGGGCGTGGCGGCCGGCGAGCACCTCGAGGTCCAGGTCGGCTCGCCGGGCATCGCCCACGAGCTGGCCGCCTGGACGCGGCTGGCCGGGCACGAGCTCGTCGACCAGGCCGCGTCCGGCGGGCGGGGCGCCCAGCGCGTGACGATCCGCCGCGCTGGCACGCGCCGCGTCCTGGGCGACGAGGCGCCGCCGCGCGCCGAGCCGCTGGGCGCCGACGGCCGGCTCGGGCTCGACGAGGTCCGCGCGGCCACCGGCCCGGCGCCGGCGCACGCCCCGCCCGCCGGCGGGCTCGTCCCGCTCGGCGCGATCGCCGAGCCCGGCGGGGTGGGTGGGACGCCGTACCACTGGGCGCTGAGCGAGCGCGACCGGCTGTGGGCGCGCGAGCTGGCGCTGCTGGCCGAGATCGCCGCGCGCGAGCAGTGGGACGCCACCGAGGACGTCCCGTGGGAGGCGGCCGCCGGCCTGCCGGACGACGTCGAGCGCGCGGTCAGCCAGGTGATGACGTACATCGCCCAGAACGAGTACGCGGCGTTCTACGTGCCGGCCCGGTTCCTGCCGCAGGTCAATCCCCAGTACGCCGAGGTGCTGCTGTGGCTGGCCAGCCACGTGCACGACGAGGCGCGTCACCTCGAGGTGTTCACGAAGCGCGCGGTCGCCGGCGGCGTGCGCAGCCACGCGCTCGCCTCGACCGAGCTGTCGCTGCACACGCTGCTGGAGGAGCACGACTTCAGCAACGCGGCGCTGCTGCTGAACGTGCTCGGCGAGGGGACGTTCCTGGACCTGCTGCGCTTCGTCGAGCGCCATGCGCCCGACGCGGCGACCGCGACCGCCGCCCGCCTCGCCCACCGCGACGAGCGCCGCCACGTCCACTTCGGCATCGCGCACGTGCGCCGGCGCATCGCCGGCGACCCGGACGCGGCGGCCGCGCTCGTCGCCGCCGCCGAGGCCCGCGCGGCCAAGCTCACGAGCCTGTCGGGGATCAGCCCGCTGCTCAGCGAGGCGCTGACGCTCATGAGCGCGCGCTCGCGCCAGCCGGCCGAGGTGTCGGAGGCGGCCGCCGCGGTGCGGGCGCTGCTCGTGACGATGCACGACAACCGCCAGCGGCGGTTGCGCGCGGCCGGCTTCGACCCGGCGACCGCCCGGTACCTCTCCGAGCTGCACACGCCGAACCTGATGTAGCGTCGGGCCATGTCCGCGCGCGCCGAGCAGGTGCTGGCCCGGGTCCGCGAGATCCCGCCCGGCTTCGTGCGCGCGTACTCGGACCTGTCGCCGGGCGCGCCGCGCTTCGCCGGCCAGGTGCTGTCGCGCAGCGACGACCCGGACCTGCCCTGGTGGCGAGTCGTGCGCGCCGACGGCTCGCTGGCCAAGGGCGAGCGCCAGCGGGAGCGCCTGGAGGCCGAGGACGTCCCGTTCCGCGGGGAGCGGGTCGACATGCGCGTCGCCCGGCTCGGCGGTTAGCCTGCAGGCGATGTGGCACCAGGAGCTCGTCGAGCTGCGGCCGCGGCCGCGCGGCTTCCACCTCGTGACCGACGAGGTGCTCGGGCAGGTGCCGCAGCTGCGCGAGCTGCGCATCGGCATGGCGCACCTGTTCCTGCGCCACACGTCGGCGTCGCTGACGCTGAACGAGAACGCCAGCCCCGACGTGCGGCGCGACTTCCGCTCGTGGTTCGACCGCGCGGTGCCCGAGGACGCCCCGTACTGGACGCACACGCTGGAGGGCCCCGACGACATGCCCTCGCACATCAAGTCGTCGCTGACCGGCAGCGACCTGCTGCTGCCCGTGCGCGACGGGCGCCTGGCCGTCGGCACCTGGCAGGGCGTGTACCTGTGCGAGCACCGCGACCACGGCGGGCCGCGCTCGCTCGTCGTGACCCTGTGGGGCGAGGCGTGACCGGGGCGGTCTCGCCGTACGGCGCGCTCGTCGAGGCGCACGGGCTGTCGGAGGCCCACCGCCACGTGCTCGACCTCGTGCCGCCCGGCCTGCGCGTGCTCGACGTCGGCTGCGCCGAGGGCTACCTCGACGTGGAGCTCGCGCGCCGCGGCTGCGCGGTCGTCGGGGTGGAGCCCGACGCGCGCGCCGCCGCCGTCGCGCGCGAGCGCGGGATCTCCGTCCTGGAGTTCGACGTCGAGGAGGTCGCGCTCGACGCGTCGGCCTTCGACGTCGTGCTGTTCGTCGACGTGCTCGAGCACCTGCGCGAGCCCGAGCCGGTCCTGCGCCAGGCGCTCGCCGCGGGCCGCGCGATCGTCTCGATCCCCAACATCGCCCACTGGACGGGCCGCCGCGAGCTGCTGCTCGGGCGCTTCCCGCGCGCCGACCACGGGCTGTTCGACCGCACGCACCTGCGCTGGTTCACCCGCGCCGGCGCCCACGCGCTCGCCCGCGACGCCGGCTTCCGCGTGGTCGAGGAGCGCTTCGCCGGCGCGCCGCTGCCGCTCGAGGGCCGGCTGCCCGCGCTGGGACGCCTTCGCCCCGCCGCCGTGCGCGCCCGGCCCGAGCTGTTCGCGCTGCAGGTCGTGCTCAGCCTCGAGCCCGCCTGAGCGCGCGGAACTCGGCGATGTCGTGCGGGACCGGCCGCAGATGCGGGTCGGGCTCGCGCGGGAGCTCGGTGACCGCGAGCTCGGTCTCGGTCCCGTCGGGCTCGATGCGCGCCGCGCCGACCCCGTGCCGCGACGACACCGCGCGCACGAGCGTCTCGTCCTCGAACAGCAGCCCGACGCCGTCGTCGGCGGCCCAGCCGGGCGGCAGCTCGCCGCTGCGCACCGCCTCGCGGTAGACGGGCAGGCGGTCGGGCTCGCCGTCGCGATGGACCGACAGCGAGTCGGGCAGCAGGCCCAGCCCGCGCACCGGCGCGGGCGCGCCGCCGGACTTCGTGATGCCCCCGGTGAACCAGCACATCGCGCCGGCGCTCAGCCCGGCCAGGACCGTGCCCTGCGCGTAGGCCTCGCGCAGCAGCCGGTCGAGCCCGTGCTCGCGCCAGATCGCGAGCATGTTGCGGATCGAGCCGCCGCCGACGTAGACGAGGTCCTGCGAGAGGACCAGCTCCTCGAGGTCGACCGCGTGCTCGTTGAGCCGGAACAGCGACAGCACCGTCGTGGTGCAGCCGGTGCCGTCGTAGCAGGCGTGGAAGCGGTGGAGCTGCTCGCGCGGGTCGCCGCTGGCCGTCGGCAGGAACAGCAGGCGCGGCTCGCGCGGCTCCAGGAGCGTCAGCAGGAAGTGGTCCAGCGCGGGGTTCTCGGGCTCCATCGTGAAGCCACCCCCGCCCATGGCGAAGATGCGGCGCGGGCGCCGCTCAGGCGGCAACGGCCGTCGAGGACGGCTGGGTGGCTCCGAGGTAGCGCGTCTCGAGCTCGGTCTCCACCACCCGGCCGCGCTGCCACGCGACGCGGTAGGCGCGCGCCTCCGGGCGCGAGCTGACGACCCGCTCGAGGTCGCGGCCGACGAAGTGCAGCGCGGCGCCGTCCGCCGCCGCGTAGCCGTCGAGCATCCCCTCGGTCATGAGGCGATGGTACGAGGTGCGCCGCTGCGGGTCGGAGTCGTAGTGGACGGCGTTGGAGTACGGGAGCAGGCCGAGCCCGGCGACGCGCCGCGGCGGGCCGTTGAACTTGCTGACGATGTCGGCGAACCAGCACAGCGAGCCGGCGCTCAGCCCGCACAGGACGATCCCCCGCTCCCACGCCTCCGCGAGGACCTCGTCGACGCCGTGCGCGCGCCAGGTCCCCAGCAGGCTGCTCACGCTCCCGCCGCCGACGTAGATCAGGTCCTGCTCGAGGAGCCGCTCGGCGAACGGCCGGTCCTCGCCGCGCTCCTCGCGGAACAGCGACACGTGCGTGGCGAGCGCGCGGCCGCTGAACGCGCGGTAGAAGCGCGTGATGTAGTGGTCGGCGTCGCCGCTGGCGGTGGGCAGGAAGCAGACCCGCGGCCGCTCCACGCCGGTGAGGGACAGCACGTAGTCGTCGAGCAGCGGGTTGCCGGCCTCCATCGAGAAGCCGCCGCCGCCAAATGCCACGATCTGCGGGGGACGCTGGCTGGACATGAGCGCAGGGTGCCAGCGCCGCGGCGGGCGGCAAAGCGCCCGTCGGTCCACACCGCGTCGCCGGACGGGCCACCTCGCGGGCGCGCCGCCGCTCAGCCGAACAGCGTCAGCTCGGGCTCGCGCTCGCCGCGCAGCACCGCCAGGTCGACCTCGACGCACGCGATCCCGCGCGCCTCGGCCAGCGTGCGCGCCTGCGGCTTGATCGACTGCGCGGCCAGGACGCCGCGGCAGGAGCCGAGCGCCGGGTCGAGGCGGATGCGCTCGAGGTAGCGGGTGAGCTGCTCGACCGCCTCGATCGTCGCGATCCGCTTGATCTCGACGGCGATCCACTCGTCGTCGGCGTCGCGGCACATCAGGTCGACGGGGCCGATGTCGGTCGGCCACTCGCGGCGCACCAGCCGCAGCCCCTCGCCACACCAGTGCGGCTGCTCGGCCAGCAGTTCCTGCAGGTCGCGCTCGACCCCGTCCTTCTCCAGCGCGGCCGCCTCGCCCATGTCGTGGGTGACGTCGGAGACGATCTCGCTGATCGCGATGTCCAGGCGGTCCTCGCCCTTGACCTTGCGCACGACGATCGCGTCCTGCGACTCCTCGATGACCGTCGGCGGCGTCATCCAGTTCTGGGGCTTGTGACTGGAGCCTCCGTCGTGCCAGATAGACACACCGCCATCCGCCTTGATCATGATCAAGCGCACTGCCTCAGGCAGATGGGTTGTCAGCCGGCCGCTGTAGTCGACCGCACATCGTGCGACGATCAGGCGCATGGTCGTCGATCGTAGGCCCTCTAACGGATGCCCAGCGCTGCGAGACGGATAGAAGAATGCTGACCAGAGTACGGATTCGTGGCTACAAGAGCCTGCGGGACGTCGACCTCCCGCTCAGCCAAATGACCGTCGTATTCGGAGCCAACACGGCAGGCAAGAGCAACCTGTTCGATGCGCTCTCGCTCTTGTCGCGAATGGTGACGGAACAGAACCTAGACGCGGCCTTCAAGTCGCACCGCGGCGCACCCCTTGAAGCATTCACGTTCGGGGAACACGGGATTGAGGACGTCCTAGCTTCCAGATCCGCAAGGTTCAGCATCGAGGTCGACGTTCGACTGGACGACGATGTTGTGGCGTCGGTGGAGCAGCAGATTCGGCGCGCCAGAGAAGGTCTGCCCGACGCCGAAGCGTCCGGTCGTCGACCGTCGGTAACGGAGAAGTGGCTCCGCTACGCGCTAACCGTTGAGGTAATGACCGCCAGCGGGCACCTGCGCATCATGGACGAGTCCCTGCGCGCCCTGCGAGCAGACGGCGAACCGCGTCAATCCCGTAGCCCGTTCCTCGAGAAGCAAGGGAACCGGATCCATCTCCGAATGGAGAAGCAGGCCCACCCAACTTATGAGGACATTGGGCAAGACCGGACCATCGTCTCTAAGAGCCTCTACCCGCCCCACTACCCACACATCACAGCATTTCGGGAAGAATTGTCCCGCTGGCGGTTCTATTACATCGAGCCCACCGCGATGCGAGACGAGACGCCCGTTCGAGAAGTCGAATCGCTCGATCCACGCGGTCACGACATCGCGCCATTCTTCAACTCTCTCAAAGCGCACAACCCGAAACAGTTTCAGGCGATTGCAAAGGCCCTCCGCCAAGTAATCCCGACGATCGACGATCTCGACGTGGAGCGCACGACGGAAGGCTTCGTGCGGCTGATCGTGAGGGAGCAAGGCATGAGGGTGTCGGCTCGCCTGATTTCGGAAGGTACGTTGAGAGTTCTCGGTCTCTTAGCTATCGCGAACCCAATTGAGCCCGTCTCGCTGGTCGGATATGAAGAGCCCGAGAACGGAGTGCACCCGCGTCGCCTATCGCTCGTCGCGAACCTCTTGTCGGGGATCTCGGAGCGGGGCCACACGCAGTTGCTGATTAACACCCATTCGCCGGTACTTCCCGAGTTCTTTCTGGACAAGCCCGCACTACTTCTTCGGTGTTACCGTGACGCGCGCGACACACGGTTCGAAGCGTTCGAAGAGACGGGCTTGTTTGCGCCGCGCGCAATCGAGAACGCACTTGACGATGAGACGCCCTTTCGTGAGCGAGTGGTTCGCGGGGACTTCGGCGGATGAGGATTGCTGTGTTCGTTGAGGACGCCGCCCATGCGTCATTCCTGGTCGAGCTGGTTTCCCGACTCGCAACAGAAGAAGACGTAGCCGTCGACATTGAGCTCCGCAATGCACTAGGCGGAAGTGGCGCGGTACTGACGTCACTACGCAAGTATGTTCGAGACCTTTCGCGCGGCCGCGAGAGATTTGCTGAACTCCTCGTAGTCGCTATCGATGGGAACTGCAAGGGCACGCAGGCGGTGCGGAAAATCATCTTGGACATCACTAGACGCGAGGGGTTCGGAGGGCAGGTTGCCTGTGCCGTACCGAACCCCCACGTTGAGGTCTGGTACTTGGCCGACGGGCAAGCGGTGAACCGAGCGATTGATGCCGACGGACCGCAGCCAAGTCTCCCAGAACGTAAGTGCGAGAAGGATCGCTATAAGCGTCTCCTTCGAGAGGCTTTCCTAGAAGGCGGAATCGATCCGCCGGCCGGGGGGTCCGAGTACGGCCAGGACATAGCGCGAGCTATCGACCTCGACCGCGCATGCCGGAATGATTCAGACCTTAATCGGTTCGTTGATGAGGTTCGCGCGATCCTTCGCGCCTATGGATAACAAGAACGTCCGACGTTCCCGAGCTGATCGGGCATCGTCTGAGGGACAACAGCCTCACTTACTTGATGACGAACAGAGTCGTGAGGCGACGCGCCTAACCCAGCCTGGCGCGGACGGGGCGGGCCTTGTCTGGCTCGCGTGCTACGCACGGCGATCGTCCAGCTTGCGTTCAAGAGCGCAAACCAGGGTCGCGATGACCGACTC
Organism: Capillimicrobium sp.; assembly: GCA_035565675.1. Taxonomy (GTDB): domain Bacteria; phylum Actinomycetota; class Thermoleophilia; order Solirubrobacterales; family Solirubrobacteraceae; genus Capillimicrobium. The sequence continues at coordinate 22,683 of DATMSA010000078.1, read as the reverse complement.
GCAGTCTTGCTTGATCGCGTGTTGCGGCGCTCCTGCGACCGCCTCGGCAACGACGCGCTTGAGCTCGCTCAGCACCCGATCATCGAAGCGCTGTCCACACGCCTGAAACACCAGGCCCATACGACTCGACCACTTGCCCATCCGACGTCCGCGGCGACCAAGTTTCGTATCGACCTCGACACCAAACTTCGCCAACACCGGATCGCGATACACGTCCGGGTCAACCAGGTCCTCGAACTCGGATTCTCGTCGCCCGGGACACATCGCGAACGTCTGGTCGCATACGTCGAGCAGGCCTTCCTGCGTGGCGGCAGCCGCGGCGCGATTCCCTGCTTCGTCGGCATCCAGGAACGCATGGACCGATGCAAGCGAGTCCCGCAGCTGCGTGAGAACATAGCTCAGGTTGCCTCCGCCGTGCAGGGCGTAGACCGTGACAGTGCCCTCGCCCATGGCACGGGCCAGCGTCACCGACCGAGCAGCCAGGAGAGGTCGAAGCGCCGTCTCGTCCTCATGTCCTTCGACTACTAGAACGACTTCCGCACTCTCCAGGTTGTCCGAAGCACGCACGCCGAGAATTTCGCGAAGCTCTTGGACGCTGGAAGCAGGGCGAGCTCGACGCCGCTCCACAATAATGTTGCGCGCGATCTCTAGGCGGTTGACAAACAGCGGAGAGTGGGTGGTTACAACAACCTGCTGCCGTTCGGATGTTTCACGGATAACTGCACGCAGCGCGTGGATCGCTTTCGGATGGAGGTGAGCCTCAGGCTCCTCCACCGCGAGAATGAACTCTTTCGCCCTTGCGGTAGCACTCGAGTAGTGCTGAATCAACGACAGCGCAGCAAGACTCTGGACGCCGTCTCCCTTGAACTCCAAGTCGGTTGGGATCCCATCGTCAACGATCACATGCGGCCGCTCAAGAAGCAGTGCGCGCTCATCCCCGGCAAGCTCCACCGAAATCGCACGCACATCGGGGAGTACGCTCTGAACCCTCTCAGTGATCGCCGCCGACAATGACTCCAAGACAGGCCTCTGCAACTCTCGCAAGCGATCGAGTGCGGCAGCATACTCGTCCTCGCGCGCCGCGGCTCGCAGTTCACTGCGAACCATCGTCCGAACGATTTCCGAGGCCTTCTCGGCGGTACGGACGGCAGGCACGTACTGAACTTGAACCCGCTCAGCGACAAACCCCGCTATCTCGTCGCGCTTCGCGGATAGAGCCGCTGAGTGACGCTGCTTTCGGACAGTGAAAATCGGGCGGCCCGAGCCGAAACTGAGTCGCAGCGGCAGAAGCCCGTTGAGCCGACTGCCGACTGCCGTATGGAATTCGTCGACCTCCTCGGGCGTAAGCGAGAAGTCGAAATCCATGATCGACCGGCCATTCGGATCTGTCGCCTGTAGGGCCTGCGGGTAGTCCCGTTCCCAGAAGTACCCCTCGTCCCTGGGGCGCCCCCGTCCCAGAACTCGGCGGCGAGGCGCCGACGACGTAGGCGAGGAGAGCTCCTCCATGCCGACGACGAGCGCTTGGAGGATGTTTGACTTGCCCTCGTTGTTTGGGCCGACAAGGACAGTGAGATCGCCGAGCGGCAGCTTCTCGGCCTTCGTGATACTTCGGTAGTTCTGAATCGAGAAACGCTCGAGACGCACTCACCAGAGCTTACTGTCAGGACGAGAGGCCTGCCGCTGCTCGGCCGTCGGCCAATGTTCAGCTCTGCGGCTTGTAGCCGCCGGTGTCGGCGTGGACCATCACCGAGCCGTCGGACTTGATCATGATCAGCCGGAGCGCGTCGGGCAGCACGGCCGGCGAGCCGGCCCGAGTAGCGCACCTCGCAGCGGGCGACGATCAGGCGCATCGTTCGGGACCGTACCGCGGGCGGCGGATGGCGGCCCGGGTCAGCCGTCGCGCGCGGCGGGCACGCGCGCGAACAGGCGCTCGGTGAGCGCGATGGCCTCGCGCCGGGCCTCGGCGGTGGTCTGACCGGGGACGTTGACCATGACGCGCGCGATGCGCTCGGCGTGGAAGGCGACGAGCTGCAGGCGCCCGCGGGTCCAGTAGGCGCCGACCCCGCCGTAGGTGTCGTCGTCGCCGACGCCGGGGACGTCGCGGGCGCGCAGGCTCGGGATCGTGTTGAACTTCTGGTAGGCCTCGGAGAGCTGGTTGAAGTAGCGGCGGGTGGCGTCGGCGGCGCCGTCGAGCATCACCCGCACGACCGCGCGGCCGTGGCCGTAGCGGCACTGGGAGAGGTCGAGCGAGTCGTTGCGGCGGGCGCGCAGGTCGGGCCGGTCGACGATCCGCCGCACCTCGCGCGCCGGGAGCAGCGTGCAGACCGAGGCGCCCTCGACGCCCTCGGCCGAGCGGTCGGCGTCGCGCTCGAGCTCCTCGCCGTTGGAGGCGCTCAGCGAGGACCGGTAGGTCGTGCCGGTCGCCGCGCCCGCGGGCTGGTTGCCGCCGTCGCCGCCGCAGCCGGCGACGAGCAGCGCGAGCACGACGAGGGATGCCCCGATCCGGGCCACGGCGACGCGCGCGTCAGGCCGCGTGCAGCTCGCGCGGCAGCGCGCTGCGCATCCGCTCCGCGAGGTCGGCGACCTCGGGATCCGGCCCGAGCTCGAGCGCGCGATCGCACGCCTGCAGACATTCGCGCACGCGGTCGGTCCGCGCGAGCGCGTGCGCGAAGCGACTCCACGCCGCCGGGTCCTCGGGACCCAGGATCGTGGCCTGCTCGCACGCTGAGACCTCGCCGCCCACGTCGCCGGCGAGCTGCAGCGCCAGCGCCAGGTCGAGCAGGCCGTTGACGGTCGGCTCCAGCCGGCGGGCGGTCTCCAGCGCGTCGATCGCCGCCTCGCGGTCGCCCAGGCGCAGGCGCAGGCGGCCGAGCCGCTCCCAGGCGTCGCCGTCGGAGGGCGCGCGGTCGGCGGCGCGCTCGGCCGCCTCCGCGGCGAGGTCGATCGCGCCCATGTCCTCGTAGATGCGCGCGGCGAAGCGGTGCGGGGTCGGGCGGTCGCCCTCGACGCGGGCCCAGTCGCGCATCGCCCGCCCGGCCGCGGGCAGGTCGCCGCCCTGCCAGAAGGCGAGCGTCATCAGCCGCAGCACGGCCGCGTTGGTGGGCTCGGCGTCGCGCGCGTAGATGAGGCGCTGGGCGGCCAGCGGGAAGTCGCCCTCGGCCATCGCGTGCTGGGCGGCGGTCATGAACCGCTGCACGCGCTCGGCGCCGGGGTCGGGCTTGGAGAAGTCGACGAACTGCAGCGAGCCGGCCGGGACCGTCCGCACGCCGGGCGCGAACTTCACGCGCGCCCACTGCTGGACGTTGTCGCCGTCGCCGGTGAAGTAGATGCCGCTGACCGTGCCCACGCCCCACTCCGGGTAGGAGACGCAGCGCGCGTAGCGGTGCACGACCGAGTGGTCGGGCGTGCGGTCGCCGAACGGGTCGTGCTTCTCGCGCTCGGCCGCGGCGGCGCGGGCGGCCTGCTCGCGCTCGTAGGCGCGGCGGCCCTCCTCGGCGCGCGCGGCGCGGGCGGCGGCCGCGTTGACCTTCACCGCGTTGCGCGACACCTTCCCGCCGCGCGAGCCCTCCGCGAGCTGCTCGAGCTGGTCGGCGGCGAGGTTGATCGCCTTCAGGTGGCGCTCGTGCTCGAACTGCTTGCCGGGCGGCGCGAGGTCGGGGTGCCAGACCTTCGCCAGACGGCGACGGGCGAGCTGCACCTCCCGCTTCCCGAACGGCGGCTCGAGCTCCAGCAGCAGGATCGCCTGCTCGATGTCGAAGACCGCACTCACCCTCTGCAGGGTACCGCCGCCACCTCACGCGATACGTTCGCGCCATGCACCCGATCGACCCCGTCAAGAAGGCCGCCGCCGAGGCCGCCGCCCAGCTCGTGCAGGACGGGATGCGGGTGGGCCTGGGCACCGGCTCGACCGTCGCCTACCTGCTGCCGGCGCTCGCCGCGCGCGGCCTGCGCGACCTGCGCTGCGTGGCCACCTCGGTGGAGACGGCCAAGCAGGCGAGCGCGCTCGGGCTGCCCGTCGAGTCCTTCGACACGCTGGAGGAGCTCGACATCGCCATCGACGGCGCCGACCAGGTCACGCCCGAGGGCTGGATCGTCAAGGGCGGCGGCGGCGCGCACACGCGCGAGAAGGCCGTGGCGGCCGCGGCGCACCGGTTCGTCGTCATCGTCGGCGACAACAAGCTCGTCGACGCGCTCCACGCCCCGGTGCCGCTCGAGCTGCTGTCGTTCGGCCTGGCCGCCACCCTGCGCCGCCTGCGGGAGCTGGGGCCGGTGGAGATCCGCGCCGGCTGGCCGCCGAGCCCCGACAACGGCGTGATCGCCGACTACCGCGGCGAGGTCGGCGATCCCGCGGCGCTCGCCGCGCGACTGGCGGCGGCGGTCGGCGTGGTCGACCACGGGCTGTTCCCGCCCGCGCTGACCCACGACGTGCTGATCGCCCACGACGGCGCGGACGTCGAGCACCGCACGCTGCAGTCGGCGGGCTAGCCTGAGGGGCTGCATGAGCAGCCACCAGTACATCTTCACGATGCACCGTCTGACGAAGGAGTTCCCTCCGGACAAGACGGTCGTCAAGGACGTCACGCTGGCGTTCCTGCCGGGCGCCAAGATCGGCGTGCTCGGCCTCAACGGCACCGGCAAGTCGTCGCTGCTGAAGATCATGGCCGGCCGCGACACCGAGTTCCGCGGCGACGCGCAGCTCGCGCCCGGCGCCAGCGTCGGGCTGCTCGAGCAGGAGCCGCAGCTCGACGAGTCCAAGGACGTCAAGGGCAACGTCGAGGACGGCGTCGCCGAGACGAAGGCGCTGCTGGAGCGCTTCAACGAGCTCGCGATGAACTACTCCGACGAGACCGCGGACGAGTTCGCGCGCCTGCAGGCCGAGATCGACGCCCGCAACGCCTGGGACCTCGACAGCCAGCTCGAGCAGGCGATGGACGCGCTGCGCCTGCCGCCGCCCGACGCGGACGTCTCCCGGCTCTCCGGCGGCGAGCGCCGTCGCGTCGCGCTGTGCCGGCTGCTGCTGCGCCGTCCCGACCTGCTGCTGCTCGACGAGCCCACCAACCACCTCGACGCCGAGTCGGTCGCCTGGCTGGAGCGCCACCTGGCCGAGTACCCGGGCACGATCGTCGCGGTCACCCACGATCGCTACTTCCTCGACAACGTCGCCGGCTGGATCCTCGAGCTCGACCGCGGCCGCGGCCTGCCGTTCGAGGGCAACTACTCCTCGTGGCTGGAGCAGAAGCAGGCCCGCCTGGCCCAGGAGGAGAAGAGCGACAAGGCGCGCCAGAAGACGATCGCCGCCGAGCTGGAGTGGGTGCGCCAGAACCCCAAGGGCCGGCGCAAGAAGGCCAAGGCGCGCCTGAACAACTACGAGGCGCTGCTGGCCCAGGAGCGCAACGTCCAGCTCGACCAGGTCCAGATCCACATCCCGGCCGGTCCGCGCCTGGGCGACGTGGTCGTGCGCGCCGAGAACCTGCGCAAGGGCTTCGGCGACCGCCTGCTGATCGACGACCTCAGCTTCGACCTGCCCCGCGGCGGCATCGTCGGCGTGATCGGCCCCAACGGCGCCGGCAAGACGACGCTCTTCCGCATGATCACCGGCCAGGAGCAGCCCGACGGCGGCACGCTCACGATCGGCGACACCGTGCAGATGGCCTACGTCGACCAGTCGCGCGACGCGCTGGACCCCGACAAGACCGTCTGGGAGGAGATCTCCGGCGGCGACGAGCAGATCCAGGTCGGCGAGCGCAAGATGAACTCGCGCGCCTACTGCTCCTCGTTCAACTTCAAGGGCTCCAGCCAGCAGGCGAAGGTCGGCAACCTCTCCGGCGGCGAGCGCAACCGGGTGCACCTGGCCAAGCTCCTCAAGGAGGGCGGCAACCTGCTGCTGCTCGACGAGCCGACGAACGACCTCGACGTCGACACGCTGCGCGCGCTCGAGGAGGCGCTGCTCGACTTCGCCGGCTGCGCGGTGGTCATCTCCCACGACCGCTGGTTCCTGGACCGCGTCGCCACGCACGTCCTCGCGTTCGAGGGCGACTCGCAGGTGACGTGGTTCGAGGGCAACTTCGAGGCCTACGAGGAGCATCGCCGCGAGCTGCTGGGCGACGAGGCCGACCGGCCCCATCGCATCGCCTACAAGAAGCTGACCCGCAGCTAGGCCGCGACCGGCACGCCGGCGGTCAGCGGGTCGGCGACGCCCCGCCACGCGCCGCCGGTCCGCGTCGGCCGGAAGCGCGCGAAGAGCTGCCGGCGGTGGAACGGGCGCTGCGCGTTGGCGGCCATCGCCCGCGCGTGCGGGCCGCCGGGACCGGTCGCGTAGGCGCGCATCGCCTCGGCGCTGCGCCACAGCGAGAACGTCCCCACGAACCGGGCCGGGCGGGCGAGCGCGCTCGACAGCAGCACGTCGGGGTGGGTCGCGGCGGCGCGCTCGGCCGGCGCGCTGGCGCGCAGGAACGGCCCCAGCCGGTGCAGCTTCGTGCGCCCGAGCGTGAGCACGACGACGGGTTCGCCGGGCTCGGCCGGCCGCTCGGGACGGCCGAGCCCGGGCAGCTCCGGCAGCTCGCCGTAGGCGCGCAGCGGCTCCAGGCGCGCGTCCCAGCCGCCGGCCAGGTCCGCGGCGAGCGGGTCGGCGTCGAGGAACGCGTCGAGCGCGGCGTCGTCGCGCCAGGCGGCGACGAGCGCGTTGCCGTCGACGGCGGGCGCCGGGCCGGCGCCCAGCGGCGCGGTGATCGTCGTGATCGACCAGATCAGGCCGTCGGCGGGACGGGGCCGGCGGCGGAGGCGGGCGAACGCGGCGGGGGCGCTCGCCGGCGTGAGGTGGATGGAGAGGACCATCGGTAACCTACTCCCGGTTAGGTTGCGCGACCGACGCTACCTAGCGATCACTAGGTTGTCAAGCGAGCCCACCCGACCCCGCCGCCGCCTGCCGGCCGCCGAGCGCCGCGAGCTCATCGAGCTGGCGGCCACCGAGGTCGTGGCCGAGCGCGGCTATCACGGCGCCGGCATGAGCGAGATCGCCCGCCGCGCGGGCGTGTCGGTGCCGGTCGTCTACGACCACTTCCCGTCCAAGCAGGCGCTGTACCGCCGCCTGCTCGAGCGCCACTTCGCCGACCTGCAGGCCATCTGGATCGAGCACTTCGGCGCCGACGCGCCGGCCGGGGAGCGCCTGGGCCGAGCGGTCGAGGCCTGGTTCGCCTACGTCGAGGCGCACCCGTTCGCGTCGCGCGTGCTGTTTCGCGGCGCGACGGGCGACCCGGAGGTCGACGCGATCCACCGCGAGGTCGAGACGGCCAGCCGCGACCACATGATCCCGCGCCTGCAGACCGAGCCGGCGATGCAGGCGACCGGCGGGTCGCCCGCCGGGCGGCTCCTCGTGTGGGAGGTGTTCCGGGTGACGATGCAGGGCCTGGCGCTGTGGTGGGTCGACCACCCGGAGGTCCCGCGCGAGCAGCTCGTCGCGACGACGATGAACGCGCTGTGGATCGGCTACGAGCGCGTGTCGGCCGGCGAGACCTGGACGAGCGCGGGCGGCGGGTAGACGGCGGGCGGGCCGGCGTCGCCCACCACCGCGAGCAGCGCCTCGACGACGCGCGGGTCGAACTGGCTGCCGCTGCCCTCGGCGATCGTCTCGAGCGCCTGCTCCAGCGGCCAGGCGGCCTTGTAGCGGCGCTCGGAGACCAGGGCGTCGAAGACGTCGCAGACCGCGCAGATGCGCCCGGCCAGCGGGATCTCCTCGCCGCGCAGGCCGGCGGGGTAGCCGGTGCCATCCCACCGCTCGTGGTGGGTGCGCGCGATCTGCTCGGCCATCTGCACGACCGCCGAGTCCGACCCGGAGAGGATGTCGCCGCCGAGCGTCGTGTGGTGCTGCATCTCGGCCCGCTCGACGTCGTCGAGCGGCCCCGGTTTGAGCAGGATGCGGTCGGGGATGCCGACCTTGCCCACGTCGTGCAGGGTGCTGGCGTGCTCGAGCAGCTCGACCTCGGGCTCGGGCAGCCCGAGCCGGCGCGCGACGTCGCGCACGAGCGCGGCGATGCGCTGGATGTGGGCGCCGGTCTCGTCGTCGCGCATCTCGGCGGCGCGCCCCAGGCGCTGCAGGATCTCGAGCTGGGTGTCGCGCAGCTCGCGGGTGCGCCGGCGGACCGCCTCGTCGAGCTCGGCGGCGCGCCGCGCGGCGCGGCGCCCGTCGCGGCGGGCGAGCACGTAGCCCCCGACGACGGCGGCGAGCAGCCCGGCGGCCGCGCCGACGAGCGGGCCCGCCACCGGCAGCACGACGCCGCGCGCGAACGCCCACTGCGCGGCCAGCGCCCACGCCGCGGCCAGCGCGAGCGCCGCGAGCGCGGTGAGCCACAGCGGCGCGGCGATCGCCAGCAGCGGCGCGGCCGACGCCGCCACGGCGATCGCGACCGGCGTGACCCAGGCGGGCGCGTCGCGGCGCGGGTTGGCGTGCAGCGCGGTCCAGATCGCGTTGGCCTGGAGCTCGGCGCCGGTCATCTCGCCCGCCGGGGTCTCGTGGTAGTCCTGGAACGTCGCCGCGGTCGCGCCCACGACCACGATCCGCCCGGCGACGCGCGACGGGTCGAAGCGGCCGCGCAGGACGTCGGAGAACGACAGCGTCGGGATCGTGCGCGCGGGCCCGCGCACGTCGATCCACGCGCGCCCGTCGTCGAACGCGCTCGCCGGGGGCGGGCGGCCGGTGGCCGCCTCGACCGCGACGATCGGCAGCGTGGGCAGCAGGCCGACGTGGGTGCGGTAGCGGCTCACCCGGCCGCCGTCGCCGACGTCGACGTTCGAGGCGCCGGCGCGGGCGCCGACCGCGGCGAGGTTGTCGTCGCCGCCGAGGACGTTCGTGCGCCCCTGCGCGTCGCTCTCGCCGGTCGCGAGCACGGTGCCCGGCGTGCGCTCCAGCGCGCGGTACAGCGCCATGTCCTGCGCCGGCCGGGTCGGCTCCGTGAACTGGATGTCGTAGACGATCGTCCGCGCACCCGCCTCGCGCAGCCGGTCGATGACGCGCGCGTGCAGGCGCCGCGGGAACGGCCAGGAGCGGCCGAGCTCGGCGAACGTGTCCTCGTCGATGCCGACGACCGCCACGTCGGACGGCGGGTCGGCGGGCAGCAGGTGCTGGCGCAGCGCGACCGTCTCGGCCTCCGTGCGGTCCAGCAGCCCAGAGGCCTCGGCGACGAGGGTGGCGCCGGTCGCGACGACGGCGGCGGCGACGAGGGTCGCGAGGCGGCGGCTAGGAGGTCGCACGGGCGAGGTGGCGCTCGCCGGCGCGCACGACGACCGTGCGGTCGCGGCCCTGGTCGCGGACGACGACGCGGCCCTCGCGGACGACCGTCAGCGTGCCGTCGCAGCGGTCGATCGTGAGCCACTCGGTGCCCCGCACGGTCGCGACGCTGTTGGCGCCGTGGGTGCGGAACTTGCCCTTGTCGTCCTTCGTGAACAGCCGCCGGACCTCCGAGGACTTGCCGCGCTTCCTGGCCCGGGCCGCGCTGGCCTTCGGCGTCGCCGAGCGGCTGCCCGCCGACGGGCAGGTCGAGAAGTCGCCGCCCTGCAGCAGCAGGCTCGTCATGCCGTTGCGGCCCTGGCGCAGCGTGAACTGGCCCTCGCCGACGGTGATCGCCTGCTCGCCGCCGCCGGGCAGCGCGGTGCGCAGCACGAGCCGCCCCTGGCGCGCGTCGACGAGCGCGCCGACGGGGACGACCGACAGCGTCTCCAGCGGCGCGAGCTCGCCGGAGCCGGGGAGGCGGACGAGGACGGTGCCGCGCGCGGGGCGCGCCAGCGCGGCCTCGGCCAGCACGGGCGGGCCCTCGGCCTCGGGCAGCGGATCGCCGACCGGCAGCGCGGTGTCGGCGCCTGCGTCGGCCTGGCTGCCGGAGCCGGCCACGGGGTTGCCGCCGGACGACTGACCGGGCTGGCCCGGCGCGCTGCCCGACTGGCCCGGCGCGCTGCCCGACTGGCCCGGGGCGGTCCCCGACTGGCCCGGGGCGGTGCCCGACTGCCCGGGCGCGCCGCTCTCCTCGGCCCCGGCGGCCTGCTCCGACGCGTCCGCCTGACCGGCCCCGGGGTTCTGCTTCGGGCCGGCGTGGTCGGGCGGCCCGGCGTGATCGGGCGCGTTGGCGTGCGGCGGAGGACCGGCGTGCGGCGGAGGACCTGCGTGATCGGGCCGTCCGGCCCAGCTCAGCGCCGTGACGCATGCGGCGACCGCGAGGGCGGCGACCACCGCGCCGACGACAACCCGATGACGGACCATTGGTCCTCCATCGCGCGCGCGGGAGCGAAACTGAATGGGCGTGGACGAATGAACGAGCCCACGCCCGGCGGATCAGCGCCGGACGGCGCCGCGGAACACCAGGAAGCAGACGACCGTGACGATCGCGGCCAGGATCGGGATCGTCCACGTGAACGACGTGATCAGCGCCAGCAGGCCGGTCACGACCGTGACGAGCGCGGCGGTGCCGCCGACCATCGTGGCCATGTAGGCGCGCTGCTCGCGCTTGCGCCGCGGGGTGTAGGACGGACGTCGGGCGGGTGAGCTCATGGTCCTCCCAGGATGCCAGGCGTGGCCGCGTCATGTCCCGGGTAGCGTTCCGGGGCTCATGTCGATCGAGATCACCGAGTTCACCGACCCCGGCTGTCCCTTCGCCTTCTCCGCCGAGCCGCATCGCTGGCGGATCCTGTGGCTGTACGCCGACCACGACGTCGCCTGGCGGCGGCGGATGGTCGTCCTCGCGCGCACGCCGCAGGAGTACGTCGACAAGGGGTTCACCCCCGCCAAGCAGTCCGCGGCGTTTGCCCGCCTCGCCGGCGAGCACGGGATGCCGATCGACACCCGCGAGCGCCCGCGCATGGCCGCCACGCTGCCGGCGTGCACGGCGGTCGTCGCGGCCCGCCTGAACGCGCCCGAGCGCGAGGGCGCGATGCTGCGCGCGCTGCGCCTGCGCCATCTCGGGCACGCGCAGGTCCTCGACGAGGACCAGACGATCGTCGACGCCGCCCGCGACGCCGGCCTCGACCCCGACGCGGTCGTCGCCTGGATGGCCGAGCCGGCGGTCCGCGACACGCTCGAGGAGGACGCCGCCGCCGCGCGCAACCCGACGCCGGCCGCACGCGTGCTCGACCACAAGCTCGCCGGCTGGGAGGGCGGGCGCCGCTACACGTGCCCGTCCTACGAGATCGAGCGCATCCGCGAGGCCGACGTCGCCGCGACGATCCCGGGCTTCCAGCCGTTCGCGGTCTACGAGGTGGCGCTGGCCAACCTGCTGCCCGACGTCCCGCGCCGCCCGCGCCCGGAGTCGGTCGGCGCGCTGCTGGAGTGGGCCGGCGAGCCGCTGGCGACGGTCGAGGTCGCCGCGGTGTGCGAGCTGTCCCCCGAGGAGGCCGCCGAGCAGCTCTCCGCGGTCGCGCGGCGGATCCCGATGGGCACCGACGCGCTCTGGGCCCTGGCGTAGCGCCCGCTCAGGGCGCGGCCGCGCCGGCCAGCCCGGACGCCATCACGTCGACGAGCCGTTCGAACGACGCGTCGACGTCGATCGGCATCCCGAAGCCGCCGGCCGCCTCGAGCGCGGCGAACCCGTGCACGGCGCTCCGCAGCGCCCGCACGGCGTGGACGGCGTCGTCGCCGGAGAGCTCCAGGCCGCGCATCGCGGCGAGGATCACGTCCACGGCCTCGGCGGCCGCGGCCACCCACTCCTCGTCGTCGGCGGGGGCGGCGGCCACGCTGGCCGCGTAGCGGCCGGGATGGGCGCGCGCGTAGTCGCGCTGGGCGTGGGCGATCGCCCGCACCGCGTCGGCCCCGGCGCGCCCGACCGCGGCCTCGCGCAGCGCGGCGGTGAGCTCGCGCACGCCGCGCAGCGCGACGCCGCGGCGCAGCCCGTCGAGGCCGGCGACGTGGTTGTACAGCGACGGCGTCCGCACGCCGAGCGCGGACGCGACCCGCGCGAGCGTCACGGCCTCGAGGCCCTCCGCGTCGGCCAGGTCGCAGGCGGCGTCGACGACCTGGTCGGCGTCGAGCCCGCGGCGCGCCATCAGCGGGCCCCCCGCGCGATCGCGGCGTCCATCGCGGCCAGCGGGTCCTCGACCACCCGCCCGTGCCCCGGCGCCAGCCGCGCCGGCTCGAGCGCGCGCAGGGCGCGCGCGGTCGCAAGCGCGGTCGGCCGGTGCCAGGTGGCCAGTCCGGGGAGCGGGAAGCGCGGGTTGGGCCGCGCCGTCGTCGCGACGCCGCCGAGCGTGGAGAACGCGTCGGCGCACAGCAGCGTGCGGTCGCGCACGTCGAGGAGCGCGATCTGGCCGGGCGTGTGGCCGGGGGCGGCGACGACCTCGAGCGAGCCGACCCGGTCGCCGGCCTGGAGCAGCCGCCCGGGCCGGGTCTTCGCGCCCGGGTAGGAGCCGCGCAGCTTCGCGGCCGGCTCGCCGTCGCGCAGCGAGCGGTCCTTGGCGAGCAGCGGCGCCTCGCGCTCGGAGATCGCGACCTCGGCGTCGGGCAGGCGCCGCGCGAGCGCGTCGAGCGCCCCGATGTGGTCGCCGTGGGCGTGCGTGAGCACGATGCGCACGATCGGCGGGCCGAGGCGCTCGGCGGCGGCGAGGACGCGGCGGTGCATCCCGGGCATCCCGGCGTCGACGAGGGTCAGGCCGTCGTCCTCGCCGACGAGGTAGGCGTTGATCGCGCCGAACTGCGTCACGCGGGTGAGCTTCTGGCTAGCGGACATAGCCAGAAGACTAACACCATTAGTTTTCTCGTCAAGCAGCCCGCGTCAGTCGAGCAGCCACTCCGCCTCGCGCAGGTCCTCGTCGGTGAGCGTGCGCAGCTCCTTGACCGCCTCGACCAGCGGCACCAGCTCGATCCGGTTGGCCCGCAGCGAGGTCATCATCCCCCACGTCCCCTCGTGCGCCGCCTCCATCGCGTGCACGCCGAAGCGCGTGGCCAGGACGCGGTCGAAGGCCGTCGGGGTGCCGCCGCGCTGGATGTGGCCGAGGACCGTGGTGCGCGTCTCGTAGCCCGTGCGCTCCTCGATCTCGCGCTCGAGCCGCTGGCCGATGCCGCCCAGGCGCACGTGGCCGAACTCGTCAGTCTGGCCGCCGAAGGTCTCGATGTCGCCGCCGACGGGCAGCGCGCCCTCGGAGACGACGACGATCGCGAAGTGGCGCCCGTGCGAGAACCGCCGCTCCAGGCGCTTGCAGACGTCGTCGACGTCGAACGGCCGCTCGGGCACGAGGATCACGTCCGCGCCGCCGGCCAGGCCGGAGTGCAGCGCGATCCAGCCCGCGTGGCGGCCCATCACCTCGAGGATGAGGATGCGCTTGTGGGACTCCGCCGTCGTGTGCAGGCGGTCGATCGCCTCGGTGGCAACCTGCACGGCGGTGTCGAAGCCGAACGTGCGGTCCGTGCCGCCGAGGTCGTTGTCGATCGTCTTGGGCACGCCGATGACGTTCACGCCCGCCTCGTGCAGCTTGGCCGCGGCGCCGAGCGTGTCCTCGCCGCCGATCGCGATGAGCCCGTCGAGCGAGTGGTCGGCGAGCGCCTGGCGCACCCGGTCGATCCCGTCCTCGCGCTTGAGCGGGTTCGTCCGCGACGAGCCCAGGATCGTGCCGCCGCGCGGCAGGATGCCGCGGACCGCGTCGAGCGGCAGCGGCACCACGTCGTTCTCCAGCGGCCCGCGCCAGCCGTCGCGGAAGCCCACGACGCCGTCGCCGTAGCCGTGCGCGCGGCGCACCACGGCGCGGATCACGCCGTTCAGTCCGGGGCAGTCGCCCCCTCCGGTCAGAATTCCTACTCGCATGGCCTCGAACCTACTGCGGTTCAGGCCAGGCGGCGGTCCAATTCGACGCCGAGCGCGTGCGCGTCGGTGAGCACGGCGTCGGCGTCGGCGACGTCCGCCGCCGGATGCGGGCCGGTGGCGAGCGCGAGGACGGCGAGCCCGTCGGCGCGGGCGCAGGCGATGTCGAGCGGGGTGTCGCCGATCACGAGCGTCCGCTCGCGCGGGTGCGGGCGCTCGCGGGTGCCGGCGCGCCGCCGCGCGATCGGCGGCAGGTCGGTGCGGTCGACGCTGTCGGATCCGAAGCCGCCCTGGCCGGAGGCGAAGAAGCCGCCGAGGCCGGCGGCGTTCAGCTTCAGCCGCGCGATCGCCTCGAGGTTGCCGGTGACGAGCGACAGGATCGCGTCGTCGCGCGCGGCGAGCCGCTCGAGCAGGTCGCGCATGCCCGGCATCACGGTCGTGCTCAGGTCGTCGGGCACGAGGCGCGCGTAGGCCTCGGCCGCCGCCGCGCGCAGGTCCGCGAAGCCCTCCTCGATCCGCGCGGCCGACAGGCCGAGCACCAGCAGCGTCTCGCGCGCGATCTCCAGGTCGGTGCGCCCGGCGGCGGGCACGCGGGTGGAGGTCGTGTCGACGCCGTAGACCTGGTGCATCGCCTCGTGCAGCGCCGCGGCGTGCTCGGCGGTGGCCCGGTCCAGCAGCGTCCCGTCGATGTCGAAGAGGAGCAGCAGGCGATCGGCCACGGTCGGGCTCCTAGCGTCGGAAGTCGGTCTCGGCGGTGAGGCGCTGCGCGAACGCGGCCAGCAGCGCGATCGCCGCCTCCACGTCGTCGAGCTGGCACATCTCGACCGGCGAGTGCATGTAGCGCAGGGGGATCGAGACGAGCCCGGTGGCCACGCCGCCGCGCGAGACGTGGATCGCGTCGGCGTCGGTGTGCGTCCCGCGGCCGTAGTGGGACTCGATCGTGAACGGGATGCCCTCGTTCACCGCCGTCTCGTGCAGCAGCTCGAACACGCGCGGGTGCACGATCGGGCCGCGCGAGATCACCGCGCCGCTGCCGAGCGGGTGCTTGCCCAGCTCGCGCACCGCGATCCCGGGCGCGTCGGTCGCGTGCGTCACGTCGACGGCGATCGCGACCTGCGGCTCCAGCGAGTAGGCGGTCGTCGTCGACCCGCCGAACGTCGTCTCCTCCTGCGCGACCGCGACGGCGGCGACGTCGGCCTCCGCCCCGTCGGCGGCGGCCACGCGCCGGGCGGTCTCGAGCGCCACGTAGCAGCCGAGCCGGTTGTCGAGCGCGCGCGAGGCGACCCGGCCGTTGGGCAGGTCGACCGGCTCGCCGGCGATGACCGCGACGTCGCCGACGCGCACGAGCGCGCGCGCCTCGTCGCCGTCCTTGGCCCCGACGTCGATGTGCAGGTCGGTCAGCTCCGGCACCTTCTTGCGGTCGTCGGGCTTGAGCAGGTGGATGGGCTTCTTTCCGACCACGCCCGGGATCGCGCCGTCGCGCGTGTGGACCTCGACGCGCTGGCCGACGAGGATCACCGGGTCCCAGCCGCCGACGTTGGTGAACCACAGCATCCCCTCGTCGTCGACGTGGGTGACGACGAGGCCGATCTCGTCGATGTGGCCGACGATCGCGACGAGCGGCGCGGGGCCCGTGCCGCTGACGACGGCGACGCTGGAGCCGACGACGTCGCCGCGCACGTCGGCGGTGAACTCGCGCGCCGCCTCGCGCCACACCTCGGCGGCCGGGCGCTCGTAGCCCGACGGCCCGGCCGTCGTCAGCAGGTCACGGAGCAGCGCAGGTGTCGACATGCGGTCGAAGACTAGTTCGCGGACGCCCGCTATCGTCGCGCCCCGCACATGGCCTTCGCGATCGCGATCTTCGCCGGCGCGCTGGCCGTCATCGCCACCGAGCGGGTCGACCGCACGAAGGTGGCGATGGTCGGCGCCGCGCTGCTGCTCATCACGCAGACGATCGACCAGGAGGTCGCCATCGAGGCGATCGACTGGAACACGCTCGGCCTGCTGGCGGGGATGATGCTGATCGTCCGCCTGACCGAGACGACCGGGATCTACACGTTCCTGGCGATCCGGGCCGCGCAGCTCTCCGGCGGGCAGCCGCTGAAGGTCGTGATCGCGCTGGCGCTGTCGACGGGTGTGCTGTCGGCGTTCCTGGACAACCTCACGACGGTCCTGCTGATGGTGCCGATCACGTTCCTGCTGGCCGACGCGCTCGACGTCGACCCGGTGCCGCTGATCATCATCGAGGTGATGGCGTCGAACATCGGCGGCACCGCGACGCTCATCGGCGACCCGCCGAACATCCTGATCGCCGGCGCCACCGACCTCACGTTCGGCCAGTTCATCGGCAACCTCGCGCCGATCGCGTTCGTCGTGCTCGTCGTCGCCACCGGCCTGCTGTACCTGGGCTATCGCAAACGGCTGCAGGTCGCGCCCGAGGCCCACGAGCGCGTGATGGAGCTCGACGCCCGCCGCTCGATCGAGGACCCCGACGAGGCGCGCCGCACGGTCCCCGTCCTGCTGCTGACGATCGTCGCCTTCTTCTTCCACAAGCAGCTCCACCTGGAGCCGGCGACGGTCGCGCTCGTGGGCGCCACGCTCATGCTCGTCGTCAGCCGCCAGCCGCTGACCGGCGCGCTGTCGGGGATCGAGTGGCCGACGCTGTTCTTCTTCCTGTCGCTGTTCGTGATGGTCGGCGCGCTGGAGCACACCGGGTTCATGGAGGACGTCGCCGACGGCGTGGCGGAGGTGACCGGCGGCGACCGCACCGCCGAGCTGGTCGGGATCCTGTGGACGTCGGGGATCGCCTCCGGCATCGTCGACAACATCCCGTTCACCGCCGCGATGATCCCGGTCGTCGAGCAACTCCACCTGGACAACGCGGGCGACAACGCGTATTGGTGGGCGCTGGCGATGGGCGCGTGCTTCGGCGGCAACCTGCTCCTGATCTCCGCGGCGGCCAACGTGGCGGCGGCCGGGATGGCCGAGCGCGCCGGGCGGCCGATCGGGTTCGTGCCGTTCCTGAAGGCCGGCGCGCCGATCGTGCTCGTCTCGCTGCTGCTGTCGACCGCCTACCTGGGGGTGCGCTACCTGTGACCGGTCAATCCGTCGGCCCGCTGCTGCGCGAGGTCCCGGTCCTGTCGAGCGAGGACAGCGTCCGCGACGCCGTGCGCAAGATGCTCGACGCGCAGGTCACCGCGCTCCCGGTGGCCGACGGCCGCGGCCGCTTCGCCGGCATCTTCGGCGAGCGCGAGTTCATCACCGCGATCTTCCCCGGCTACCTCGGCGAGCTGAAGGGCGCGCACTTCATCCGCCGGGCGCTGGACGACGACCTCAACCGCCGGCGCGCCTGC
Source organism: Capillimicrobium sp. (assembly GCA_035565675.1). Classification (GTDB taxonomy): domain Bacteria; phylum Actinomycetota; class Thermoleophilia; order Solirubrobacterales; family Solirubrobacteraceae; genus Capillimicrobium. The sequence continues at coordinate 5,558 of DATMSA010000078.1, read as the reverse complement.
CTCGACGACCCCGTGACCCGGCACACGTTCACCGAGCACGTCGACGTCGGAGCGGACTTCTCCGACGCCGAGCTGGCCGAGATCTACCTCCATCATCGGGTCTCGGTGATCCCGGTCCTGGACGACGACCGCCGGGTGATGGGGGTCATCACCCGGCGGGACTTCTTCCGCGCGATCGCGGAGCGCGTGCTGGCCGACTGAGGGATCAGGCGCCGGACGCGGGGGCGGCGGTGGCCGGCACCCGGTCGGTCTTCTCCTCGCGACGGCCCAGCAGGACGGCGGCCAGCGGGAGGGCGAACAGGACGGCGCCCAGCCCGATCAGGGTCCAGCCGGCGACGGTGGCGACGGTGCCGACGACGCTCCAGCCCCACGCGTTGAGCAGCAGGCCCTTGAGGGTCTCGCCCATGAAGAGGCTCATGCGCTGACCGGCCAGCTCCTCGTCGTCGGGGTTCTCCCGCGACAGCGTGCTGACCTCGGAGTAGGTCTTGCCGCCGGCCATCTCCTGCAGGTGCAGGCCGATGTAGTCCTCGGCGTAGGCCTTGGCCTCAGCACCGGTGTCGACCTTCTGCCCGGCGTACTGGCTGAGGTTCTCGGGAAGCCCCTCCTCCGCGCTGGCGGGGAAGTAGATGTTCTGCGGCGCGAGCTGGTCGTGGACGACCTGGTTGGCGTAGCTGCCGCCGATGACAGCGCCGATCCCCGCGATGACGAGGCCGACGGCCAGGCCCATCGCGACCGGACGGGCCGAGGTGATCTTGGAAAGAAGCGTTCTCATGGTGAGAACATTGGCCCTCTCGAGCGCGCGGAGAATCGGGGCGCCGCCGTAGACCGCTTGCGGGAAACTGCGCAGAGCCGGGGGGTAGCCGTACCCCGGGCGCCCGGGGTCGCCTGGGAGAATCCGCGGCGTGATCCGCGTCCTCGTCGTCGACGACCACCCGGTGGTGCGCGCCGGCATGGAGGCGGTCCTCCGCGCGGAGCCCGGCATGGTCGTCGTCGGCGGCGCCGTCGGCCCGCACGACGCGCTGGCCCTCGTGCGGCGCACGCGGCCGGACCTCGTGCTCCTCGACGTGCACCTGGGCCCGCACGACGGGCTGGACCTCTGCCGCCTCCTGCGCCGCGAGCCGGCCGCGCCCGAGGTGCTGCTCATCTCGGCCACGGTCGACCGCAGCCTGCACGGCGAGGCGCTGGCCGCCGGCGCCCGGGGAGTGGTCGGCAAGGAGACCGACCTCCCCGAGCTGTTCGACGCGATCCGCCTGGCGGCGCGCCGCCAAGCGGCGTAGGGCCGGCGTTACCCCAAGAGCTGGCGCAGCACGAACGGCAGGATGCCGCCGTGGCGCATGTACTGCGCCTCCTTGGGCGTGTCGATGCGCACCAGCGCCGTGAACCGCTTGTCGCCGGCCTTCACGGTCACCTCGCGCGGCGGCGCCTCGCCGGCGTTGAGCTTCTCGGCCACGCCGGTGATCTCGAAGACCTCCTCGCCGGTGAGCCCGAGCGACTCGGCGTTCTCGCCCTCGCGGAACTGGAGCGGCAGCACGCCCATCCCGATCAGGTTGGAGCGGTGGATGCGCTCGAAGGACTCGGCGATCACCGCGCGCACCCCGAGCAGGTTCGTGCCCTTGGCCGCCCAGTCGCGCGACGAGCCCGAGCCGTACTCCTGGCCGCCGAGCACGACGAGCGGGACGCCCTCCTCGGCGTAGCGCATCGCGGCGTCGAAGATCGACATCTCCTCGCCCTCGGGCAGCTTGCGCGTCACGCCGCCCTCCGTGCCCGGCGCGATCTGGTTGCGCAGGCGGATGTTGGCGAACGTGCCGCGCATCATCACCTCGTGGTTGCCGCGGCGCGAGCCGTAGGAGTTGAAGTCCTTCGGCGTGACGCCGTGCTCCTGGAGGTAGCGCCCGGCGGGGCTGTCCTTCTTGATCGAGCCGGCCGGCGAGATGTGGTCGGTGGTCACCGAGTCGCCGAGCTTGGCGAGCACGCGCGCGCCGTGGATGTCCTCCAGGGGCGCCGGCTCGGCCGGCAGGCCCTCGAAGAACGGCGGCTGGCGCACGTACGTCGAGTCGGGATCCCACGCGAAGCGGTCGCCGGAGGGCACGTCGAGCGAGCGCCAGCGCTCGTCGCCCTCGAAGACCTCGCCGTAGCTCTTGCGGAACATGTCCGCCTGGACGGCGTGCTCGATGGTCTCGGCGACCTCCTGCTCGGTGGGCCAGATGTCGCGCAGGAAGACGTCGTTGCCGTCCCGGTCCTGGCCGAGCGGGTCGTCGTAGAGGTCGATGTCCATCGTCCCGGCCAGCGCGTAGGCGACGACGAGCGGCGGCGACGCGAGGTAGTTCATCTTCACGTCGGGGTTGATGCGCCCCTCGAAGTTGCGGTTGCCCGACAGGACGGACACGACCGCGAGGTCGTTCTCGTGGACGGCGGCCGAGATCTCCTCCGGCAGCGGGCCGGAGTTGCCGATGCACGTCGTGCAGCCGTAGCCGACGAGGTTGAACCCGAGCTCGTCGAGGTACTCGTTCAGGCCCGAGCGCTCGTAGTACTCGGTGACGACCTTCGAGCCCGGGGCCAGCGACGTCTTGACCCACGGCTTGCGCTGCAGGCCCTTCTCGACCGCCTTCTTGGCCAGCAGGCCGGCGCCGAGCATGACCGACGGGTTGCTCGTGTTCGTGCACGACGTGATCGCCGCGATGACGACGTCGCCGTGACGCAGCTTGGTGCGGGTGCCGTCGGCGAGCGTCACGTCGACGGCGCTCTGCTGCACGGTGGCCGTGCTGGCCGGCTCCGCGCGCGGGTAGTCGAGCTCGACGTCGGCGTCCTCGGGGTTGATCGCCACCGGGTCGGACGCGGGGAACGTCTCTTCGACCGCCTCGTCCTGCAGCGTGCACTCGGGCACGTGCTCGTTGAGCGCCTCGCGGAAGCCCTCGCGCGAGTCGCGCAGCGGCACGCGGTCCTGCGGCCGGCGCGGGCCGGCGATCGACGGCTCGACGTCGCCGAGGTCCAGCTCGAGCGTGTCGCTGTAGACCGGCTCCTCGCTGTCGGCGTCGAGCCACAGGCCCTGGGCGCGCGCGTAGGCCTCGACGAGCTCGAGCTGCTCGGGCGGGCGCCCGGTGAACTCGAGGTAGCGGATCGTCTCCGCGTCGATCGGGAAGATCGCGGCGGTCGAGCCGAACTCCGGCGACATGTTGCCGAGCGTGGCGCGGTCGGCGATCGGCAGCGTCTGCACGCCGGGGCCGAAGAACTCGACGAAGCGGCCGACGACGCCCTTGTGGCGCAGCATCTGCGTGACCGTGAGGACGAGGTCGGTGGCGGTCGCCCCCTCGGCCAGCTTGCCCGACAGCTTGAAGCCGACGACCTGCGGCAGCAGCATCGAGACCGGCTGGCCGAGCATCGCGGCCTCGGCCTCGATGCCGCCGACGCCCCAGCCGAGCACGCCCAGGCCGTTGACCATCGTGGTGTGCGAGTCGGTGCCGACGAGCGTGTCGGGGAACGCGACCCCGTCCTGCTCGAAGACGACGCGGGCCAGGTACTCGATGTTGACCTGGTGGACGATGCCGGTGTCCGGCGGGACCGCGGCGAAGTTCTCGAACGCCTGCTGGCCCCAGCGCAGGAACGCGTACCGCTCGCGGTTGCGCTCGAACTCGCGTTCGGCGTTGATGCGGAACGAGTCCGGCAGCCCGAAGGAGTCGACCTGGACGGAGTGGTCGATGACCAGCTCGACGGGCACGAGCGGGTTGATCTTGGCCGGGTCGCCGCCGAGCTCGGCCATCGCGTCGCGCATCGCGGCGAGGTCGACGACGCACGGCACGCCGGTGAAGTCCTGCAGGAGCACGCGCGCGGGCGAGAACGCGATCTCCTCGGTCGGATCGGCCTTGGCGTCCCAGCGGGCGATCTTCTCGACGTCCTCCTTCGTCACCGAGCCGTTGCCCTCGGTGCGCAGGAGGTTCTCGAGCAGGATCTTCAGCGAGAACGGCAGCCGCGCGATGTCGTAGCGCGACTGGAGCGCGTCGAGGCGGTAGTACTCGAGCTCGCGATCACCGACGCGCAGGGTGTCGCGGGCGCCAAAGGAGTTTTCGGACACGATTTCTCAAGCTCCCGGTTCCAGGGTCTGACCACACAGTGTCCCACGACCTCCCGGGAGCGGCGGCGCGGCATCAGCGCGGGCGCTCGCGGTCGAACCGGCGGCGGCGCCGGTCGACCTCGAACCACACGCGGTTGCCGTCCTCCTCGCGCGTCACGCCCCAGCGGGACGCGAGCTTGTCGACGAGACGCAGGCCGAAGCCGTTGACCGTGTGGCGGATCTCCGGGTCGAACGCGGGACCGTTGTCGATGACCTCGACGCGCGCGTAGCCCTCGACCATCGTCGCCTCCACCCGCACGCCGCCGCGCGACGCGTGGCGGACGCTGTTCGTCACCAGCTCGGCGACGAGCAGCGACACGGTGTGGTCGAGGTCGGGGTCCAGCCCACCGGCCACCAGGGCCCGGCGCGCGCGACGCGCGGACTCGGGCACCGGCGGCAGATCGACCGCCAAGGTCTTGGGCTTCGGCGTGGCCAGAGGCATCCCCTCCGAGCTTCCCATCACTCTCGAATCCATGCGTCCGGCGCTCAGGATGACGCACCGCACCATGGGCGTCGCTGCATCATCGAGCGTCTACGCGCCAACCGTCAACGGATGTGCATGCCCGAGATGGCCCGGGAGATGACCAGCCGCTGGATCTCGGAGGTGCCCTCGAAGATCGTGTAGATCTTGGCGTCGCGGTGGAAGCGCTCCACCGGGAACTCGCGCGTGTAGCCGTTGCCGCCGAGGATCTGGATCGCCCGCTCGGTCGCCCACACGGCCACCTCGCCGGCCTTGAGCTTGGACATCGAGCCCTCGGCGTTCTCGAACGACTTCCCGGTGCGGCCCATCCAGGACGCGCGCCACACGAGCAGCCGCGCCGCGTCGATCTCGGTCTTCATGTCGGCGAGCGTGAACGCGATCGCCTGGTTGTCGATGATCGGGCGCCCGAACTGGGTGCGCTCCTTGGCGTAGTCGAGCGCGTACTCGTAGGCGGCGCGCGCGATGCCCAGCGCCTGCGCGCCGACCGTGGGCCGGGTGGCCTCGAACGTCTGCAGCGCCGCCTGGCTGCGGGCGCGCTTGCCCTCGCGCACGCGCGCCAGGCGCTCGTCGAGCTTCTCCTTGCCGCCGAGGACCTGCTCGGCGGGGATGCGGCAGTCGTCGAGGTGCACGTCGGCGGTGTGCGAGGCGCGCAGCCCGTGCTTGCGGACCTTGGCGCCCTGCTCGATGCCCTTCGTCTCCTCCTTGGAGATGACGAACGCGGCGTGGCCGCGCGCGCCGAGCTCGCGGTCGACGGAGGCGATGACGACGTGGACGTCGGCGATGCCGCCGTTGGTGGCCCAGGCCTTCTGCCCGTTGAGGACCCACTCGTTGGTCTTCTCGTCGAAGCGGGCGGTCGTGCGGATGGCGGAGACGTCGGAGCCGGCGTCGGGCTCGGACGCGCAGAACGCGGCGACCTTGGGCTCGTCGGGCGTGCCGAAGCAGCGCGGGATCCACTCGCCGATCTGCTCG
>DATMSA010000077.1:0-32414 GCA_035565675.1 Capillimicrobium sp. | reverse complement strand
GGCCGTCCGCTCGTGGCCGCGACGGTCAACGGCCGGCCCGGCCGCGTCGAGGTCGACCGCGAGGGCCGCCCGCTCACCGTGTTCTCGATCGACGTCGTCGACGGCCGCCTGCAGGTGGTGCGGATCATGCGCAACCCGGACAAGCTCGCGCACGTCCGCCTGCATGTCACAGGCGACGCGGCGGCGCCGTCAACGATGCATGAGCACTGATCACACCACCCCCCGCATCGACCTCACGTCCCTTGCCGGCGCCCCCTACGGCGCCATGGTCCGCGTGTCCGAGCGCATCAAGCTCGACCCGACGCTCAAGCACCTCGTCGAGCTGCGCGCGTCGCAGATCAACGGCTGCGCGTTCTGCCTGGACATGCACTGGACCGCGGCCAAGGAGCACGGCGAGAGCGACCTGCGCCTCGCGCAGCTCGCCGCGTGGGACGAGAGCCCCGCGTTCGACGAGCGCGAGCGCGCGGCGCTGGCGCTGACGGAGTCGATGACGCTGGTCGCCGACACGCACGTCCCCGACGAGGTGTGGGAGGAGGCGCGCCGCCACTTCGACGAGGAGGAGCTCGCCCACCTGGTCGTCCAGATCGCGGCGATCAACTTCTGGAACCGGGCGGCGGTCGCCTCGCGGGCGGTGCCCGCGAGCTACCTCCCGGCCGCCGCCGCGTAGGGCGGGCGGATCGGCCGATTGGCGACGGCGCGCGGCGGGAACGGTCCCCCCACCATGATCCGCCGCGCCGCCGTCGCCCTCCTCCTCGCCGCCTGCCTGCCCGCCTCCGCCGCCGCCCAGGCCCCCAACGCGATCGACGTCCCGATCGCCGACGGGACCGCGGTCCACGTCGAGTTCAGCGATGCGGCCGGCGGGCTGAACCCGGAGCTCGCGGCGGCGTACGTCGGCTTCCTGGACTCGATCCCCCACGGCGCCGAGCTGAACCGGCTGCGGGTGCGCGTGGCGTCCCCCGAGCAGATCGCCGGGCTGTGCGGCGGCCTCGAGGGCGAAGGCATCCTCGCGTGCTACGAGGGCCGCCAGAACCGCATGAACGTGCCGAACGTCGGGCTGGACGCCACCACCCGCAACGGCACGTACACGCTGGCCTACGTGCTGACGCACGAGTACGGCCACCACATCGCCAACCACCGCTCCAACGCCGGCTTCCGCGGCGGGGCGCTCGACTGGGGCCCGAAGCGGTGGGCGTCGGCCACGCTCGTGTGCGAGGGCGTGCGCCAGCGCCGGTTCGCGCCGGGCGACGAGGGCCGCCGCTACCGCGACAACCCGGGCGAGAACTGGGCCGAGGCCTACGCGCGCCTGGCGTACCCCGACCAGCCGTGGACGTTCTCGCCCCATCTCGTGCCCGACCCGGGGACGCTGGACGCGGCGCGCCGCGACGTCGTCGAGCCGTGGACGGCGAACGCGACCGCGACGTTCGCGCTGCCGCCGGGCGCGCGGACGCAGCGCTTCGCGGTGCCGATGTCGCTCGACGGCCGCGTGCGGATCGCGATCCGCGGCCCGCGGCGCAGCGAGGTCGGGGTGCGCGCCACGCTCGGCGGGCGCAGCCTCGGCGCCAGCCGCCGCAAGGGGCGCAGCGACCGCCTCGGGCGCTCGCGCGTGTGCCGCCGCGCGCCGGTCGAGGAGCTCGCGATCACCGCGATCCGCAAGGGCAACCGCCGCGGCCCGGTGAGCGTGACCGTGTCGTATCCGGGCTGATCGCGGGCGCTGTCGCCGTAGGGTGGCGGCCCATGGCATTGCTGAGCGAGAACCCGCTGTGGGAGGAGTTCGCCACCCGGCTCCTCCACACGGCGAGCTACGGGGGCGCCGACTTCGGCGAGGTGCTCACGACGATGGCGCGCATCGGCGACGGGGACGCCGACGCGTGGCACCGCGAGTGGTCGGCGACCGCGGAGCGCGTGGCCGGCTGGGCGGCCGAGAGCGCGGCGGGCGGGCACCACGTGAGCGCGCGCGACGCCGCGCTGCGCGCGGCCGCGTACTTCCGGGCGGCCTACCAGCCGCTGTACGGCGCGCCGGTCGACCCCCGGCTCGTGGCGAGCTTCGAGCGCGAGACCGCGGCGCTGGAGCTGGCCGCGGGCGCCGCGTGCGAGCCGCGTTTCGAGCTCGTCGAGATCCCGTTCGAGGGCGCGTCGCTGCCCGGCCTGCTCGCGCTCGCGCCCGGCGGCGGCGGGCCGCGGCCGACGATCGTCCACACCAACGGCTACGACTCCGACCTGACCGAGATGGTCTTCGCGCACGTCCCGGCCGCGGTCGCGCGCGGCTACCACGTGCTGCTGTTCGACGGGCCGGGCCAGGGCCGCAACCTCATCCGCGACGGCGTGCCGATCCGGCCCGACTGGGAGACGGTCGTGCGCCCCGTGATCGACTGGGTGCTGGAGCGGCCGGAGGTCGACCCCGACCGCGTCGTGCTGGCCGGCTGGAGCTTCGGCGGGTACCTGGCGCCTCGCGCCGCCGCGTTCGAGCCCCGCCTGGCCGCGCTCGTCGCCGACCCCGGCCAGTGGGACCTGCGCGAGACGATGCTCGCGCGCCTGCCGCTCGACGACGCGCAGAAGGCCGCGTTCCCCGACGTCGACCCGCACGTGCTGGACCCGATGGAGGCCTGGCTGCGCGGGCCAGACGCCGACCCGGCGATGCGCTGGCGCCTGATCCAGCGCGGGCTGTGGGTGCACGGCCAGGAGACCGTGTTCGGCTACTTCGCCGACATGACGCGCTTCGAGCTGTCGCCGGTCGCGGGCGAGATCCGCTGCCCGACGCTGCTCACCCAGGCCGAGGGCGACCCGCTCGGGGCGGGCGCGCCGGCGCTGTTCGACGCGCTGACCGTCGACCGCAAGGTCCTCGTGCGCTTCGGCGCCGACGAGGGCGCGGGCGGCCACTGCGAGGGCGCGGCGCGCCGGCTGTACCACCAGCGCGTGTTCGACTGGCTGGACGAGACGCTGGCCGCCGCGTAGTCCGCGGGGTCGGCGAGGATGGCGCCGTGACGATCGCGCGAGACCTGGCCCGCGAGGCGTTCGCCGTCGAGGAGCGGGGCCTGGACTGGCGCTCGGGCGTCGCCGGGGCGCTGGCCGCGGTCGGGCCGCTGGCCGTCGGCGCGGCGCTCGGCGACCCGGCGGCGGGCTTCACGGCCGCGCTGGGCGGGCTGAACACCGCGCTGTGCGTGCCGCGCGCGCGGCTGGCGGCGCGGATCTTCTGGGGCGGGATCGCGGCGACCGGCGGGTTCGCCGCGTTCGCGCTGGCGCTGGCCGTCGACCAGGCCGCGCTCGTGCCGCTGCTGCTGGCGACGTTCGCCTGGGTGGGCGCGTGGGCGTTCTGGCGCGCGGCCGGGCCGCCGGGCGCGCTGCTGGGCTTCGCGACCGCGGCCGTGTTCGTGATCATGGCCGGGCTGCCGCCGGTCGACGCCCCGACGGGACGCCAGCTCTTGTGGTTCGCGGCCGGCGCGGCGCCGGGCCTGGCGCTGATGGTCGTGGCCCGCAGCGGCACGGCCCCCGCGCCGGGGTTCGCGCGGGAGGCGCTGGCGACGGTGCGCGCGGGCGTCGCGCACGACCGGTCGCTGCAGGCGCACGCGCTGCGTCTGGCGCTCGCGGTCTCGCTCGGCACGTTCATCGACCGCGCGCTCGACCTGTCGCACGGCTACTGGATCCCGCTGACGATCCTGGCGATCCTGCAGCCGGGCGAGCACGCGACGCACGTGCGCGCGCTGCAGCGGGCGGCGGGCACGCTCGGCGGCGCGGCGGTGATCCTGGCGATCACGGCGCTCACGGACGCCCGCTGGCTGCTGCTCGCGTTCGGGGCCGTGTGCGCGGGCGCGCTGTACGCGCTCGACCGCCGCAGCTACTTCTGGCTCGTCGTGCTGCTCACGCCGACCGTGCTGTTCATGATCAGCGCGGTGGACTTCGAGGGCGACCAGATCGCGGTCGAGCGGGTCGGCGAGAGCGCGCTGGGCATCGCGGTGGGCCTGGCGATCGGCGAGCTGGCCTGGCGCCTGCACCTGCGCCGCCCTCGGAGCGAGTAGCGTGCGCCCATGCCCGCCCGCCCGTTGATCCGCCCGGCGCTCGCGATCCTGCTGGCCGCCGCGCTCGCCGTGGGGCTCGCCGCGGTCGCCGCGGTCCCCGGGAAGGCCGGGGCGCCCGCCCCGCTCGAGATCACGGCGGCCGGCGTGGGCGGCGTGAAGGTCGGCGCGACGTGGCGCTCGCTGCGGGCCAAGGGCCTCGTGGGCCGGATGCGGCCGGGGTGCGAGCTCGCCGGCCCGGGGACGCGCTCGGCGCGCCTGCGCGCGCCGCTGAAGGGCGCCGTCGACCTGACCCGCCGCTCGCCGCGGCGCGTGCGGACGATCTCGATCACGGGCGGGGCGACCGCCCGCGGCGTGGGCGTCGGCTCGACGGCCGCCGAGCTGCGCGCCGCGTTCCCGCGCGCCCGCTTCGATCACACCACCGACGAGGTGTTCGAGGCCACCCTCGTCCGCATCCCCCGCCGCGACGGCGGCCCGCTGCAGTTCATGGTCAGCACCCGCACCGACCGGGTCCAGATCATCGGGATCCCGCTGATCCCGTTCTGCGAGTAGCCCGGCCCTCGCCGCCACCCCGTCCGGCTCCACCGTTGTCGCTTTGCGCTCGCTATGCGATCGCGAGACGACAACGGCCGCGGGCGCGGGGTCAGCCGCCGGCGAGCACCACGTCGTAGCCCTCGGCGCGGAGGACCTCGACGACGACGTCGCGGTGGTCGCCCTGGAGCTCGATGACGCCGCCCTTCGCGGAGCCGCCGACCCCGCAGCGCCTCTTCAGGCGGCCGGCGAGCTCGCGCAGCCCGGCGTCGTCGAGCGGCACGCCGGAGACGGTGGTGACCGCCTTGCCGCGGCGCCCGGCGACCTCGCGGCGGACCTTCACGCGCCCGCCCGCGGCCGGCGGCGCCGCGTCCGCCCGCGCGTCGCCCGCGCGGCGCCCACCACCCCGGCCCCGGCCGCGCCGGCGGTCGCCGTCGTCGCTGGACCACACCACCTCGGCGTCGCGATCTCGCATGGCCGCGACGGTAGACCATTCGCCGAGCGCGCCGCCGCGTGGCGTAGGCTGGCCCGGCCCCGGACGACACCCCCAAGGATGGTCATCGTGCCGCGCCCCCTCCGCCTGCCGCTCGCGCTCGTCGCCGCCGGACTCGCCGTCCTCGCCCTCGCCGCCTGGCCCGCCCCCCGCGCCGGCGCCCAGCAGCCGCCCGCGACCGCCACCGCCGCCTGCCCCACCACCGCCGGCGCGATCGACGTCACCCGCGCGTCCGTGCCGGAGCTGCGCGCCGCGCTCGACGCGGGCACGGTCACCTCGCGCCAGCTCGTCGAGACCTACCTCGCGCGGATCGCCGCGGTCAACCGCTCCGGGCCCGACCTGCGCGCCGTCATCCTCACCGCCCCCGACGCGCTCGCCCAGGCCGACGCCGCCGACGCCGCCCGCGCCGAAGGCCGCCCCCAGGGCCCGCTCGCCGGCATCCCCGTCCTCCTGAAGGACAACCTCGACACCCACGACATGGCGACGACCGCCGGCGCGAAGGCGATGCTCGGCGCCCCGCCGCCCACCGACGCCACGGTCACCGCGAAGCTCCGCGCGGCCGGCGCCGTGATCCTCGGCAAGGCGAACATGAGCGAGTGGGCCACGTCGATCTCCAAGCGCGCCGGCCTGAGCTTCTCCGACGTCGGCGGCCGCCTGCACAACCCCTACGACGGCGGTGAGACGAGCGGCTCCTCCAACGGGTCGGCGATCGCCGCCTCGGCCTCGCTGGCCGCGCTCACCGTCGGCACCGAGACGCAGGGCTCGGTCGTGCTGCCGTCGTTCCTCAACTCCGCGGTCGGCATCAAGCCGACGATGGGCCTGGTGTCGCGCGGCGGCGTCGTGCCGCTGCTGCCTGCGTTCGACCAGCCCGGCCCGATCACCCGCAGCGTCACCGACGCCGCGCTGCTGCTGTCGCTCATGACCGGGATCGACCCGCGCGACCCGGTCACCCGCCGGCAGCGCGGCCACGTCCCCGCCGAGGGGTACGAGGCGTTCCTGCGCACCGGTGCCCTGCGCGGCGCGCGCATCGGCCTCGCCCCGACGCTCGCGCGCGACCCGATGGCGCGCATCGTCGGCCAGCGCCGGCTGATCGCGACGCTCCGGCGCGCCGGCGCCACGATCGTCCCGATCCGCAGCAAGCTGTGGGTCGGCACCGCGCCGGGCTCGGCGATCTACGGCGAGTTCAAGCGCGCCGTGAACCGCTACCTGCGCGAGCGCGGCCCCACGTCGCCGCGCCACTCGCTGGCGGAGGTGATCGCCTACAACCGCCAGCACGGCCGCGAGGCGGTGCGCTACGGGCAGACGTTCCTCCTGCGCGCGCAGGCGGCCGGCCGGCGCGCGCAGCGCACGGCCGGCCGGCGCCTGGCCGCGTACGTCGACGCGTCCAGCCGCGCGATCGACCGGGCGATGGATCGCCATCGCCTCGACGCGATCCTGTCCCCGCGGCTCGTCGCCGCGGTGACCGCCACCTCGGGCGGCCACCCGCACGTCACCGTCCCCGCCGGCTACGCCGGGCGCACCCCGTACGGGCTCGTGCTCGTCGGGCGCAAGTGGTCGGAGCCGAAGCTCGTCGGCTACGCCTACGACTTCGAGCAGGCGACCCGCGCCTGGCGCTCGCCGGCGGACCTCAACCCGGCGTTCGCGGCCGTGTGCGCTGCGGGCTGAGCGCGTCGATGTCAAGCTGACGAGATGCGCCGTCTGCCCTTCGCCGTCCTGTTCGCCCTGCTCGCGTGGGCCCCGCCCGTGCTCGCCGCGGCCGGCGGCGGCTCGTCCGGCTTCGGCGGCGGAGGCGGCGGTGGTGGCGGCGGCGGCTTCTCGGGCGGTGGGAGCGGCGGCACCACCAGCGGCTCCGCCGCGGGCTTCGTCTTCGTCGCGCTGATCGTGCTCGTGTTCGTGATCGTCGCGATCGTCGGCTTCTTCGCCGAGCGCCGCCGGCGCCGCCGGCGCGACGCCCGTGCCGCCCGCGTCCGCCTGGCCGCGGCCGAGGCCGCCGAGGACGACGGCGCGTTCCACCCCGAGGTCGTCGAGCGCGAGGCGGCCGCCCTGTTCACCACCGTGCAGAAGGCGTGGACCGCCCGCGACGTCGACGCGCTGGTGCCGCTGTGCGGTCCGGACCTCCTCGTCGAGTGGCGCCGCCGCCTGAAGGACTTCGCCCGCAAGGGCTGGCACAACCAGGTCACGGTCGTGGGCGAGCCCGAGGTCCACTACGTCGGGCTCGTCAACCGCGAGGCCGACGACGAGGACCGCGTCGTCGTGCTGGTCGAGGCGACGCTGCGCGACGTCGTCGTCGACCGCAAGGGGCAGCGCATCAAGCGCAAGGACTCGAGCTCGGAGACGACGACGCTGCGCGAGTACTGGACCTTGGCCAAGCGCGACGGCCGCTGGACGCTGCGCTCGATCGAGCAGCTCGGCGAGGGCGACCACCACCTCGAGTCCGAGATCGTCGCCTCGCCGTGGGGCGACGGCCGGCTGCGCGACGAGGCGCTCGTCGAGACCGCGGTCGCCGACGCCGCCGGGGACGCCGCCGAGGTCGCGCAGCTCGTCGACCTCGACTTCGCCGGCGACGCCCGCGCGGCCGCGCTCGACCTCAGCCTCGTCGACGGCCGCTTCGCCCCCGACGTGCTCGAGGCGTGCGCGCGCGCCGCCGTCGCCGCGTGGGTGGAGGCGATCGACGGCGAGGACGACCCGCTGCTGGCGGTCGCCGACCAGGCCGCGGTCGACGCGCTGCTCTACCCCCGCGGCGACCGGCGCGCGCGCCGGGTCGTCCGCGGCGCGCGCGTGGAGCACATGACGCTCGTCGCGCTCGACGGCGCGTCCGACCCGCCCCGGATGGTCGTGGAGCTGGCGCTCGCCGGCCGCCGCTACCTGGAGGACCGCGACACCGCCGCCGTGCTGGACGGCTCGCGCGAGCGCGAGGTCCGCTGGACCGAGCGCTGGACGTTCGCGCTGCGCGACGGCACCGACACGCCGTGGACGGTCGCGGGCGCCGGCGACGCGCCCGTCCCGCAGGCCACCGCCTGACGCCCCGGCGTCACCCGCAGCGCGCCAACCGGGCGAGCTCGCGCTCGGTGGCGAACAGGTCCCCGTCGTCGCGCCCGAGCACGATCGTCCCGGCCCGGCGCACGTAGCGGCGCGCCTCGTCGCCGAGCCCGAACGCCCGCAGGAAGCGCTCGTACCCGCGCGCCGCCCGCCGCGCGGCGCGCTCGCTGCGCGCCACGTACACGTCGACCACGTGGCCGCTGGGGAACTCGACGAAGCCGGCGTAGCGCCCACCGGGCACCTTCACCCCCAGCCGCCCGCGCCCGTCGGGCCCCTCCTCCCCCTCGGCCTTCAGCGTCAGGTCCATCCGCGCCGCGCAGCGGCGCACGCTCTCCTCGGTGGCGGCGCCCGCGGCGCCCGCCCCCGCGGCGGTCACGACGGCGGCCAGCACCCCCGCCGCCACAGCACGTCGTCGGCATCCCATGCGCCGACGATCGCAGCGGCGGGGCCGCCTCCGCATCGTGGAGGCACCGTGAAGTTCTAGGTCTCCGGCTCGACCTCGAGGTCCAGCTCGATGCGGACCTGCATGGCGACGGCGCCGGTCATCTCGATGACGCGGCTCCACGTCAGCGCGAAGTCGCGGCGGTCCAGCTCGCCGCCGACGTGCAGCCGCCGCCGGTCGTCGTGGCCGGCGACGTCCTCGACGCGCGCGAGCAGGTGCAGCGGCCGCGTCACGTCGCGGATCGTCAGCTCGCCGTCGATGGCCCACTCCCCGCCGGCCATGGGCACGACCTGGGTCGCGACGAACGTCATGAACGGGTAGCGCTCGGTGGCGAAGAAGCTCGGCGCGCACAGGTGCTCGTCGCGCTCCTCGTTGCCGGTGTCGATGCTGTCGATCCGCACGAACCCGTGCGCGGCCGTCCCGGCGGCGCCGACGGCGAGCTCGCCGTCGAACGCGGTGAAGGCGCCGTGCAGGGGTCCGGCGCCGCGCCGGTTGACCTCGAAGCCGACGCGCGACCGCGAGCGGGCGACGCGCCACCGGCCGGAGGGCAGGATCGCGGTCTGCGGGCTGCGGGCGGTCGTGTCGGTGCTCATCGTCCCTCCGTGGGTCTGTCCGGACCCCCCATGGTGAGCCCCGAGCGGTCGGCGCCCCTCGGTGGTTTGCCGCAGGATCGCCGCGGGATGCCCGCGGCGCTCAGGCCGCGGGCGCCTCGCCGTGCAGATGGGCGAGCAGGTGCGCGGCGATCAGGTCGGGGGCGGGCGGGCACCCGGGGATGCGGATGGCGACCGGCAGCAGCTCGTCCAGCGGCGGGGCCAGCGCGGCCGCGTCGCCGAGGACGCCGCACCCCATCGCGCAGTCGCCCAGCGCGGCCACCGTGCGCGGCTCGGGCATCGCCGCGTAGGCCTTCAGCAGCGGCTCGCGCATCCGCGCCGTGACCGGGCCGGTGACGAGCAGGACGTCGGCGTGGCGCGGCGAGGCGACGATGTTGAGGCCGTGGCGCGCCAGGTCGTAGTACGGGTTGGCGGCGGCGTTCAGCTCGTGCTCGCAGGCGTTGCACGAGCCGGCGTCGACGTGGCGCAGCGCGAGCGAGCCGCGCCGCGGCGGCGAGGTGAGGGCCGCGTCGCGGCGCAGGCGCTGGAGCTGGCGCAGGAGGACGAACATCAGCGATCGGCGCAGGCGTAGCAGAGCTCGAAGCTCTTGTTGATGAGCGGGAAGTCCGGCAGCAGGTTGCCGGGCACGGCGTGGGCGAGCGCCGGCCAGTTCGCGTACGAGCCCGTGCGCAGGTGGACGCGCTCGACGACGCCCTGCTCCCCCAGCGCGACCGCGCACAGCGTCTGCCCGCGCGGGCTCTCGACGAGCGCGACCCCGTCGCGGCGGACCTCCCCGCCGGGCTCGGTGGCCGCCGGCTCCAGCGGCTCGGCCAGCAGCTCGTCGAGCAGGTCGAACACGACCGGCAGCTCCGCCCCGCGCACCTCGACGCGGGCGGCGACGTCGCCGTCGGCGCGAGGCGGCAGCGCGGGCAGGACGTCGCGGTAAGCCAGCCGCGGAGCGTCGGTGCGCGCGTCGATCGCCACGCCCGCGGCGCGCGCGGCCGGGCCGACCGCGCCCAGGCGGCGCGCGTCCTCGAGCTCGAGCACGCCGACCCCGTCGAAGCGCTCCTGCACGGAGCCGGCGAACTGCAGCTCGCGCCAGGCGCGGCGCGTCTCGTCGCGCAGCTCCCCCAGCGCGGAGCGCAGCTCGGCGGCCGCGGAGGCCGAGATCGCCAGGTCGCTGCCGCCGACCCGCACGGCGCCGAACAGGAAGCGGTGCCCGGCGAGCGTCGCGTTGAGGCGCATCGCGCGCTCCTTCAGCCCCGCGAACGCCATCGTCCCGGGCGCGAACCCGACGCCCGCGCAGATCGCCGACAGGTCGTTGAGGTGGTTGTAGAGGCGCTCGAGCTCGGCCAGCAGCGTGCGGGCCCGCGCGAGGCCGGGCGTCGCCGCCTGCCCGGTCGCGTCCTCGCACGCGTGCGCGAACGCGATCGCGTTGGCGACCGCGTCGGCCCCGCAGGCCCGCTGCACGTACGCCAGCGCCTCGGCGGCCGGCCGGCCCTGCGCGGCCCGCTCGAGGCCGCGGTGCTTGTAGAACAGCCGCAGGTCGAGGTGCAGCACCCGCTCGCCGACGACGTGGAAGCGGAAGTGGCCGGACTCGATGACGCCCGCGTGCGTCGGGCCCACGGCGACCTGGAACACGTCGCGGCCCTCGACGGGGACCGTCCACGCCTCCGTCGGCGCGTCGTGGTCGACGAGCGCGCGCAGCGGCTCGTGGCCGGCGAACGCGGCCCCGTGCAGGTCGTGGGCCTCGCGCTCGTCCCAGGCGGCGGCGGGCACGAGGTCGACGATCGTGTCGCGGGCGGCCGACGCGGCGAGCAGCAGCCGCTCGCCGTGGCGCGAGAACGCGGCGCGCAGCGCCGGCTCGGCGTCCCCGTCCTCGGCCCACAGGCCGGCGAACCGCCAGCCGTCGGCCAGCGCATTGGAGACCTCGGCGCGCCAGGCGGCCGGCGCGACGTCGCGGCGCGCGAACCTCATGCGACCCCCCGCATGAGGTCGGCGACCAGCGCGGAGTCGACGAGCGCGTACGCGCCGGCGGTGAGCGCGAGCAGCGCGCAGCCGATCGCGGCGGTCAGGGCGATCAGCCGCCGCTCGCCGTGCCGGGAGGCGACCGGCTCGCGCGGCGCGTCGCCGGCGACGCCCTCGATGAGCGCGTGCGCGAGGCCGAGGAACCCGAGCGCCAGCAGCGCGGCGGCGACCGCCACGACCGCGATCTCGCCCGCGGCCACCCCGCCGGCCAGGATCAGCACCTCGCTGACGAACAGCGGCGACGGCGGCAGCCCGCTGAGCGACGCGAGGCTGAGGCCGACCGCGCCGGCGGCGGCCGGGCTCGTCGAGTTCAGCGACACGGGCGCGTCGGTGGCGAGCGTGCGGTCGCGGCGCAGCAGCGGGATCGTCGCGTAGAAGCCCAGCGACTTGGCGAGCGCGTGCCCGGCGACGTGGACGACGACCCCGGCGAGCGCCAGCGGGGTCGCGAAGCCGATCCCGAGCGCCAGGACGCCCATGTGCTCCAGGCTCGAGTAGGCCAGCAGCCGCTTCAGCGGCAGGCGCCGCCACAGGAACGGCACCGCGACCGCCAGCGACACGAGCCCGAACGCCAGGAACAGGGCGCCGCCGGTCCCGCCGACCGCGGGCTCCAGCGCCGCCAGCGTGCGCCACGCGACCAGCATCACGGTCGGCAGCAGCGCCGCCGACAGCAGCGCGCTGACGGGCGGCGGCGCCTCGCTGTGCGCGTCGGGCAGCCAGTTGTGGACGGGCGCCCATCCGATCTTCGCCGCCAGCCCGGCCAGGATCAGGACGAGCGCGAAGACGGCCGCGTCGTGGTCGGCGCCGACCGCGCCGGCGTGGATCGCGTCCCAGTCGAGCGTCCACAGCGACGCGTCGCCGTCGGCCAGCAGCGCGTACAGCACGACGATCCCCAGCAGCGCGACGGTGAGACCGAGCGTCGTCAGGACGAGGTACTTCCAGCCGGCCTCCAGCGCGCGCTCGCTGCCGGTGAACGCGACGAGGAGCGCCGACGCGGCGGTCGTGGCCTCGACGAGGATCCAGGCGACGACGAGGTTGTCGACCAGCGGCACCGCCAGCAGCACGGCCCAGAACGCGAGCAGCGCCGCGTAGTAGACGGGCCGGGACCGGTGCTCGGGGAAGAACCCGCGGCGCGCGGGCCCGAGGTAGCCGGGCGACGCGAGCGCGCTCAGCAGGCCGATCGCGGCGACGACGAGCAGGTAGACGCCGCCGGCGGCGTCGACGACGTACCAGGGGCCGTGCGCGGGGTCGGCGTGGTCGGCGAGCGCGACGATCCCCAGCCCGCCGGCGGCCGCGGCGGTGAGCAGCGCGCCGGCGACGACGAGGCGGCCCAGCCAGGCGCCGCGCGCGAGCAGCGCGAGGCCGCCGGTGACGAGCGGCAGCACCACGGTCGCGTAGACGAGCACGTCAGTCACGCAGGCTCCTCAGCAGGCTCGTGTCGCTGGTGCCGAAGCGCTCGTGGATGCGCGCCCCGAACGCGCCCGCGACGCCCACGGCGACGACGAGGTCGAACAGCAGGCCCAGCTCGACGATCGCCGGCAGGCCGCCGGCCACGGACAGGCTGGCCAGCAGCACGCCGTTCTCGGCCACGAGGAACCCGATCGCCTGGAACACCACGGCGCGCCGCACGGCGGCGACGACGATGCCGAGCACGACGAGCGCCAGCGCGGCCTCGCCGGCCGCGGCGTCGTGCAGGCCCAGCGGCGGGGCGAGCCCGATCGCGACGAGCGTCACGGCCAGGGCGACGACCAGGCGCGGCAGCGCGAAGCGCTCCGAGGCGACCCGGCGCGGCTCGCGCGTCAGCCGGATCACCTGGCCGAGGACGAGCGGCAGCAGCACGCCGCGGACCGCGAGGATCGCGACCGCGACCCACACGGCGCCGTGCCCGCCGATCGCGTGGTCGAGCGCGACGGCGCCGAGCAGCAGCGACTGGGCGGCCAGCAGCGCGACGCCCGCCGACCGGCGGCGCACGACGACGAGGGCCAGCGCGAGGCCCACGAGCGCCCACAGGATCGGCTCGGCGATCATGCCGCCCCCGCCAGCCAGCTTCCCAGCCCGGCCAGGCACAGCGCGGCGCCGCCGCCCAGGAACAGCGGCACGCGCAGCACCCGCATCTTCGCCAGCGCGGTCTCGGTCAGCGCCAGCCCCGCGCACAGCACGACGACCGTCGCCGCCAGGATCGCGGCCTGGACCCAGAACCCGCCGCCCTTGGGCCCGAACAGCTCGGCGACGAGCACCAGCAGCAGCCACAGCCGCGCGGCGGCCGCCCACTGCAGGACGGCCAGCTCGCGCCCCGCGTACTCGAGCAGCGGGCCCTCGTGGACCATCGTCAGCTCCAGGTGCGTGTCGGGGTTGTCGACCGGCTGGCGGCCCGCCTCGGCCAGCGCGACGAGCACGAACGCCAGCGCGGCGCACCAGTGCGCGGGGTCGTCCCACACGCCGGTGCCCGCGGCCGCGGCGCTCATCGCGGTCAGGTCGGTGCTGCCGGCCGGCAGCGCGGCGAGCAGCACGGCCAGCACGAGGACCGCCTCGGCGAACACGGCGAACGTGAGGTCGCGCGCCGCGCCCATGAGCGCGAAGCCGCTGGCGGTGTCCCAGGCGGCGAGCGCGATCGCGAAGCGGCCCAGCGCGAGCACGCCGACGAGCACGAGCGCGTCGTGGCCAACCCCCCAGTCCGGCGCGTGTCCGGCGATCGGCACGATCAGCAGCGCCACCGCGACCGAGGCGACGACGACCGCGGGGGCCAGCGCGTACACGAACGTCGACGGCACGGGCCGCACGCCGCTCTTGCGCCACAGGCGGCGCAGCTCGCGGTAGGGCTGCAGCGGCGTCGGGCCGGGCCGGCCCTGCAGGCGCGCCTTGAGCGTCTGCACGGTCCCGGCGGCCAGCGGCGCGAGCAGCGCGCCCGCGACCTGCAGCGCCCCGGCGGCGACGGTCGCGCCGCTCATCCGAGCACCCCGATCCGCACGAGCGCGAGCAGAACGACGACGAGCGCCGCCAGGTAGCCCAGGTACATCCGCAGGCTGCCGGACTGCAGCCGGCGGGCGACCCCGGCGGCGCGCTGGGCGCCGCGCCACAGCGGCCCGTAGAGCGCGGTGTCGAACAGGTGCGGCACCTCGGCCCGGTGCGTGACCTCGGCGACGACGCCGGCGCGCGCGTGCACGGTCACCTCGCGCTCGGGGCGCAGGACCGACTCGAGCACCAGGCGCAGCGTCTTGGTGAACCCGGCCGACGTCCACCGCAGCGCCGGCTCGTCGCGCTGCCCGCAGGCCCAGGCCGGCGCCGCCTCCGCGCGCCCCCGCCGCCCGGTCGCGACGAGCACGCCGGCGGCGACGAGGCCGAGCGCCACGACGAGGCCCAGCGGGGGCAGCCCGCCCGTGCCCGGGAGGTCGATCGCGGCACCGGACGGCGGCGCGATCGCGCCGGGCGCGAGCGCGGCCAGCTCGGGCAGCAGCAGCGCGGGCAGCAGGCCGAGCGCCAGGCAGACGGCGGCGAGCGCGGCCAGCGCCAGGCGCGTGGCGGGCGGCCGGTCGGCGGCGGCGGCCGCCGCCTCGGTGCGCGGGGCGCCGAGGAGGACCAGGCCGGCGACCTTCACGAAGCAGAACAGCGCGAGCGCGGCGCTGGCCGCCACGCCGGCGGCGGCGAGCGCGCCCGCGACCGCCACGCCGGCCGAGCCGTCGAACGCGAGGCGCAGCAGCGACTGCAGCGTCAGCCACTCGGACGCGAAGCCGGCGAGGATCGGCACGCCGGCGATCGCCGCGCAGCCGACGAGGAACGGCCGCCCGACGCCGGGCATGCGGGTCAGCAGGCCGCCGAGCCGGTCGAGGTCCAGGCGTCCGACCGCGTCGGAGAGCGCGCCGGCGCCGAGGAACAGCAGCGTCTTGAACGCCGCGTGCGCGGCGACGTGCAGCAGCGCGGCGCCGAACGCGACGGCCGCCCACCGCGGCTGCCCGGCGTCCGCGAGCACCAGCGACGCGCCGAGCGCGACCGCGATGACGCCCACGTTCTCGATCGAGCTGAACGCGAGCAGGCGCTTGAGCTCGCGCTGGACGAGCGCGTAGAGCACGCCCGCCAGCGCCGAGACGAGGCCGAGCGCCAGCAGCGTCAGGCCGGCCCACAGCGGCGCGGGCGCGCACCACTCCAGCAGCACGCGGATCAGGCCGTAGAGCGCGACCTTGATCATCACGCCCGACATCAGCGCCGACACGTGCGCGGGCGCGACGGGGTGCGCGCGCGGCAGCCAGGCGTGCAGCGGCGCGAGGCCGGCCTTCGTCCCGAAGCCGACGATCGCGGCCGCGATCACGAGCGCCTGCAGGCCGCCGCCGAGCGCGGCGCCGCCGCTCAGGACGCCCTCGTGGGCGAGCGTCAGGAGCGCCAGCCACACGCCGGCGCCGCCGACGTGCGTGATCGCCAGGTAGACGAACACGGCGTTGCGGACCGGAGCGTCGCGGCGCGCGACGAGGATCGCGCTCGCCGGCGCGAGCGTCATCAGCTCCCAGAAGGCCAGGAAGGTGAGCGCGTCGCGGGCGGCCAGCACGCCGGCGAGCGCGAGCACGAACAGCCCCGTGAGCGCGATCAGCGGGCGCGCCATCGGCGAGCCGCGCAGGGCGTCGCCGGCGGCGAGCAGCGCGGGGAGCGCGGCCAGGCTGACGACGGCGAGGAAGAACGCGCTCAGGCCGTCGAGGCCGAACGACGGTCCCAGGCCGTCGCCGAACGCGGCCCCGACCGGGGTGCCGCGGGCGACGACGGCGATCGCGCCGGCGGCGAGGGCGGCGGCGCCGGCGATTTGCAGCGGGATCGCGGCGCGCAGGGTCGCGCGCGGGATCGCCGCCAGCGTGCCGGCTCCGAGCGCCGCGACCGCGGCCCACAGCAGCGCGCTCAACGGGGTCGCGGCTCCGGCACGGCGAGGTCCGCCAGCAGCGCCTGGGTCTCCTGCATCCGCGCGCTGAGGATCTGGCGCGCGACCTCCAGCAGCTGGAACGTGCGCGCGTCCTTCACGCGGTAGCGCACGGTCGTCCCCTCCTTGCGCCCCTCGACCAGGCCCTGGCGGCGCAGCACGGCGAGGTGCTGCGACGTGCCGCTGGAGTCGAGGCCGAGCGCGGCCTGGAGCTGGCCGACCGAGCACTCGCCCTCGTCGCGCAGCACCTCGAGGATGCGCACGCGCGCGGGGTGGCCGAGCGTGCGGAAGAAGTCGGCCTTGAGCTGGTGGATCGGGGTGTTGGAGAGGGGCAGGAGGACGCCTTCGCGGTTTCGCGTCTTCGAATCTTCTGTTTCTCGAAGATAGCAGCGCCCATCGGGCGCCTGCGCTCGCGCCGGCCGCGGGCGGGCCGATCGCGAGCGCCTGCGCCGCCCGCGTCAGGCCGCCCGGCCCCTGCGCGGCTTCTTGGGCTTGGCGGGCTTGCGGACCGCCGGGACGTCGGCGGGACCGAAGTCGGGCGAGCTGCCGCCCGGGATCAGCATCCGCGACTCCGAGCCGAGCGCGCACCCCACGCTGAGGTCGGGCGCGTCGGCGATCCTGATGCCGTCCTCCTCGGCCCACACGAGCCGGCGGCCGTCGGGCGAGAACGTCGGATCGGCCAACCTGCCCACCGGATTCGTCCACTGGGCGCACGCCATCACGGTCGCGCCGTCCTTGGACAGCGGGTCCTCGAGCACGCGGTAGATCCGCAGCAGCTCGTCGCTGTCGCCCCCGACGCCGACGACCTTCGTGCGGTCGGCCGAGAGCTGCATGTCGACGAGGTCACGGCCGTCGGGGTCGTGGAACCAGCGCCGGATCAGCTCGCCCTTGTTGTTGTCCATGCCGGGCTGCAGCGTCTGGAAGACGGCGTCCTCGTTCATCGCCACGCCCGCGTAGGAGCGCATCAGCGTCGCGTCGTCGATCCACTGCGGGTAGCTCCAGCCGGTCAGCAGCCCGAACTCGCGCGGGTCGGTCAGGCGGTCGGAGTACGTGATCCCGACGCCCTTGGTCGAGCGGTACGTGTAACAGGGCGGGAACGACGACTCGTTGCACCCGGCGCTCGCCCCGTACGTGTCGTTGTACCACTCGAACGCGACCTTGCTGCCGTCCGGCGAGATCTGCGGATCGAACGGCCCGGCGAACTTGTCCACGCCGACGCCGACCTTGTTGCCGTCGCTCACGTAGGTCTGGAACTCGGTCAGCCTGCGGCCGGTCGGCGACAGCTTGACGAGCGTCTCCCGCCCGGTGAGGGCGATCATCGTCCCGTCGTCGGCCTGCGAGACGGCGTGGTAGCCGCCGCCCTTCGTGAGCTGCACCTGGCGCTTGCCGTCGGGCGTGGCCTTCCACACGTCGTGGCCCTTGATGTAGGCGATCGAGTCGGCGCTTGCCGAGGCGGTGAGCGCCAGGCAGCCGGCGGCGGCCGCCAGCAGCGCGATGGTCCTGCGCATCGTGGTCTCCTTGCGTCGATGTGCGTGGCGGCCGCGGCGGTGGACGCGACCGACCCCCTGTCGGCGCAGAACCTCTCGGGCGGCGCTTGCCGGGCGGTTGCCGGACGCGCGCGAGCGCCGCGGCAAGCGAGCGGCAAGCGGGACCGCCGCGCCGGCGGGCGGCCGCTATCCGCCGTCGACGACGACGGAGACGACGTCGCTGACGGTCCGCTCCCAGGGCAGGCCGGGCCCCGAGCGCACGACGAACCGGAAGCGGTAGCGGGCGGTCCGGCTGGTGTTCGTGAAGCGGTAGCTCCAGCGGATGCGCCCGTGCTCGCCGCTCTCCACCGAGTCGACCGTGCGCCACCGGCCGCGCACGAACGACTGGACCAGGACGGTCAGGTCGTCGGTCCCGCCGGCGTGGCGCACCCGGCCGCCGAGCGTGAGCTCGTCGCCGTTGCGCAGCCGCTCGTCGGACGCCGCGATCGTCGCGTCGAGCGGGCGCACGAAGCTGATGCTGATGGGCTCGGCGCGCACGCCGTCGGGCACGACGCGGACCTCCCAGGACTGGTGCGGCGCGGGCACGCGGAAGCTCCCGTCCGGGCCGCTGGCCGTCCCGTCGCGCCAGGGCCGCCAGCGCCGCGAGCCGAACGGCCGGCGCTCGAAGCGCAGCGCGACGCCCGCGCGCGGCGTGCCGTCGGAGGCGACGACCCGGCCGATGACCGGCCGGCGGGTCGGCACCTCGACGAGGTCGGGCGCGCGCAGCTCCACCGTGGGCGGGTCGGGCGGGTCCTCCTCGATGCTGGGCTCCTCGACGATCACGACCGGCGGGGGCGCGGGCGGAGCGGGGCCCGGCACGACGACCACCGACGGCGGCGCCGGCGGCGGGTGCACGACCGTGACGTCCACCGGCGCGCTCTCGGTCGCGTTCCCGGCCGCGTCCTGGGCCCGCAGGGCGACGGTGTGGGCGCCCTCGGCGAGGTGCGACGTGTCGATCGCGAACGTGGCCGGGACGACGTCGGCGCACGGGTCGGCGACGACGTAGGGCTGGACGCAGGTGCCGCCGACGTCGCGCACCTGGACGGTCAGGCCGTCGACCAGGAGGTCCACGCGCGCGACGCCGCTGCCCTCGTCGGTGACCGTCGCCGTCAGCGTGCGCACGCCCGAGACCGGACCGCCGGCGACCAGCGTCCCGCCCAGCGAGCCGATCGCCGGGTGCGACGGATCGTCGAGCGTGACGACGCTGCGAAACAGCTTGGTCCGCGCGGGCGGGTTGGCGCCGGCGACGCACGGATCGCCGAACTGGCTCGCACAGGCGGTCATCAGGCCGAGCCCCCCGAACACGACGGGCCACACGCCGGTCTCGTTGAGCGGGCTCAGCGGCTCGCCGAAATCGCCCTCGGCGCAGTCCGGCGCATTCGTGTAGCAGCCGTTCAGCGTCGTCGGGACGGCGAGCTCGTCGCCCTGCCCCAGGCCGGCCATGTACGACGCGTCGCCGGTGCCGTTGTGCGCCTCGGCCGCGAGCCAGGCCTCGTACTCGACGAGGGTGACGCCGCGCGGCACGTCGAACCGGTAGCCCGAGATCGCGACGGCGGGCGTGGTGTCGGACGGCTTGGCGATGACCGTCAGCGCGCCGCCCACGGCGCACGTGTCCCAGCGGCGGGCGGGGTCGCCGGCGGGGATCCACGCGGCGGTCGAGAGCGGGTTGTCGTCGGCGTCGCGGCAGGACTCGACCTGGTAGGTCGACGCCGGCGCGGGCGCGGCCGCCGCGAGGACGACGGCGCCCACCGCGAGCACGCCGATCAGGCGGGCGACGATCACGGCTCCACCCCGAACTCCTGGGCGCCGTCGTCGAGCACCGGCTCCTCCTCGGCGGCTGGCTGAGCCGGCTCGGCGGGCGCCGGCGCGGGCGCGGGCGCGGCCGGCGCGGGCGTCACGGGCGGCGGCGTGGAGGCGGCGGGCTCGGTCGCCGCGGGCTCGGTCGCCGGCGGCTCGCTCCCCGCCGGCTCCTGCGCCTCGGCGGCGGGCGCCGCGGCGCCGGATGCGGCGGAGGCCGCGGGGGCGGATGCGGCCGCGCGCCGCTCGGAGCGCCGCTGCGCGCGGCGAGGCTTCGGGTCGCGCTCCCGGCGCTCCGGCGCGGACGCGCTCTGCGCCGAGACCTGCGTGGGCGTCGCCGCCGACGCGGCCGGCGTCTGGTCGTCGTCGCGCAGCACCGCGACCGCGATCGCCACCGTCACGACCACCGCGGCCGCGGCGGCCGCCCCTCCGGCCACGAGCGTCGACACCGAGTGGCCCCGGGGCCGCAGCGCCGCGGCCGCGCCGCCCCCGCCCCCCGTGCCGCCCGCGATCTGCAGCGCCGCCCACGGCAGCAGCGGCGCGGGCGCGACGACGGCGAGGCCGCGCATCCGCAGCACGTCGGCGCGGCAGCGCGCGCACTCGCGCAGGTGCTCGCGCGCCAGCGCGTAGCGCTCGCCGTCCTCGTCGAGGAGCCCGAGCGCGTAGGCCTTGATGAGCGACTCGCGCATCTCGCAGCGGCCGCCGTCGCGGATCTCGCCGGTGACGCGGTTGACGACCTTCGAGACGCGGTCCATCAGCTTCTGCATCCGGCGCTCGCCGATGCCCATCATCCGGGCCGCCTCGGGGCGCGTGTAGCCGTGGACGTAGCAGAGGCTGGCGGCCACCCGCTCGCGGTCGGACAGCTCGGTGCGCAGCGCCTCGATCAACTCGCGCAGCATCCGCTGCTCGTCGAGGCGCCCGGCGACGTCGGGCTCGGCGCCGAGCGCGTCGGCCTCGTCCAGCCCGGCGCGCTCGCCGGGACGCAGGCGGCGCAGGTCGTCGATCGCGCGCCGGAAGGCGACCTGCACGAGGAACCCGCCGACGTTGACGATCTCCGTGCCGGCCGCCATCTGCTCGTAGAGCGCGTGCCACGCCTGGTTGTAGTAGGCGTCGAGCTCGTCGTCGAGGCCGGTGACGCCCCGCGCGCGCAGCTTGGCCTGCAGCGAGCGGAGGGTCTCCGCCTTGAGCGGCTCGTATTGCTCCTGGAGGAGGCGCTCGGCCTGGGCGACCGCCGTCACGGGCGGTGCCACCCGCGTCGACGCTTCCGTGCCCACATGTCCGCCACGTCTATCAGCTTCGCAGACCGCGAATCCAGCGAATTCGCATGCGGGCAACGCCGCCGTCACGCCACCGCGGCCGCGATCAGGTCCCGGGCGGCCCGGACCGCCTGCTCGCGCGAGTGCACGCCCAGCTTCCGGCACAGGTTCTTCACGTGCGTGTAGACGGTGTCCTCGGTGAGGACCAGCCGGTCGGCGATCTCGCGCGTCGTCAAGCCGGCGGCGAGCAGGTCGAGCACCTCCCACTCGCGGGTGGTGAGCGGGCTGCGGATCGGCCGGACCCCGCGGCCCGGCTCCGGCATGCGCCGCAGGCGCTCGACGAGCTCGCGGGCGAGCTCGCCCGGGATCGACACCTCGCCGGCGTGGACGGCCACGAGCGTCTCGGCCAGCTCGCCGTCGCGGGCCTGCTCCTTGGTGAGGATGCCGCTCGCCCCGGCCCGCAGCGCGGTCATCGCCACGTGCTCGTCGCTGCCCACCGTGAGCACGACGACGCGGGTGCCGGGCGCCTCGTCCGTGACCCGGCGCACGACCTCGACGGCGTCGAGGTCCTCCAGGCCGGTGGCGGTCAGGACCAGGTCGGGGCGGTAGTGGAGGGCGAGCTCGACGCCCTCGCGGCCGTCGGAGGCCGTCGCGACGACGACGAACGCGCCGGCGGCGCGCAGGAGGTCGGCGACGGCGCGGCGCGCGAGCGGGTCCGTGTCGACGATCAGCACCCGGATGCGGTTCAGCGGCGCGGGCTCGACCGCGTGCAGCGGCTCGAGGACGGGGGGCTCGGGGGCGGCGAGGTCACACGCAGAAAGGGCGATGGCGGTCATCCTGTTCCTGTCGTTCCGGTGATGCGTTCTCGGGGCGCCGCGTGGCGGGCGCACGGAACTGTCGGACCGAATGGCCCGCTTCCCCCCTGCGCGTGGCGCGGCTAGCCGAAGAGCGTGAGCTCGCCGCGCTCGCGGGCGCCCTCGAGCTCGAGCATGCGCCGCTTCGTGGCGTTGCCGCCGGGGGCGGAGAAGCCGCCGAGCCGGCCGCCGGAGGCGACGACGCGGTGGCACGGCACCACGATCGGGAAGGGGTTGCGCGCCATCGCCTGGCCGACCGCCTGGGCGCCGCCGGGCTCGCCCGCGAGCGCCGCGACCTCGCCGTACGTGCGCGTCTCGCCGGGCGGGATCGCGCGCGCGAGCTCGTAGCAGCGGCGCGGGAACGCCGGGACGCCCTGCCAGTCGAGCGCGACGTCGGCCAGGTCGTCGGGCGCCCCGTCCAGGAGCGCGGCGATCCGGCGCGCCGCGTCGGCGACGGCCGGCGGCGGAGGCAGCTCGCGCACGGCGGCCGCGTCGAAGCCGGGCAGCAGGACGCGCACGATGCCGCGCTCGCCCCAGGCGAGGGCGCAGGTGCCGATCGCGGTGTCGACGAGCGCGTGTCCGATCGCGGGGCCCGGCATCGTCGGGCGACCGTAGCGCGGACGCCGGTCGGCTCCCCGCCGGCACGGACCGGGTAACGTTTCGCACGATGTCGTCCGTGCACGCGCTGGCGCTTCGCTGGAGGGGAGAGGGACGGCGGGTCGTCGCCGCGACGCTCGTCGAGACCGTCGGGTCCGCCCCGCTGGATCCGGGCGCCGTGATGCTCGTCGACGACCAGGGCCGCATCGAGGGCTCGGTCACCGGCGGCTGCGTCGAGGCGGCGCTGGTCGACGAGGCGCAGGGCATCCTCGCGGGCGCGCCGCCGCGCGTCGCGACGTACGGCATCAGCGACAGCCAGGCCGCCGACGTCGGCCTCATGTGCGGCGGCACCGTGCGCGTGTTCGTGGCCGAGCTGCGCGACGTCGAGCCGCTCGAGGCGCTCGTCGACGGGATCGACGCCGACCGGCCGGTCGCGCTGGCGACGCTCCTCGACGGCGCGGCCGCGGGCGCGCAGATGACCGTCACGCCCGACGGCACGATCGGCACGCTCGGGCTCGGCTCGCTGCTGGACGACAACGTCGCGCGCGAGGCGCGCGGCTACCTGGACGAGGGGCGCTCGGCCGTGCGGCGCTACGGCGCCGGCGGAGAGACGATCGGCGGCGAGCTGCGGGTCGCCATCCACGCGTTCGCCACGCGCCCGCGCATGCTGATCTTCGGCGCGATCGACTTCTCGGCCGCGCTGGCGGCGATGGCGACCCAGATCGGCTACCGCGTGACGATCGTCGACGCGCGGCCCGCGTTCGCGCAGAGCCCGCGCTTCCGCGAGCACGCCGAGGTCGTCGTCTCCTGGCCCGACGCCTACCTCGCCGATCAGGAGCTGGGGCCGCGCGACGCGGTGCTCGTCTTCACCCACGACAGCAAGTTCGACGAGCCCGCGCTCATCGGCGCACTGGCGACCGGGGCCGGCTACATCGGCGCGCTCGGCAGCCGCCGCACGCACGCGGACCGACAGCAACGGCTGCGCGAGGCCGGCGTGCCGGAGGCCGACCTCGCGCGCATCAGCTCCCCGTGCGGGCTCGACGTCGGAGCCCGCACCCCGTCGGAGACCGCGGTCGCGGTCCTCGGCGAGATCCTCGCGCTGCGCGCGGGCCGCGCCGGCGGCCGCCTGGCCGAGGGCAGCGGGCCGATCCACCCCCGCGCCGCCGCGGTCAGCTGACCTCGACCGCGGTCCAGATCGTCACGTAGACCGGCGGGCGGAACCGGCCCGCGGGCACCCCGCCCGGCCGCGACACGATCGCCTGCGTCGCGTCGGCGGTCGCGACGAAGCGCCGCATCGCGTCGGCCACCGGCGAGCAGCGGTCGCCCCGCAGCGTGGCCGCGTGCCACATCGCGTCGCGGGGCGTCCCGCGCACCGGCAGGCGCACGAGCGTCCCGCGCCGTAGCGCCGGCACCACCGTGTGGGCGACCGCGAGCATCACGCCCTCCCCCGCCGCGGCCGCGTCCTGCGCGGCCGCCTCGGTGGCGAACGCGCCCCGCTCGGGCGGCGCCAGGCCGTGCTGGGCGAACAGGCCCAGCAGCTCCGCGTCGGCCGGGCCCACGAGCCAGCGCTCGCCGGCCAGCGCGGGCAGGCGCACCTCCTCCCCGCCGGCCAGCGGATGCCCGGGCGCCGCGACGACGACGAGCTTGTAGCGCAGGAACGGCACGACCTCGAGGTCCAGGGACGGCGGCGGCGCGGGGCCCAGCGCCACGTCGGCGCGGCGGTCGGCCAGCAGCGCCGAGAACGCCTCGGGCGCGGCGACCTCCTGGGCCACCTCGAGCGTCGGGCGCTTGCGGGTGAACGCGTCCAGCAGGGGCGCGGACACGTACTCGGCGACCGCCGGCGAGACGACGAGCCGCAGGAGCCCCTGCTCGCCGCGCACCTCGCGGCGCAGGCGGTCCTCGAGGCCGAGGATCTCGGCCGCGGCGGCCGCCAGCCGCTCGCCGCCGGGCGTCAGGCGGATGCCGCCGCCGACGCGGACGAAGAGCTGGTCGCCGAGGTCGCGCCGCAGCGCGGCGACCGCGGCCGAGACCGCCGGCTCGCTCACGCCGAGCGCCTCGGCGGCGCCGCTGACGGACCCGAGGCGCGCGACGGTCGCGAACGAACGGAGCTGCGCGAACGTCACGGTCCGGGCGACTATAAGCGAACCGTTATCGGGTCGTGCCGCTTGCCACGAAACCCCGTAGCGTGCTCGGTGGGTCATTCGAGGAGAGGACGGCCATGCAGGTACCTGCGCCCTTCGAGTACGCGCGCGCGTCGAGCGTCGACGAGGCGATCGAGCTGCTGGAGCGGCTCGGTCCGGACTCCCGGCTCGTCGCCGGCGGCCACTCGCTGCTGCCGATGATGAAGCTGCGGCTGGCGACGCCCGAGCACCTGATCGACATCAACCCGCTCGCCGGGGAGCTCGGCTACATCGGCGAGCAGGGCGGCGAGGTGCGCATCGGCGCGATGACCCGCCACCGCGAGGTGCTCGAGTCCGACCTGCTGGCGCGGCACTTCCCGATCATGCGCGACGCCGAGCACACGATCGCCGACCCGCCGGTGCGCAACCGCGGCACGATCGGCGGGGCGCTGTGCCAGGCCGACCCGTCCGAGGACCTCAGCGCGGTGTGCGCGGCGCTGAAGGCGAACGTCGTGATCCGCGGGCGCGGCGGCGAGCGCGTGGTCGACATGGTCGCCTTCCACCGCGGCCCCTACGAGACCGCCGTGGGCGACGCCGAGATGCTCGTCGAGGTGCGCGTGCCCGTGCGCGCGCACGGCGGCAGCGCCTACGAGAAGGTCGAGCGGCGCGCCGGCGACTGGGCGGTGGCGGCCGCCGGCGCCGCGCTGTGGCTCGACGGCGCCGACGTGGCCGACGCCGGCATCGCGCTCAGCGCGGTGAACCCCTCCGGCGTGCGCTGCGAGCGCGCCGAGCAGGCGCTGATCGGGCGCCCGCCGTCGGAGGAGGCGTTCGCCGAGGCCGCCCGGCTGGCGGCCGAGGACTGCGAGCCGATCGCCGACCAGCGCGGATCGGCCGAGTACAAGCGCCATCTGGCCCAGGAGCTGACCCACCGAGCCCTGCGTCGCGCCGCCGAGCGCGCGCTGGCGTCCTGAAGGAGCGAGCACCGATGCAGATCACGCTCACGATCAACGGCGAGACCAGGTCGGCCGAGGCGGAGCCGCGCACGCTGCTCGTGCACTTCCTGCGCGACCACCTCGACCTCACGGGCACCCACTGGGGCTGCGACACGTCCAACTGCGGCGCGTGCGTCGTGCTGGTCGACGGCGAGCCGGTGAAGTCGTGCACGATGCTCGCGGCGATGGCCGAGGGCCACGAGATCACGACCGTCGAGGGCCTGGCCCGCGACGGCGAGCTCGACCCCGTCCAGCAGGGCTTCTTCGAGGAGCACGGCCTGCAGTGCGGGTTCTGCACGCCGGGCATGATGCTCACCGCCCGCGCGCTGCTGAACGAGAACCCGGACCCGTCGGAGGAGGAGATCCGGGTGGCGATCAGCGGCCAGATCTGCCGCTGCACCGGCTACACGAACATCGTCAAGGCGGTCCGCTGGGCCGCGGAGCACGAGGCCGGCACCGCGACGACCGGCGAGGAGGCGATC
The DNA here is from genome assembly GCA_035565675.1 of Capillimicrobium sp. Lineage (GTDB taxonomy): Bacteria > Actinomycetota > Thermoleophilia > Solirubrobacterales > Solirubrobacteraceae > Capillimicrobium. Next base: position 6,763 of record DATMSA010000077.1, on the reverse strand, counting down.
GCCTGATGGCTGCCACCGAGGAGCGCCCGATCGGCTTCGGCCGCCTCAAGCGCAAGGAGGACCCGCGGTTCCTGCGCGGCCAGGGCACCTACGTGGACGACGTGAAGCTGCCCGGGATGCTGCACGGGGCGATCCTGCGCAGCCCGCTCGCGCACGCGCGCATCGTCTCGATCGACACGTCGGCGGCCCAGCAGCACCCGAAGGTGCGCGCGGTCGTCACCGGCCAGGACCTGGCCGGCCTCGGGCTGGCGTGGATGCCGACGCTCAGCGCCGACACGCAGGCGGTGCTGGCCACCGACAAGGTCCGCTTCCAGGGCCAGGAGGTCGCGTTCGTCGTCGCCGAGGACCGCTACGCGGCGCGCGACGCGCTGGAGCTGATCGAGGTCGACTACGAGCCGCTGCCGGTCGTCAGCGACGTGCGCCGCGCGCTCGACGACGACGCGCCGGTCATCCGCGACGACAAGGAGGGCCAGACCTCCAACCACATCTTCGACTGGGAGGCCGGCGACGAGGCCGAGGCCGACCGCGTCTTCGCCGACGCCGACGTGGTCGTCGTCACCCAGGAGATCCCGTTCCAGCGCGTGCACCCGGCGCCGCTGGAGACGTGCGGCTCGGTGGCCGACATGGACCCGGTCACGGGGAAGCTGCGGCTGTGGACGACGAGCCAGGCGCCCCACGCGCACCGCACGCTGTACGCGATGGTCGCCGGGATCCCGGAGCACAAGATCCAGGTGATCGCGCCCGACATCGGCGGCGGCTTCGGCAACAAGGTGCCGATCTACCCGGGCTACGTGTGCTCGATCGTCGGCTCGATCCTCACCGGCAAGCCGGTCAAGTGGATGGAGGACCGCACCGAGAACCTCACCTCGACGGGGTTCGCCCGCGACTACCTCATGCAGGGGCGCATCGCGGCCGACCGCGACGGGCGCATCCGCGGGCTGCGCGTCGACGTGCTCGCCGACCACGGCGCGTTCAACGCGACCGCGCAGCCGTCGAAGTACCCGGCCGGGTTCTTCCACATCTTCACCGGCTCCTACGACCTGGAGGCCGCGTACTGCAGCGTGCGCGGCGTCTACACCAACAAGGCTCCCGGCGGCGTCGCCTACCGCTGCTCGTTCCGGGTGACGGAGGCCGCATACCTGGTCGAGCGGATGGTCGACCTGCTCGCCGCCGAGCTCGACATGGACCCGGTGGAGCTGCGGATGCGCAACTTCATCCGCAGCGACCAGTTCCCGTACACCACCAAGACGGGCTGGGAGTACGACTCGGGCGACTACCACGCCACGATGACCGAGGCGCTGCGCATCGCCGGCTACGAGGACCTGCGCCGCGAGCAGGCCGAGAAGCGGGCGCGCGGCGAGCACATGGGCATCGGCGTGTCGTTCTTCACCGAGACCGTCGGGGCCGGGCCCAAGTCGAAGATGGACATCGCCGGGCTGGGCATGGCCGACGGCGCCGAGCTGCGCGTCCACCCGACCGGCAAGGCGGTCGTGCGGATCTCGGTCAAGACGCAGGGCCAGGGTCACGAGACGACGTTCGCGCAGATCGTCGCCCAGGAGCTCGGCATCCCGCCTGAGGACGTCGAGGTCGTCCACGGCGACACCGACCAGACCCCGTTCGGGCTGGGCACGTACGGCAGCCGCTCGACACCGGTGTCGGGCGCCGCGGTGGCGATGGTGTCGCGCAAGATCCGCGACAAGGCGCGCCTGATCGCGTCGGCCGCGCTCGAGGTGGCGCCCGAGGACCTCGAGTGGGAGCACGGCCGCTGGTTCGTCAAGGGCGACCCCGAGAAGGGCCAGACGATCCAGGAGCTGGCGCTCGCCGCGCACGGCACGCTCACGCTGCCCGAGGGCGTGGAGGGCCACCTCGACGCCGAGGCGGTCTACGACCCGCCGAACCTCACCTACCCGTGCGGCGCCTACATCGCCGTGGTCGACGTCGACCCGGCGACCGGCGAGGTGAGGCTGCGGCGGTTCGTCGCCGTCGACGACTGCGGGGTGCGGATCAACCCGATGATCGTCGAGGGCCAGGTCCACGGCGGGCTGGCCGAGGGCGCCGGCATCGCGCTGATGCAGCACATCGCGTTCGACGACCAGGGCAACTGCCTGGGCGGCTCGTTCATGGACTACCTGGTGCCGTCGTCGCTGGAGGTGCCCGACTGGGAGCTGGGCGAGACGGTCACGCCGTCGCCCCATCACCCGCTCGGCGCCAAGGGCGTCGGCGAGTCGTCCAACGTCGGCTCGCCGCCGGCGATCATCAACGCGATCGTCGACGCGCTGAAGCCGTTCGGCGTCCGGCACGTCGACATGCCGGCGACGCCGGGGCGCGTGTGGGAGGCGATCCAGAGCGCGTCCGGGACGACCGCCCCGCCGCAATGACGCGCACCGCGACGCAGCTCGAGGAGGCGGGCGTGCCGTTCGTCGAGGCGACGGTGGTGCGCTGCGCCGCCCCGACCAGCGCGCGGCCCGGCGACCGGGCGATCGTGCTCGGCGACGGCACGATCGACGGGTTCGTCGGCGGCTCCTGCGCCGACGCCACGGTCCGCCTGCAGGCCCTGCGCGTGCTGGAGACCGGCGAGCCCGTCCTGCTGCGCATCCTCCCCGGTGAGCAGGACGGGCCGTCGGCCGAGCCCGGGTCGGTCGTGGTCGCCAACCCGTGCCTCAGCGGCGGCGCGCTCGAGCTGTTCCTCGAGCCGCGCCTGCCGGCGCCGCGGGTGGCGATCGCGGGCCGCTCGCCCGTCGCCGAGGCGCTGGCCGACCTGTGCGGGCCGCTGGGCCTGCGGGCCCGGCTGGGCGAGCGCGCCGAGCCGGGCGACTTCGCGGCGGTCGTCGCGTCGCTCGGCCACGGCGACGAGGAGGAGCTGCGGGCCGCGATCGAGGCCGGCTGCGAGTACGTGGGGCTGGTCGCCTCGCGGCGGCGCGGCGCCGCGGTGCTGGAGACGCTGCGCGCCGAGGGCGTGGACCCCGCCGAGCTCGAGCGCGTGCGCACGCCCGCGGGGGTGGCGATCGGCGCGCGCACGCACGCCGAGATCGCGCTGTCGATCCTGGCCGAGATCGTGGCGGCGCGCCGGACGGCCGAGGCGCCCGCGCCGCCCCCCGAGGCGGTCGACCCGGTCTGCGGCATGACGGTGGCGGTGGGCCCGGACACGCCCACGGACGGCGAGCACGCGTTCTGCTGCGAGGGCTGCCGGGAGGCGTGGCGTGCCCGCGCCCGCTGAGGCGCCGTTCACGGCCGGCCTCGTGCTGGCGGCGGGCGGGTCGCGGCGGCTGGGCCGGCCCAAGCAGCTCCTGCCCTACCGCGGGGCGACGCTGCTGGACGCGGTCCTCGACACCGCCCGCGCCTGCCGGTTCCACCAGCTCGTGGTCGCGCTCGGCGGCGCGCACCGCGAGGTGCGCGAGCGCGTGGACCTGGACGGGGCCGACGTCGTGGTCAACGAGGCCTACGGGACCGGCTGCTCGTCGTCGATCGCGGCGGCCGTCGGCGCGCTCGACCCGCGCTGTGAGCTGCTCGTGCTGCTGCTGGGCGACCAGCCGGGCGTGACGCCGCAGACGGTCGCGGCGCTGCGGGCCGGCCGCGGCGAGGCGCCGCTGGCCGTGTGCCGCTACGAGGACGGGCGCGGCCATCCGCTGGCGTTCGCGCGCTCGACGTTCGCGGCGCTCGCGGAGCTGCACGGCGACAAGGCGGTCTGGCGGCTGCTCGACGAGCGCGCCGGCGAGGTCGCCGAGGTCCGGGTGCCGGGCCCGGTGCCGGCCGACATCGACACCTGGGACGACTACCGCGCGGCCATTGCGGAGCCCTCGCCCGGGGGGCTCGGGCTCCGGGCGAGAACTCGCCAGAGGCTCCTTCTCGCGGCCTCCGAGGATCCTCGGTGAGCGCCTCCCGCCCGGCGCCGTCCGCCGCGCTGGCCGAGCTGCTGCCCGACGTCGACGCGCTCGTCGCGCGGCTGGACGCGGTCGACTACCTCGCCGACGAGGGCCTGGCCACCGCGATGCTCCTGGCCCTGCGCCTCCCCCAGCCGCTGCTGCTGGAGGGCGAGGCCGGCGTCGGCAAGACCGAGGCGGCGCGCGCGCTGGCCGCCGCGCTCGACACGCCGCTGATCCGGCTGCAGTGCTACGAGGGCATGGACAGCTCCGAGGCGCTGTACGAGTGGAACTACCCGCGCCAGCTCCTGCGCATCCGCCTGGCCGAGGCCGAGGGCACGCGGCTGTCGGAGGAGGACCTGTTCGCGCGCGACCTGCTCCTGCCGCGGCCGGTGCTGCAGGCGATCGAGCATCCGGGGCCGCTGCCGGCGGTCCTGCTGATCGACGAGCTCGACCGCGCCGACCACGACTTCGAGGCGTTCCTGCTCGAGGTGCTCGCCGACGCGGCCGTGACCATTCCCGAGATCGGCACGGTGCGCGCCGCGGTGCCGCCCGCGGTCGTGCTCACGTCCAACCGCACCCGCGACCTGCACGACGCGCTCAAGCGCCGCTGCCTGTACCACTGGATCGACTACCCGCCGCCCGAGCGGGAGATCGAGATCGTGCGCCGCCGCGTCCCCGACGCGCCGCCGGCGCTGGCCGAGGACGTCGTCGCCGCGCTGGGCCGGCTGCGCGCCGCGGACGTGCAGAAGCCGCCCGGGATCGCCGAGGGGATCGACTGGCTCGCCGCGCTGCGCGTGCTCGGCGCCGAGCGGCTCGACGCGCAGGCCGCCGAGCGCACGCTCGGCACGGTGCTGAAGTACCGCGAGGACCAGGAGGCCGCGCGGGCCGGCGGGCTGGTGGCGTGAGCGGGGCGCCGTCGTTCCGCCGCGCGCTGGACCGCGACGCGCCGCTGGCCGCCGTCGCGCTCGGCCACGCGCTGCGCGCGGCCGGCCTCCCGGTGACGCCGGAGCGCAGCGCGACGTTCGCGCGGGCGGCCGCGCTGGTGGGCGCCGGCGAGCGCTCGCGGCTGTACTGGGCGGCGCGCCTCAGCTTCGTCACCTCGCGCGCGCAGGTCGACGACTTCGACCGCGTGTTCGCCGCCGTCGTGGACGGGATGGCCGACCCCGCCGACGCGCAGCGCGGCGACCCGGGCGCGCCGGCCATCCCGCGGCCGCGGCGCCCGCGCGAGGGCGCCCGCGAGGCGCCCGGCGAGACCGCGCCCGCGGCGGGCCGGCCGGGCGGCGCGTCGCCGGCGGGCGCGGCCGACGACGCGGCCGCGGGCGAGGGCCGCCCGGTGCTCGTCGGCCTGCGCGCGGCCGGCGCCTCGGAGCTGGCCGGCGCCCGCCTGGACGAGCTCGACGCCGCCGAGCTGGCGCTCGTCGCGCGCCTGCTGCGCGGCCTGTCCGCCGCGCCGCCGCCGCGGCGCGCGCGCCGCACCCGCCGCTCGCCCCACGGCGGCCACCTCGACGTCCACGCGACGCTGCGCGCCGCCCGCCGCACCGGCGGCGACCCGGTGCGCCGGCTGCACCGCCGCCGGCGCGTGCGCCCGCGGCCGCTCGTCGCGCTGCTCGACGTGTCCGGCTCGATGGCGCCGTTCGCGCGCGCCTACCTGCTGCTGCTCGGGGGCGCCGCGCTGGGCGCCCGCGCCGAGGCGTTCGTCTTCGCCACCCGCCTCACGCGCGTCACGCGGCCGCTGCGCGAGGGCCGCGCCGGCGCCGCCCTGGCCCGCGCGAGCGCGGCCGCGCCCGACTGGGCCGGCGGCACGCACATCGGCGAGGCGCTGCGGGCCTTCAACGACGGGTTCGGCCGCCGCGGCATGGCCCGCGACGCGGTCGTCGTCGTCCTCTCCGACGGCTGGGAGCGCGGGGACCCGGCGCTGCTGGGCCGCGAGATGGAGCGCCTGGCGCGGCTCGCCTACCGCATCGTGTGGGTCAACCCGCGCGCGGCGGCGCCCGGCTTCGAGCCCGTCACCGGGGGCATGAGAGCGGCGATGCCACACGTCGACGAGCTCGTCAGCGGCCACAGCGTCGCCGCGCTCGACGACGTGGTGGCGGCGATCGGCAGGACCAGATAGACGACCAGGAGGACCACAGACGATGCGATTCGAGAACCGGTTCGAGGTGGCGGCGCCGCTGGAGGAGGTCTGGGACGCCGTCCTCGACGTCGAGCGCGTCGCTCCCAACGTGCCCGGCGCGCAGGTGCTGGAGAAGACCGGCGACAACGCCTACAAGGTCGCGATCAAGGTGAAGGTCGGCCCGATGTCGATGACCTACCGCGGCGACGTCGAGGTCACCGAGCGCGACGAGGCCGCCCACCGCGCGGTGATGAAGGCGCGCGCGAAGGAGTCGCGCGGCCAGGGCACCGCCGACGCGGACGTGACGATGACGCTCAGCGGCGACGACGCGCGCACGACCGCCGAGATCGTCACCGAGGTGGACCTCACCGGCAAGGTGGCGACGATGGGCCAGGGCGTGCTGCAGGACGTCAGCGGCCGGCTGGTCGACGCGTTCGCCGAGAACCTCGCGGCGATGCTCGAGGGACGCGAGGAGGAGCCGGCCGCCCCGCCGCCGGGCACGCCCGGGCCGGGCGCCCCGGCCGGCGCCGGGGTGGGCGCCGAGGCCCCGCCGCCCCCGCCGCGCGAGCCCGCCGAGGCGCTCGACCTCGGCTCGATCGGCGGCGCGGTGATCGCCGACCGGCTGAAGGACCCGCGCCACCTCGGCGTGGTGCTGGCGATCGTGGCGATCGTCGCCTACCTGCTGGGCCGCCGGCGCGGGCGGCGCGGCCGCTGAGCCGCCGCGCCGCTACCGTCCCGCGCGATGCGCGAGATCGCGATCCGCGGCGAGGTGATCCGCCTCGGCCAG
>DATMSA010000076.1:0-4234 GCA_035565675.1 Capillimicrobium sp. | reverse complement strand
CTGGACGCGTTCCTCGACGCGCTCGACGGCCACGAGGTCGTCGCCACCAGCGCGGGCCCGCCGCCCGCCGACGGCCGCTGCGAGGTCGTCGCGCCCGGCGACCCCGCCGCCGTGATGCGCCGCGTGCGCGCCGCCGACGCGGTCGTGTTCGCCGGCGGCACGATCTTCAAGGAGCTGCGCCCGGCCACCGGCCGCCCGCCGCTGGACCTGCTCGCCCGCGCGCTGGCGATGGGCTTCGGGACGCGCGCGCTCGGCAAGCCGCTGGCGCTCGTCGGCGTCGGCGCCGCGCCGCTGCCCAGCCGCCGCGGCCGGCTGCTGGCCCGGCGGCTCGTGAGCCAGGCCAGCCTGCTCGTCCTGCGCGACGAGGAGTCCGCGCAGGTGCTCGTCGACGCCGGCGCGCCCGCGCCGTTTCGCATCGGCGCCGACGCCGCGTGGACGATCGTCGACGCGGGCGCCGCGCCGAGCGCGGAGCGCGGCGATCACGTCGTCGTCGCCCTGTCGCACGACGCCGGCGACGCCGGGCTGGCCGACGAGCTCGCCGCGACGCTCGTGCCCGTCCTCGCCGCCGGCCGCGAGGTCGTGCTGCAGCCGTGGCAGGTCGGCCGCGTCGGCCGCCGCGACGACATCGACCTGGCCCGCGCCGTGAACGCGCGCCTGGGCGGGACCGCGCGCATCGACGTGCCGCCCGCCGACCTCGGCGAGGCTCGCGCCGTGCTCGCCGAGGCCGGGCTCGTCGTCGCCCAGCGCTTCCACGCGCTGGTCGCCGCCACGGCCGTCGGCACGCCCGCGATCGCCTACGCCCACGAGCCGAAGCTCGCCGGGCTGGCCCGCCGCCTGGGCCAGCCGACCCTGGCGCCCGGGGTCGACCCGGGCCGGCTCGGGGCCGAGATCGTGGCCGCCGCCGACGCCGCGCGCCCGCCGCGCGCGGCCGCCGTCCGCGCCGAGGTCGCCGCCGCCGAGGAGGGCTTCCGGCTGCTGCGGCTCGTGCTCGCCGGCGGGCGCACCCCCGAGGCCGACGCGATCGGCTCGCTGCCGCTGCGCCCGGCCGAGTGGGAGGCCGTCGGCTCGTGAGCGTCGCTCCCTCGATCACCCGGCCGCTGCGCCGGGGCGGTGGCCTGCGCGCGCAGGCGCTGCCCGCGTTCGCGCAGGTCGCCTCGGGCGCCGGCAACCTCGTGTTCGCGCTGGCGGCCGCGCGGCTGCTGGCCCCGGGCGGCTTCGCGGACCTCGCCGCGTTCCTGGCCCTGTACCTCGTCGTGCACGTGCCCGCGTCGAGCCTCAGCGCGGGCGGCGCCCTGTCGCCGGCCGCGGTCCCGCGCGCCCGCCGGCGGGCGCTCGCGCTCGGCGCCGGCGCCGGCGCGCTGGTCGCCCTCGCGGCGGTGCCGGTCGCGCCGCTGCTCGGCGTCCCGGCCGGGCTGCTGCTCGTGCTCGCCGCCGGCGTGCCCGTGGCGCCGTGGCTCGCGCTCGAGCGCGGCCGCCTGTACGGCGAGCGCGACCACCGCCGCGTCGCGGTCAGCCTCGCCGCCGAGCCCGCGCTGCGGCTCGGGCTCGGACTCCCGCTCCTCGCCGGCCTGGGCGCGGTCGGCGGCGCCGCCGGCGTCGTCGCCGGCGGCTGGGCCGCGCTCGCGCTCACGCGCCCGGGCGCCGCCGCCCGCGCGACCGCCGGGACCGGCGAGCGCGCCGCCGCCGACCGCGCGACGCGTGGGACCGCGCTCGCCGCCGCCGGCGTCTTCCTCGTGCTCGCGCTCGTGCAGAACCAGGACGTCGTGCTCGCCAACGCGCTGCTCGGCGGCGACGAGGCCGGCCGCTTCGCCGTCCTCTCCACGCTCGGCGGGCTGGCCGCGTTCGCCTCGACGACCGTCCCGCTCGTGCTGCTGCCGCGCGCCCGCGCCGGCGAGCCCGGCGCGCTGGCCGCCGCCGTCGGCGCCGCGGCCGCGCTCGGCGCCGCCGCCGTCGGCGCCGTCGCGCTCATGCCCTCCGACCTCGTCGGCGTCGCGTTCGGCGAGCGCTACGCGTCGGTCGGCGCGCTCGCCGTCCCGTACGTCGCCGCGATGGCGCTGTTCGGCGTCGCGCGGGTGCTCGTCGCCCACCGCATCGCCACCGGCGCCGGCGGGCGCGCGCTCGTCGCGCCGCTGGCGATCGCGGTCGCGCAGGCCGCGGCGATCCTGACGGTGGCCGACGACGCGCGCTCCGTCGCGCTGATCACGCTCGTGGCCATGGTCGGGCTCGTCGCCACGACCGCCCCCGGCGTGGTCGTGCCGTTCCCGCTGCGGTCCCGGCGGGCCATGCCGCCGCGGGCGATCGTCGTCGCGGTCGCCGCGTTCACGCTCGTCGGGCTCGCGCTGCGCATGTTCGCCAACCGCGGCATCTGGCTCGACGAGGCGACCTCGATCACGCAGGCGCAGATGTCGTTCGGCGACCTGCTGACGAGCCTGCGCACGCTCGACGTCCACCCGCCGCTGCACCACCTGATCGTGTGGGCGCTCGCGCACGTCGCCGGCACCGGCGAGCTCGTCATGCGCGCGCCGTCCTACCTCGCCGGCGCCGCGCTGATCCCGGTGCTGTACCTGACCGCCACCGAGCTGTGGGACCGCCGCGCCGGCGTCGTCGCCGCCGCGCTGGGGACCGTCGCGCCGTTCCTGGTCTGGTACGCGCAGGAGGCCCGCATGTACTCGCTGTTCATGCTGTTCGCGACGCTCGCGCTGTACGCGCAGCTCCGGGCGCTGCGGCGCGGCGGGACCGGCGACTGGGCGCTGTACGCGCTCGCCTCCGCGGCGCTGGTGTGGACGCAGTACTTCGGCGTGCTCGTCGTCGCCGTCCAGCAGGGCGCGTTCCTGATCGCCGCGCTGCGCGGCCGCGACCGGCGCTTCGTGCGCGGCTGGCTGCTGGCGACGCTGGCGCTGGTCGTCGCGGTCGCGCCGCTGGCGCCGCTGGCGATCGACCAGTTCCAGGCCAACGAGGCCGCCGGGCGCGGCTTCGACCAGCCGTCGCAGGCGGGCGCCGACGTGTCCTCGACGCGCTCGCAGCCGGGCGTCTACATCGCGCTGACGAACGTCGTCTGGGCGCTGTGGGGCTACCACTCCGACGAGACGATGGCCGCGATCACGTCGATGTGGCCGCTCGGCCTGCTCGTCGCGCTGGCGCTGCTGGGCCGCGGCCGCTCGCCGCGGACGCTGCTCGTCGCCGGCTGCGCGCTGCTGCCCGCGATCGCGCTGTACCTCGTCGGCGAGCTGAAGCCGTTCCTGTTCGAGATCCGCTACTTCGCCGCGCTCGCGCCGCTGGCCGTGCTGCTGCTGGCGCGGGCGGCGAGCTCGTGGGCGCGCGCGAGCGTCGCCGCCGCGGCGCTGTCGACGGTGCTCGTGGCGACGATGGGCGTCGCCGCCGCCGACCAGCTCCTGAACCGCGGCAACCCGCGCGTGTACGACTTCGAGGGCGCGCTGGCCCGCCTGGAGCGCGAGGCGCGCCCGGGCGACGTCGTCCTCTACGAGCCGTCGTACCTGCGCGACGTCGTCGACTACTACGCGCCGGAGCTGAACGCCCGGCCGCTGGAGGGCGCGCTCGACGAGCGGGCGCTGCCGGCGCGGCGGGTGTTCCTGCTGGGCTCCTTCCAGGACCAGCAGCCCGAGCGCCGGGCGACGCTCGCCGGCATCGAGCGGCTGCGCGAGTCGCGCGACCTGCGCGAGCGCTTCGACCGACCGCAGGTCCGGGTGTGGGGGTTCCGATGAGCACGACGACGCAGACCGACCCGCGGCTGCTGCCGCCCACCTGGGACGCCCGGGGCGGGCGCGGCGCCGCCGCGAAGGTGCGGCTCACCGCGCTGGTGGCGCTGCCGCTGGCCGCGCTGTACCTGACGTGGCTGCTGCAGCCCGACCGCATCGGCCACCCGGTGCTGTTCGGCCTGCTGATCGCCGCCGAGCTGTTCAACTTCGTGCAGGCGCTCGGGTTCTGGTGGACGTGCTCGCGCCAGCGCGTGCGCGCGCCGCGCGCCCACGCGCGCGGCGACACCGAGCCGCACCCCGAGGTCGACGTCCTGATCCCCGTCTACGACGAGCCGTCCGAGATCGTCGAGCCGACCGTCGCCGCCGCCGCGCGGCTGGAGGGCGCGCGCGTGAACGTGTGGCTGCTCGACGACGGCGCCTCGACGGCGATGCGCCGCGTCGCCGATCGCCACGGCGCGCGCTACCTCGCGCGCGCCCGGCGCGAGGGCGCCAAGGCCGGCAACGTCAACCACGCGCTG
>DATMSA010000075.1:0-12071 GCA_035565675.1 Capillimicrobium sp. | reverse complement strand
GGATTGACGACGACGGTGCGTGGAGGGCGTAGGCTCCCGTCTCGGGTCGACATGGAGAGCCACCCGCACACGGCCGCCGTCGTCAATCCGGCGGCCGCGCACGTCGAAGTCGAGGAGAGCCCGGAGGCGCCCGACGCCGTCCTGGTTTCGCGCGCGGCCGGGGGAGACGACGAGGCCTTCGCCCTGCTCTATCACCGCCACAAGCACGACACCTGGCGCCTGGCGTCGTTCACGCTGCGCGACCAGCACGAGGCCGAGGACGTCGTGCAGGAGACGTTCCTGCGCGCGTACCGGTCGCTGACGAGCTTCAAGGGCGGGACGTCGGCGCGGCCGTGGCTGCTGACGATCTGCCGCAACGTGTGCCTGGACCGCCTGCGCCAGCGCAAGGCGCGCGGGTTCGCGTTCCTGGAGGACGCGCCCGGGCTGGAGCCGCCGGCGCCGGCGGCCGACGTCGAGGGCCGCATGGACCTGCACCGGGCGCTGGCCGGGCTGCCGATCGAGGACGTCGAGGCGTTCTTCTTCGTCGACGTGCTCGGCCTGCGCAGCCACGAGGCCGCCGCGGTGCTCGACCTGGCGGCGCCGTCGACGCTGCGCTCCCGGCTCACGCGCGCGCGCACGCAGCTCGCGCAGGCGCTGGCGCCGCCGCCGGCGGAGGTCGGCCGGGAGGTGTGGGGCGTCTTCCACACGCCGCCGGACCGGGCGATCGTGGTCGCGCACGGCGGCGCGGGCGCCGCCGACCCCGTCGACGTGGCGCCGCCCGCGGAGGCCGGCGCGCTGGTGCGGTTCTTCGAGACGCTCGAGCACCGCATCCCGGCGGGCCGCCGGGTCCTGGCCGTGCTCGGCGCCCCGCCGCGCCCCAGCGTGGCGGCCGCGGCGCCGTGGATCGCCCACCACCCGCGCTGGCGCCTGCGGCTGTCGACGAGCGACCGCTGGCAGCGCGACGCCGAGCGGCTGCTGTCCGACGGCGACGACCCCGCCGCGCTGGCGCGCCTGCGCGGCAGCGAGCCCTTCGTCTGGACGCCGGGACGATGACGCCGCGCTTCGAACACGACCGCGATGCGCGGGCCGCCGCTGCGCGGGCGGCCGAGCAGCTCCGCGAGGAGCTCGGCGGGATGCCGGTCGACGCCGACGACCGCGTGCTGGCGGCGGTGTTCGCGGCCGGGCGGGAGCCGGAGGTCGCAGCTCCTGCGGCCGCTGCGGAAGACGCGCGCGCCCGGGCGCGCGCTCGCTCGCGGGCGCGCGCGTGGCTGGGGCGCGCGGCGGGCGGCCTGGCGCGTCCGCGGGTCGCGCTCGCCGGCGCGGCGGTGCTCGCCGCGATCGCCGTGTGGGGCCCGTCGCTGCAGCCGCTCACCCGCACCGACACCGCCGCGGCGGTCACGATCGCGCGCCTGCCGGGCGACTGCCCGCGCGGCGCCGAGGGCGGCGGGCCCGGGCGGATCGAGGTGGCGGCCGTGTGGAGCGGCGACGAGGCGCGGAGCTTCGCGCGGGTCCTGCGGCGCTTCGAGCGGGAGACCGGCATCCGCGTCGACTACCGCTACGAGACGCGCAACATCGCGCCGAAGCTGCGCCGGCGGGTCGCGCGCGACTGCCCGCCCGACGTGGCGCTGCTGCCGCAGCCGGGGCTGATGGGCGAGCTGGCGCGCGCCGGGGCGCTGCAGCCGCTCGACGCGGCGACCGGGGCGGCGGTGCGCAGCGGCTACAGCCCGGCGTGGCAGCGCCTGGGCGAGGTCGACGGCCGCCTGTACGGCGTGTGGTTCAAGGCCTCCAACAAGTCGGTGCTGTGGTACCGGCCGCAGGCGCTGCGCGCCGCCGGGATCGAGCGCCCGCCGGAGACGTGGGACGAGCTCGTGCGGGTCGCCGGCCGCCTGGCCGACGCGGGCATCCGGCCGCTGTCGGTCGCGGGCGCCGACGGCTGGCCGCTGACCGACTGGTTCGAGAACGTGTACCTGCGGACCGCCGGGCCGGAGCTGTACGACCGCCTCGCCCGCCACGACATCCCGTGGACGCACCCGTCGGTCGTGCGGGCGCTGCGGCTCATGGCGAGCGTGATCGGCGATCCGGAGCTCGCCGGCTCGGCGACCGACATCGTCACGCGCACGTTCGAGCGCTCGGTGCGCGAGGCGCTGACGGCCGGCGCGAAGGCGGCGCTGCTGCACGAGGCCGACTTCGTCCGCGCCTACGCCGAGCCGGGCCATTCGCGCTTCACCGCGTTCCCGTCGATCGGGCGCGCGGCCGACGGGCTGGTCGTCGGCGGCGACGTCGCCGTGCAGATGACCGAGTCCGACGCGGCGCGGCGGCTGATGCGCTTCCTGGCGACCGCGCGCGCGGCGGAGGCGTGGGCGCCGAGCGGCGGCTTCGTCTCGCCGCACCGCGGCGTGCGTGCGGCCGCCTACCCCGACGATACGAGCGCCCGCAGCGCCGCGATGCTCGCCACCGCCGAGACCGTCCGCTTCGACCTGTCCGACCTGCAGCCGCCGGTGTTCGGCGCGACGGCCGGCCAGGGCATGTGGCGTCTGTTCCAGGAGCTGATCCTGCAGGGCCCCGGCGGCGCCCGCGAGATCGCCCGGCGCCTGGAGACCGCGGCGCGGGCGGCGGGCGCGGGCGGCTAGGCCAGCAGGCGCCCGAGCGTCCGCGCGACCCAGGCCGGCTCGCACGTGAGCTGCCGCCAGGTGATGCGGGCGGAGCGGTAGCCGGCGGCGGCGAGCTCCGCGTCGCGGCGGCGGTCGCGCTCGAAGGCGTCGGCGGTGAGGTGGTAGGTGCGGCTGTCGAGCTCGACGGCGACGCGATGGGCGGGCCAGTGCAGGTCGATGAGATACGGGCCGAGCTCGTCGTTGACGCGCGGCGCCGGAAGGCCGTGGGCGGCGATCAGCTCGAGCGCGCGGATCTCCATCTCGCTGCGGGTGGCGACGTGCTGGGGGTGCAGGTCGCGCAGCGCGCCCAGGAGCGGCCGCAGCCCGCGACGGCCCGCCGCGCGGGCCACGACCGCGTCGATGGCGCGCTGGTCGTAGCGGCGCTGCTGCTCGGCGGCGACGAGGTAGCGGTGCACGTCGCGCTGCGTGGTCACCTCGCCGATGTCGAGCGCGGTGCGGGCGACGGTGGTGATCGGGATGCCGCGCAGGACGGTGCGCTCGTCGGGGTGGAGGGCGCAGCGGTGGGCGTCGATCCACCGGTGCTTGCGCCCGCCGGCCGCTGCCGTCGTGACGTCGATGTTCCGCCGCGAGGTCGCTCTCAGGCCCCAGGCATCGGCAGCGGACCGGTGCGACAGGACGGAACCGGGTCCGCAGGCGAGCACGGCGGCGAGATGGTGGCCGTCGGCGGTGAGCGCGCGGTGGCCGACCGCGTAGACGCCGCGGTGCAGACGCACCAGCCAGCCCCGGTGCGCCCAGCGGGTGATCTGCACCGAGGGGACCTCGTCCTGGACGAGCTGCCACGTCGCGACGACGCCGTGCTGGCGCGCGGCGAGATCCAGCACGACCTCCTCGGGACGTGTGGCGCTTTTCCTCCAAGGGGTGGAGGGAAAGCGCCGCACGTCCGGTGAGTCGAGGGTCATGCCGCCAAGCGTGGCGGGCCGGATGTCACAGCGGACCACCGGTTTGCCCACGAACCGCGGCGAAACGGTTAAGCTCCTCCGCGGGTATTGGCTGGCTGACCAACCAGGAGAGCGCGCCCCATGTCGACCGACGTCTCCCGTCTCGAGGACCTGCTGCTCACCGAGCGCGAGCACTGGCCCGACGGCCCGCCGCACGAGCTGTTCAAGCGCCTGCGGTCGGAGTGCCCGGTGCACTGGACGGCGCGGATCACCGAGTACCCCGAGGAGGACGGGTTCTGGTCGGTCACGACGGCCGACGACGTCCACACGGTCAGCCGCGACTGGGAGACGTACTCGTCGGAGCGCGGCGGGGTCACCGCGCTCACGCACTCGATCATCCCGCTCGAGCTGCAGCAGGCGATGTTCATCGGGATGGACCCGCCCAAGCACGACCGGCTCAAGGCGCTGTTCCAGCGCGGGTTCACGCCCAAGCGGATCGCCCAGCACGAGGACGAGATCCGCGCGATCGCCGTGCGCGTCCTCGACGGCCTCGCCGGCCGCGACACCGCCGACCTCGTCAACGACGTCGCCCAGCCGGTCGTCTCGCGCGTCATCCACAGCTTCATGGGCGTCCCCGAGGAGGACGACGCCGCGTGGGCGCGGCTCATGAACGCGATCCTCGGCGCCGGAGACCCCGACCTCAACCCCGAGGGGCCCGAGGCGGTCATGCAGCGCGACGTGCCCGAGATCTTCGAGCGCTGCCGGCAGCTCATCGCCGAGCGCCGCGAGAACCCGCGCGACGACCTCACGAGCGTCCTCGTCCACGCCGAGGTCGACGGCGAGCGGCTCGAGGAGCACGAGATCGTCATGGGCTTCTTCCTGCTCGTCGCCGCCGGCAACGACTCCACGAAGGCCACGTACGCGAGCGCGATGCGCGCCCTGATCGAGCACCCCGATCAGCGCCGGCTGCTGGTCGACGACCCGTCGCTGATCCCCGGCGCCGTCGAGGAGGCGCTGCGGATGTTCCCCGCGTTCGCGCACTTCCGCCGGACCGCCACGCGCGACACCGAGCTGAACGGGCGCCAGATCCGCGAGGGCGACAAGGTGGTCATGTGGTACGTCTCGTCCAACCGCGACGAGACGCGCTACGAGGACCCCGACCGCTTCGACGTGCTGCGCAACCCCGAGCACCAGGCGTTCGGGGCCGGCGGGCGGCACTTCTGCCTGGGCACCGCGCTCGCCCGCCTCGAGCTGCGCATCCTCATCGAGGAGACGCTGGCCCGCTACCCGCGGATGGAGCTCGCCGGCCGCCCGCTCTACGCCGAGTCCCCGTTCATCAACCAGCTCAAGACCCTTCCGGTGCGTCTCTCGCCGTAGGCCGCTGCTACGGTGGCTTTTCTGGACCCAACCAGCGAGGGGGTGAGCCGCGTGCTCACGATCACCCAGACCGCGGCGGAGGCGCTCGACTCGATCGTCGCCTCGATCGCCGACGCGCCCGACACGGCCGGCCTGCGCATCGCGCCCGGCACCGGCGAGAACGGACAGCCGGGATTGACGCTCCAGCTCGCCGCTGAGCCGTCGCCCGGAGACCAGGTCGTGGACGGGCAGAGCGTGCCGGTCTTCGTCGACGCCAACGTCGCCGACGAGCTCGACGACAAGGTGCTGGACGCCCAGCTCGACGGCGGTCAGATCGGGTTCACGCTCGTGCAGGCGTGACGCGCCGGGGCGCGCCGGCACCGGCCGGCGCGCCCCGGATGCGAGATCGGCGCGTGTCGGATGGGCGCGCGCTAGGGTGCCGCAGGTGGATTGCACGGACGCCCCGACGCGCCGCCCGCGCGTCCGCGGCCTGGTCGCCGCCGCGAGCCTGACGGTGGCGCTGGCCACCGCCGCGACCGCCCTCCCCGCCGCCGCCCAGAGCGACGAGGACGCCCCGCCGCCCACCGTCTCGGCGGTCCCGATCCCCGCGGGCCAGGTCGACGCGGCGATCGCCCAGCTCGACGGCGTCGCCGCCGACATGCTCGCGCGCACCGGCGTGCCCGGCATGGCCATCGCGGTCGTCCATCGCGATCGGCTCATGTACGCGAAGGGCTTCGGCGTGCGCAACACGCAGACCGGCGCGCCCGTGACGCCGAACACGGTCTTCCAGCTCGCCTCGGTCTCCAAGCCGGTCGGCGCGACCGTCGTCTCGCGCGCCGTCGGCGAGGGCGTCGTGTCGTGGGACACGCGCCTGATCGAGCACCTGCCGTGGTTTCGGCTGAAGTCGCCGTCGACCACCCGCCAGGTGACGCTCGCCGACATGTACTCGCACCGCAGCGGGCTGCCCGACCACGCCGGCGACCTGCTGGAGGACCTCGGCTACCGGCGCAACCAGGTGCTGCGCCGGCTGCGCTACCTGCCGCTGCATCCGTTCCGCGCCGAGTACGCGTACACGAACTTCGGGCTGACGGCCGCGGCCGAGGCGGTCGCCCGCGCGGCGCGCACGCCGTGGGACCGGCTGTCGAGCCGCCTGCTGTACGAGCCGCTGGGCATGACGTCGACGAGCTCGCGCCACGCCGACTACGCCGCCGCCCCCGAGCGCGCCGACCTGCACGTCAAGGAGGGCGACCAGTGGGTGCCGCGGTTCGACCGCCGGCCCGACCCGCAGTCGCCGGCCGGCGGCGTCAGCTCGACCCTGCTCGACATGGCGAAGTGGATGCGGCTCATGCTCGCCGAGGGCTCCTACGACGGCCGCCAGGTCGTCGCCGCCGAGCCGCTGGCGCAGATGAGCACGCCGCACATCCTCAGCAACCCCCCGGCGGTGCCCGCCGCCCGCAGCGGGTTCTACGGGCTGGGGCTCAACATCGGCAACGACTGGACCGCGCGGGTGCGCCTCAACCACTCCGGCGCCTTCGCGCTCGGCGCGGCGACCGTCGTCAACATGCTGCCGGCCGAGGAGCTCGGCATCGTCGTGCTCACCAACGGCGCGCCGATCGGGCTGCCCGAAGCGGTGGCGCACACGTTCCTGGACCTCGCCGAGACCGGCCGCGCCGAGCGCGACTGGCTCGCCGCCTACGGCCAGGCGTTCGCGGGGCTGTCCGAGCCGGCGGGCCGCCTCGCCGGCCAGGAGCGGCCGGCGAACCCGCGGCCGGCGCGCCGGGCCGCGGCCTACGTCGGCACGTACCGCAACCGCTACTACGGCCCCGCCCGCGTGGTGCGCCGCGGCGGCGGGCTGGCGATCCGGCTCGGGGCGCTCCGCGAGGCGCTCCCGCTGACGCACTGGAGCGGCGACACGTTCACCTACATGCCGCCGGGCGAGATGGCCAGCGGCATCAGCGCGGTGACGTTCACGCGCCCGCGTGGCGGCCGGCCGCGCGCGGTGACGCTCGAGAACCTCGACGCCGAGGGCCTCGGGACGTTCCGCCGCCGCTGACCCGCGCTACAGCTCGAGCACCGCGTCGCCGCGGACGTGCACGACGCGCGTGGCGCCGACGCGCGGTACGCGACGGCGCGGGTCGGGCTGCGTGTGACCGTGCAGCAGCCACCGCGGCTGATGGCGCTCGACCCACGGGACCAGCGCCGCGAACCCGCGGTGGACGGGGTCGTCGGGCTCGTCGTCGACCCCGAGCGGTGGGGTGTGGGTCAGGAGCACGTCGGCGTCGGGGAGCCGCGCGACGAGCGCGTCGGCCTGCGGCTCGGTCCACTCGAACGCGGAGGCGCCCCGCGAGTACGCGGGCGATCCCGACAGGCCCGTGAACCGCAGGCCGTCGACCTCGACGGACCGCAGGTGCACGTCCTGCACGCCGAGCCCCGTGAGCAGCCCGGGCTCGTCGTGGTTGCCGTGGACGCCGAGGCGGGGCACGTCGAGCCCGGACAGATCGGCCACCCACGACGGCTGGAGGTCGCCGAGCAGCACCACGAGCGCCGGCTCGTGAGCGGCGACCAGCTCGGCCACCGGGCGGCGTGGCGGCGCATCGGCCAGCGCGAGGATCCGCACCGTCGGTGCAGTACCCGCGCCGGGCCGGCGCGACGCGCGCCGCTCAGCCGGTGGTCTGCAGCTCGATCAGCCGCTCGGCGGCCTGGATGGCCTCGCTGCGCGTGCGGACGCCGAGCTTGCGCATCACGTTCTTGACGTGGCTGTAGACGGTGTCCTCGGTCAGGTAGAGGATGCGGGCCACGTCGCTCGTCTTGGCGCCCGTGACGAGCAGGTCCAGGACCTCCCACTCCCGCGGCGTCAGGTTGCTCTTGACCGGCCGGATGCCGGTCCCCGCCTCGGGGATCTTGCGCACGCGCTCGATCAGGCGCATCGTCAGCTCGCGCGAGATCGCGGCCTCGCCGCGGGCCACGGCCTCCAGCGCCTGGCTGACCGCCTGGACGCCGACGTCCTTGGACAGGAAGCCGCTGGCGCCGGCGCGCAGGGCGCGCAGGTCCACGTCGCCCTCGCCGCTGACGGCGAAGACCACCACCTTGACCTGCGGCGCCACCTGGCGAAGCTGGCGCGTCACGCCGATGCCGTCGATCCGCGGCAGCGAGATCTCGGTCAGCAGCAGCTCCGGGCGGTAGTGGCGCACCAGCTCGAGCGCCTCCACGCCATCGGAGGCCTCCGCCACCACGACGAAGCGGGGGCGGCTCTGCAGCTCGTCGCGCACGACGCGGCGCGCGAGCGGATCCGGGTCGGCGATGACCACCCGTAGTCGGTCAGGTGAGTCGTTCAGCGTCTGAGCATCCTTGTCTTCGGCTATCGACATTGCGGCTCCCTTGGGATCGGCGAGGTTCACCTCGAACCACCACCGGGTCGTGTCGAGAGGGACCGAACAGCTTCCCCTGTCGCTCGGTCTCGCGGTGCCAGTCTACGGACCAGAACACCCCCGATGAGGGGAACTATCTCACCTGTTGAAAACACGGTGATCTCCGAGATTTCGTTGCTTCGGTTGGTCGATGCGCGTGGGTCGGTTTCCCACCCAACGACGGGGTCGGCCCCGTCAAGAGACACTTCACGAGTGGCCGTGTTCGCGCAGTCTGTTGGCCACCCGCCGTTGACCCACCTCGTCCACCGAGTCGCACGGCTGGGTCGAGCCTCCACCCGACCGCAGCTGGCGTGCGACGGCGATCGCCTCCTCGCGTGAGTGCGCGCCGAGCTTGGCGAGCACGTGCTTGATGTGGGTGCGGACCGTCTCGACCGCGAGGACGAGACGCTCCGCGATCGCCTCCGTCGAAGCCCCCTCGCACAGCAGGTCCAGGACCTGCCACTCGCGCGAGGTGAGCGGGCTCCACACGGGGCGCATGCCGGCGCCGGCGTCGGGCGCCCGGCGCAGGCTCTCCAGCACCTGCCGCGTCAGCCGGCGCGACACCGCCGCCTCCCCCCGCTGGATCCCGCGCAGCGCGCGCGCGAGCGCATCGCTGCTGACGTCCTTGAGGAGGAAGCCGGCCGCACCGGCCCGCAGGCCGAGCAGCCCGACCTCGTCGTCGGGCGAGCTCGAGAACACCACGACCTCGACGCCGGGCGCGGAGCTGCGGATGCGCCGCGTGACGGTCACCGCGTCGACGCGGGGGATGCCCACGTCGAGCAGGACCACGTCCGGGCGGCGCCGCAGCGCCAGCGCCACGGCCTCCTCGCCGTTGACGGCCTCTCCGTCGATGCGGATGCCCGCGCGCTCGGAGAGCGCGTCGCGCACCGCGGAGCGCACGAGCGGGTCGTCGTCGGCGACGAGCACCCGCATCTCCGTCTCCTCGGCCGCGGGGCTCTGGGGGTCGGCGTTCACGAGAGCGACGCTAATCCGGGGGCTCGCGCGACTGTCGAGGAGATCGGACCCCGACGGTGGGGAGTCCCTTCCACCGCCGGGGTGAGCGATGCCCCCCACGACGCCGGAGGCGGCCGGGGGTTCCTCCCGGCGGCGCGGGAGAGGCGTCACCCGCCGGGTGAGCGCGTCTCCCGGACCGGCCGGGGGCGCCTGCGGACGCCGGGTGGCGATCCCGACCACCGCGTCTAGGAATGCCCCCGGCGCTCGCCGACCCCGCGGACGTACGGTCGAGCACAGCGTCATGTCCCTGGCGGAGACCGAAACCGAGCTGCTCCAGCGGGCCACCGCCGGCACCGCCGAACCGGCGCTCGCGCCGGCGCAGCGGGGACTGGCGACGTGGGACGGGAGGGCGCTGGGGGTGCTGTGCGCGCTGTCGGATCTCGCCGCGCTGGGGATCGCCGCCGCCGTCGAGGCGGGCGGGCCGCGGGACCTCCTCTCGGGCTCGCCGCTGATCGTCGTGCCGCTGCTGGGCGCGGCCCTGCTCGCCGCCCGAGGCATGTACTCGTGGGGGATCGGCGGCTCGCCGATCAGCGCGCTGTGGCGCGCCGCGGAGGCGGTCGCCGTCGCGGCGATGGGCGCCGTGGTCCTGGCGACCGCGCAGGGCGACCACCTCGACGTCGCCCACGCCGCGGGGGCGGCCGCGCTGGGCTTCGCCGGGATCGCCGCGGGGCGCACGGCGCTGTGGGCCGGCCAGCGCCGGGCCCGCACCCGCCGCCACGTGGCGCGGCCGACGCTGATCGTCGGCACCGGCTCGATCGGCACGCGGCTCGCCCGCCGCCTGGCCGAGGACCCGCGCTACGGCCTGCGGCCGATCGGCTTCGTCGACGCGCCCTGCGACCCCGACGGCCACCAGTCCGAGCCGTCGCCGCTGCCGGTCCTCGGCACGATCGGCGACCTGCCGGCGATCGCCGAGATGGCCGGCGCCCAGCAGGCGATCATCGCGTTCTCGCCGGCGGCGCACGACGACTGCCTGTGGCCGGCGATCCGCCAGTGCGAGCGCGTCGGCGTGCGGGTGTCGATCGTCCCGCGGATGTTCGACGCGCTCAACGGCCGGATCGTCTACGAGCACGTCGGCGGGCTGCCGCTGCTGGGCCTGCGCCCGTCCGCGCGGCGCGGCGCGGCGCTGGCGGTCAAGCGCGCGATCGACATCGTCGGCTCGCTCACCGCGCTGATCCTGCTGTGGCCGCTCCTGGCCGCGCTGGCGCTCGCGGTGCGCCTCGACTCGCCCGGCCCGATCCTGTTCCGCCAGCGGCGCGTCGGCCTCGACGGTCAGGAGTTCGACGTGCTCAAGTTCCGCACGATGCGCGTCGGCCCGCCGCCGACCGCGAACGGCTTCCGCCCCGAGCCCGGGTGCGCCCCGGGCGGCGTCGAGGGCGACGACCGCCGCACGAGCCTGGGCCGCCTGCTGCGGCGCACCTCGCTCGACGAGCTCCCCCAGCTCCTGAACATCCTGCGGGGCGAGATGAGCCTCGTCGGCCCGCGCCCGGAGCGGCCCGAGTTCGTCGCGGAGTTCGAGCGCGAGATCCCGCGCTACGGCGACCGCCTGCGCGTCCGCTGCGGCCTGACCGGGTGGGCGCAGGTGCACGGCCTGCGCGGCCAGACGTCGCTGGAGGACCGCGTCGAGTGGGACAACTTCTACATCGAGCACTGGTCCCTGTGGCTCGACGTGAAGATCCTCGTGATGACGGTCGCGGCGCTGTTCCGGCCGGCTGAGGACTGAGCCGACCCGCAGACGTGTGGCACATGGCAGCCGGTATGCGGACGCCAGGTGCCACACGGCCGTCTGGTCCGGCGCGGCGCGGCGCGTGGCGGCGAGCCGCGCGGCGGCGCGGCGGCGGCGCTACTCGACCGTGACGGTCTTGGCGAGGTTGCGCGGCTGGTCCACGTTCAGGCCGCGGCGGCGCGCGATCCCGTAGGCCAGGAGCTGCAGCGGGATCACGGCGAGGATCGGCTGGAGGGTCCAGTCGGTCCGCGGGATCGCGAGGGTCGACTCGGCCTGGCCGGCGATCTCCTCGTTGCCCTCGGTCGTGATCGCGATCACATGGGCGCCGCGGGCGCGGACCTCCTGCATGTTGGAGGCCACCTTGTCGAGCACCGGCGAGTCCGTCGCCACGCACACGACCGGCGTCATCTCGTCCAGCAGCGCGATCGGGCCGTGCTTCATCTCCCCGGCCGCGTACGCGTCGGTCGCGATGTAGCTGATCTCCTTGAGCTTCAGCGCGCCCTCGAGCGCGACCGGCAGGCCGCTGTGGCGCCCGAGGAACAGGAAGAAGTCGGCCTGCCACCAGTGCTCGGCCAGCGCGGCGACGGCGGGCCCGGCGGTGTCCAGCAGGCGCGCCGCGTGCACGGGCAGGCGGCGGACCTCGTCGACGAGCGCGGCCAGCCGCGACGGCGGCAGCGTGCGGTGCAGCTCGGCCAGGCGCAGGCCCAGCAGCAGCATCGCCGCGACCTGGCAGGTGAAGGTCTTCGTGGCGGCCACCCCGACCTCGAGGCCCGCGCGCGTGAACAGCACGGCGTCGGCGTCGCGGGTGGCCTGCGAGCCCTGCACGTTCGTGACCGCCAGGACGGTCGCGCCGCGCCCACGCGCCAGGCGCATCGCCGCGAGGGTGTCGGCCGTCTCGCCGGACTGCGTGATCCCGACGACCAGGTCGCCCGGCCCCACGATCGGATCGCGGTAGCGGTACTCGGAGGCGATCTCCACCTCGACGGGCACCCGCGCCCAGCCCTCGATCGCGTAGCGGCCGATCAGCCCCGCGTGGTAGCTG
>DATMSA010000074.1:0-3477 GCA_035565675.1 Capillimicrobium sp. | reverse complement strand
GGACGCGGCCGGATGGGGCTCGGCGGAGCCGCCGCTGGTGGCGATCCGCCAGGCCGGCGGAACGGCGTCGTCGCTGCCGGGGCTGCCGCCGCCTCCGCAGCCCGAGCAGGCGGGCGCGCGCGAGGCGCGGCGCGCGGCGGTGACGGCCGGGCGGGCGCTGCGCGGGCTGGGCGTGGAGCTGACGCTGGGCGCGCCGGTGGCCGACCTGGCGGTGGTCAGCGGCCCCGCGGCGGGTCGCGGGTTCTCGCCCGATCCGGCGGTGGCCTCCGACCTGGTGGCGGCGGCGGTCTCCGGGTACCGCGCGGTGGGGCTGGCCAGCGCGCCGGGCAGCTTCCCCGGCGAGGGCGCGGCGTCGCAGGACCCGGTCGACGGGCCGGCGACGGTGGGGATGTCGCTCGACGAGCTGCGCGGGCGGGACCTGGCGCCGTTCCGGGCGGCGGTGCGCGCCGAGGCGCCGGCGATGCTGATGAGCGACGCGATCTACGCGGCGTGGGACGACGCCGGGCCGGCCTCGCTCGCGCCCGAGGCCTATGACCTCCTGCGCCGAGGCGCCGGGTTCGGCGGCGTGGCGATCAGCGGCGACCTGAACGCCGCGACGGCGGTCACCGGCGGCACCGCGGCCGAGGCGGCCGTCGACGCGCTGCGCGCGGGCGCCGACCTGCTGTGGGTCCCCGGCGACGCCGCCGAGCAGGAGGCCGCCTATCGCGCCGTGCTCGAGGGGCTGCGGTCCGACCCGGTGCTGCGCGCCCGGGCGGCCGAGGCGCTGGGCCGCGTGGCGTTGCTGCGCGAGCGCTACGCGCTTCCGTGACGAACCGGTGGTCCGCTGTCACACCTCGCCCGCCACGCTTGCGGGGTGCCCGCCGCCCCAAGAGCTGAATGGCGATTCATGTCCGCTGAGCGGACACAATTCGCCACTCGTGACGTGGCCGCCGCATTGGCCGCGACGCAGCACGGTGTGGTCGCGCGCGAGCAGCTGCGCGAGACGGGACTGAGCGACACGGCGATCGCACGGCAGGTCGCGTCCGGGCGCCTGATCCGCCTGCATCGCGGCGTCTACGCGGTCGGGCACGCCTCGCTGGTTCCCGACGCGTACCGCCTCGCCGCGGTCCTCGCCGCCGGCCCCGGCGCGGTGCTCTCGCACACGTCGGCCGCCGACGCCTGGGGCCTCGTCGTCGACGCCCGCGCGCGCGCGGACGTGACGGCGCGGCTCGCGCGCGGGCGCACGCTCCCACGGATCACGCTGCACCGCACCCGCCTGCATCCCGCCGACCGGACAGAGCTCAACGGCATCCCGATCACCACGGTCGCCCGCACGCTCTTGGACGTCGCCGCCACCCGCCCCAAGCGCATCCTCGAACGGGCGATCGAGCGCTCCGAGGAGCTGCGCCTCTTCGACCTCATCGACATCGACGACTGCCTGGAGCGCAACCAGGGTCAGCGCGGCGCGGGGCGCCTCCGAACCGCCATCGCCGACGCCCGGCCCGCCGATCCGCGCAAGATCCGGTCCTGGCTGGAGCGTCAGGTGCTGAAGCTCCTCGACGAGCACGGCCTGCCACGGCCCGCGGTGAACCTCGACCTGATCGGCTGGGAGGTCGACCTGCACTGGCCGGAGCACCGGGTGGCGGTCGAGCTCGACGGCTGGGGCGCCCACCGGACGCGCGCCCGGTTCGAGGACGACCACGCGCGCGACCTCGCCCTGCAGGCCAACGGGTGGCGCGTCGTGCGGATCTCCTACCGCCAGTTTCGCGACGACCGCGAGACGGTGGCTGCAGCGCTCCTGGCAGTCTTCGAGCGGACAGCCGGTATCTTCGGGCAATGACCAGGCACGGACGCCGGACCGCCCCGCTCGGCGCGTTCCTCGCTCTTGCGATCCTCGCGGCGCCCGCCCACGCGCTCACCCCCAAGCCGCACGCCGCCCGCATCACCCACGGCCCGCACGCCGGGCGCATCGTCGTCACCTTCCCGGCCGTCCACGACCCCGCGCCCGACGGCCGCACCGAGCGCGTCCGCATCACCGTGCGCGACCACAGGGGCAAGCGCATCGCCTCGACCGTCCGGACCTACCCCGTCCACCCGTCCGAGCGCATCACGGCGCCGCACCGCATCGTCCTCACCCGCGCCCAGAGCCGCCAGGCCGGCAACGCCCGCCACCTGCGGGTCTCCATCGACATCGGGGACCACACGTCCAGGCGCGCCCGCGTGACGCGCCTCGACGCCACGCAGTTCACGCCGCCGGCGCCGTTCTACAAGGGGTCGAACCAGAACTGGGCGCAGGTCGTCTTCTTCATCCACGCCTCCGGCGGCCAGTACTCGCTCACGAACGTCTCCGCCCGAGCCGGCAACGAGGTGCTGGGCGGCGGTGTCACCGGCGCCAACCCGCTCACCATCACGGACACGGGCTACACGTGGTCCGGCCAGGTGAGGTTCCTGCGGGACAACACCACCCCGCTGACACCGGTCGCCACCAGCGGCTCGATCGGTCCGGACGGCGCGTCCGGGCAGGCGAGCTGGGATGAGGGGTTGAGCGTGCCGTCCTTCTCGGGCACGATCGTGGCCTCGACCACGCCATGACCAGGCTCAGACACCGGACGGCGTTCCTGGGCGCGCTCCTCGCGGTCGCGATCGGCGCAGCGCCCGCCCACGCGCTCACCACCAAGCCGTACGCCTCGCGCATCACCGACGGCCCCCACGCCGGGCGCATCGCCGTCACCTTCCCCGTCGCGCACGAGCCCGGCGACCGCACCGAGCGCGTGCGCATCGTCGTGCGCGACCACCGCGGCAAGCGCATCGCCTCGACGGTCAAGACCTACCCCGTGCACCCGAGCGAGCGCATCACCGCGCCCCACCACATCCTCCTCACCCGCGCCCAGAGCCGCCGCGCCCGCGGCGCGCGCCACCTGAAGGTCTCCGTCCGGGTCGGCGACCACACCACCGGGCGCGCCCGCGTCAGCCGCCTTCAGGCCACCCCGTTCACGCCGCCCGCGCCCATCTACCAGGCGAGCTACGACGACCGGCCGGTGAGCGCCGACTGGGACAAGGTCAGCTTCTACGTCGGCGACACCGGCGGCACGTACGTGGTCACGCAGATCATCGCCTTCACCACCAAGAACGTCAGGGTGACCGGCGCCCCCGGCGCCCCGCTCACGCCGGGCGCGGACGGCTGGAGCTGGTCCGGCCCGGTGACGCTCGCGGCGGTGCCCTCCGACGGCGTCTCCGGCCAGGTCACCACCGTGGGGCAGATCGCCAAGGACGCCTCGTACGGGGTGGGCGGCTGGCAGGAGTCGACGCCGGACGCCCCGCCGTTCTGGGGCGGCCTCAAGCCGATCGGGCGGCGGGGCTAGATGATTGATGCCACGCCTGGTTAGGCGTTGAGGTCGGCGAAGGCGCGGGTGGGGCGGCCGCAGAGGCAGTTGATCCAGATGCCGGCGCTGTAGGCCAGCAGCTTGGCGGCGATCCGGGCGCGGAGTCCGTGCAGGG
>DATMSA010000073.1:0-29079 GCA_035565675.1 Capillimicrobium sp. | reverse complement strand
GTCCTCGCGCAGCCCGAGCTGCAGCGCCTCGGCGCCGTCGGAGGCCTCGCAGACGACCTCGAGGTCGGGCTCGGCGTCGAGCACCATGCGCAGCCCGCCGCGCACGACCGCGTGGTCGTCGGCGAGCAGGATGCGGGTCTTCAGCGGCACTCCCATCAGGTGCTCCCTCCAGGAACTCGCAGCTCCACCTCGGTCCCCTCGCCCGGCATCGAGCGCAGCGCGAGGCGCCCGTCGACGAGCATCGCGCGCTCGCGCATGCCGGTGATGCCGGTGCCGCTCTCGACGCTGCCGCGCAGCCCGCGGCCGTCGTCGCGCACCCGCAGGACCGTCCACGGCCCGTCGGGCGTCAGGGTCACCTCGACGTGCTTGGCGCCGGCGTGGCGCAGCGCGTTGGTGAGGCTCTCCTGGGCGACCCGGTAGATCGCGACCTCCGTCTCGGACGGCAGGGGCGCCAGGCCCTCGGCGACGCGGACGGACACGTTCACGCCGCTCTGCGCGTCGACGCGCCGGCCGAGCGAGATGAGCGCGTTCGCCAGCCCCAGGTCGTCGAGCGCCTCGGGGCGCAGCTCCCGCGCGATGCGCCGCAGGTCGTCGAGGCTCGCACGCACCGCGCTCGCGGCCCGGCGCAGCGCCTGCGACTGCGGATCGTCCTCGGGACCGGCGGAGCGCTCGGCCTCCATCGCGATCGCCGTCAGCGTCTGGCCGATGTCGTCGTGCAGCTCGCGCGCGATCCGCACGCGCTCCGCCTCCTGGGCCTCGAGGACCCGGCGGCTGCTCGTGCGCCGCTCCTGCTCGAGGCGGTCGAGCATCGCGTTGAACGCGCGCACGACCGACAGGACCTCGGCGTAGCGCCCCTCGCGCTCGTCGAGCCGGCGGCCCGGGGTGCGCAGCTCGACCTGGTCCATCGTCGCCGCCAGGCGCCGCAGCGGGGACAGCACGCCGCGCAGCAGGAAGAAGCTGATCGCGGTGAGGACCACGAAGCCGGCGATGACGATCGCGGCCTCGGCGGCGGCGATCCGCGGCGTGATGCGCACCGGGGTGACGATCAGCAGCAGCGCCGAGATCCCCAGGACGACGACGTTGACCCCGACGACGCGCCAGAAGATGGAGATCGCGCCGCGTCGCGCGGGCGGCGCCGCCGGCCCGGGAATACACATCGGGCCCAATGTACGCGCCCGCGCGTGTGCGCGAGCCTGCCGCCATGTCGATCCTTCACCGCCGTCACCCGTTCTTCGAGCGCCATCGTCCGGCCAGCGGGACGCCTCCCGACGCCGGGCCCGAGCGCGTGCTGTACGACCAGGCGTGCGACCTGCTGCTCGCCGCCCGCGGGCTGCGCGCGGTCGCCGGCGCCGACGGGGCGCAGCCGGCGATCGCGGCCACGCTCGGCTGCCTGGAGGCGACGTTCGACGCGCTGGCCGACACGATGACGGCGCTGCGCGCGCAGGCGGCCGAGCAGGTCGTGGGCGCCGCGGACGGGGCGGCGCGGCGCGAGACCGTCGCGGGCGCGCGCCGCGTGATCGAGCAGTGCGACGAGACGGCGCGCGCGCTGCGGGCCGCGCGCGACATGACCGGTGGCCTGCGCGAGCGGGTCGGCCCGACGCTGGCGGAGCTGTCGGCATGAGCGTGGCCCCGGCTCCCGTGCGCGATCCGACGCATGAGCTCTACGACCAGGCCTGCGCGGTGCTCGCCGCCGCCCAGGGGATGCGGGCGGCCGGCCGGCGGCCGGTGCCGCCGGGCGACGTCGACGCCGTGCTCGACTGCGTGTCGGCCGGCCTGGACGCGATCGCGGCCGCGATCGACGCCCTCGGCGACCGGGCGGTCGACCGCCTCGACACGGCCGACCAGGTCCTGCCGCCCGACGCCGACCGCATCGGCGCCGAGGAGGCCCGCGTGCGGTTCGCCCAGCTCGCCGAGTGCGTGCGCGAGCCCGCGGCGATCAGCTCGCGGCACGGCTGAGCCGTCCCGCGTCGCGGGCCGTTGTCAGATCCAGCTCGCCATGCGAGCCCGAGACGACAACGGCGCGCCGACTACCCTCATCGCATGGCCCGCTTCGAGCGCTCGTCCCGCCCGGCCGCCGGCGCGCCGCCCACCCCGGACGGCCGCCCGAAGATCACGATGCGGCTCGATCCCGACGGCCGCTACCGGCCCGTCGAGCCGGCCGCGGAGACCCCGCCCGAGACGAGCCCGCAGACGCCCGACGCGGGCGACCGCGACACGGGCGGCGAGTCCCGCTGAGCCGCTGACGCGCCGCCCCGGTCAGTCGGCGGCCGAGCCGTCGCCCGCCGTGCCCTCGCCGTCGACGAGCCGGCCCACGAGCGCCTGCCGGGCCCGGTCGCAGCCGACCGCGACGGCCCCGGTCGTGACCGCGCGCGCCGCCAGCGCGGCGCGCTCGACCCGGGGCGGCAGCGGCAGCAGCTCGCCGATCGCGGCGCGCACGTCGGGCAGGAGCAGGTCGTCGTTGTCGCCGATCCCGCCGCCGAGCAGCACGAGCTCGAGGTCGACGACGGCGCTGATGCCGGCCACGCAGACGGCGATCTCGCGCGCCGCGCGCGCCACGACCGCGCGCCCGAGCGGGTCGCCGTGGCGCGCCGCGTCGAACAGCTCGTCGACCTGGAACGGGGGCGTCATCTCGCTGGGCGTCGTAGCGGCCAGGTCCTCGGCGAGCGCCACCAGGCCCGCGCTGGAGAGCCGGCGCTCCATCGCCCCCTTCCCAGCGGGGCGGGTGCCCGCGAACGGGTCCTCGCCGATCGGCAGGAAGCCGACCTCGCCCGCGGCGCCGCGCGCGCCGCGATGGAGCTGCCCGTGGAGCACGATCCCGGCGCCGAGGCCCGAGCCGATGGCCAGATAGGCGAAGCTGTCGACCCCGCGCCCGCCGCCGTGGGCCCGCTCGCCGAGCGCGGCCAGGTTCACGTCGTTCTCGATGAGCGCCGGGAGGCCGAGCGCGCGGCTGAGCACCCGCTCGGCCATCACCCCCTCCCAGCCCTCGATGTTCGGCGCCGCGCCCACCCGCCCGCTGTGCGGGTCGACCACCCCGGGCGTCCCCACGACGGCCAGCTCCGTGCGGGCGAGGCGGTCGGCGATCCGCGCGCGCACGGTCTCGGCCGCGGCCACGACCGCGTCGGCGTGCGGGCGCTCGAGGCGCACGGTGTGCTCGTCGACCGGCGCGCCGTCGAGGTCGGCGAGCACGGCGCGGACGTAGCGCGCGCCCACGTCGACGCCGAGCACGAGCGCCGCGTCGGGCACGCGCTGATACAGCGTCGCGCTCGGCCCGCGCCGCCCGGTGGTGCGGCCGATCTCGCGCACGAGCCCGGCCTGCGCGAACACGCGCAGCGCGCCCCCGACCGTCGGCTTGGACAGCCCGGTGGCCGCGGCCAGCTCCGCCCGCGACCGCGCCTCGTCGCGGCCGAGCGCGCGCAGCACGAGCTGCAGGTTGTGCTCTCGGATCGCGCGGCTGGAGGGCTGAGGCGCGGGCATGGGCGTCCGCAATAGAGAAGCAGGTTTTCAGGAACGGTGTCCGAGCCGGAGCGCTTCGACACCGGCTTGACATCTCCTTCACGGCATGCCTAGGATCGTAAATAGGAAATGCCCTTTCCTAATGGCACGAACGCAGCCGGCCGCCACGTGGCCGGCGTCGACCTCGGCGGCTCCTTCACCCGCGTGCTGCTGGCCGACGAGGCGGGCAACGCGCTGGCCAGCGCCGCCCGCCCGACCCCCGGCGACGACGCCGCCCGCGTCGTGCAGCTGATCGTCGACCTGTGTCACGAGCTCGCCGACGAGAGCGGCATCGGCTGGGACCAGGTCGGCCGGATCGGGCTCGGCGTCCCGGGCGTCGCCGACCGCGAGAGCGGCACGCTGCACCTGGCGCCCAACCTGCCGCCCTTCGACGGCGTCGACCTCGCGGGCGCCCTGCGCGAGGCGCTCCGCGTCACCGTGGCGATCGACAACGACGTCAACGCCGCGACGCTGGCCGAGCACCGCCACGGGCTCGGCGCCGACCACGACGACTTCGCGTTCATCGCCGTCGGGACCGGGATCGGGATGGGCATCGTGGCCGGCGGCCGGCTCCAGCGCGGCGCCACCGGCGCCGCCGGGGAGATCGCCTGGCTGCCGCTCGGCGGCGACCCGTTCTCCCCCGTCAACCACGTGCGCGGCACGCTCGAGGAGGCGGCCGGCGGCGGCGCCGTCGCCCGCCGCTACGCGGAGCGCACCGGCGCCGACCCGGGACGGCCCGTGGACCTGTTCGCGCTGGCGGCGACGGGCGATCGCGAGGCCGAGGCGGCGCTCGACCACCAGGCGCGGTCGCTGGCCCTCGCCGTCGCGGCGGTGCAGAGCGTGCTCGACCCGGCGCTCGTCGTCTTCGGCGGCGGCATCGGCACGCGTCCCGAGCTGCTGGCCGCGATCCGCGCGCACCTCGCCCGCCTCACCCACCGGCCCCTCTCGATCGAGGCCAGCTCGCTGGGCGAGCAGGCCGGCGTGCTCGGCGCGCTCGAGCTCGCCCGCGACGCCGACCCCCACCCCACGGAGGCCGAACGGTGACCGCACCGCTCCCGCCCGCGCACCGCGACGCCCTGCTGCGCGCCGTCGACGACGCCGCCGTCGTCGACCTGCTGCAGCGCGCCGTGCGCACGCCGTCCATCACCGGCGACGAGACCGCCTTCGCGGCGCTCGTCGCCGACGAGCTGCGGGCCGCCGGCGCCGACGAGGTGCACGTCGAGGAGGTCGAGCCCGGCCGCCCGATCGTCTGGAGCGTGACCCGCGGGACGGGCGGCGGTCGCAGCCTCCTCCTGGCCGGCCACCTCGACACCGTGCGCGTCGACGGCTGGGCCGAGCGCTGGACCGGCGACCGGCGCGAGGACCCGTTCGGCGCCGCCATCGTCGACGGCGAGCTGTGGGGCCGCGGCGCGGCCGACCTGAAGGGCGGCATCGCCGCCGCGCTGGCCGCCGTGCGCGCGGTCGCCACCGCGGCGGGCCCGCTCCGGGGCGACCTCGTCACCGCCTGGATCTGCGACGAGGAGAGCGGCGAGCCGGGCCTCGGCCGCAGCATCGGCATGCGCGCGCTGGCCGAGCGCATCGCCGACGGGACCGTGCCCCGGACCGACTTCGCCGTGTACGTCGAGCCCACGACGCTCGACGTCTACCCCGCCCAGATCGGCTTCCTGATCGCCGACGTCGAGCTGACCGGCCGCAGCGCGTACTTCGGGCGCCCCGAGGAGGGCGTCGACGCCCTGCGCGCCGCCCACCGGGTGCTGTCGGAGCTGTGGGCGCTCGACGACGCCCTCCGCGCACAGCCCGCGCATCCGCTGCTCGGCCACCCGGGCCTCCTCGTGACCGAGGCGGCGGCCGGCGGCTACATCGCCGTTCCCGGCACCGCACGGCTCAGCCTCATCCGCACGCTCGTCCCGTCGGAGGACCTCGACGAGGCCGGCGCCGCGATCGAGGCCGCCGTCGCGCGCGGCGTCGAGGGCACCGGCGTGACCGCGGACGTGCGCTTCCCGGCCGGGCGCGACCACGCCCTCGGCGGCCTGCCCAGCGAGACGCCGGCCGACCTGGACGCGGTCGCGGCCCTGCGCGCGTGCGTCCAGGGCGTCGCGCCCGGCACCGGCGGCATCGCCGGGGCGCCGTTCTGGTCGGAGGCCTCCTTCCTCACCGGGCAGGGGATCCCGTGCGTGTACTTCGCGCCGGGCGACATCGCCGTCTGTCACACCGCCGAGGAGCGCGTCGCCGTGCGGGAGGTCGTCGACGCGGCCAAGGCGCTGTCGTTGTTCATCGCCGGCCATTGCGGGGCCGGCCGCACCCAAGGAGCACATCCATGAAGGCTCATCGCGTGATCGCGATGCTCGCTGCCCTGCTCGCCGTGGTCGTCCTCGGCGCCTGCGGCAGCGACGACTCGGAGTCGTCGGGGGACACGGCCGGCGGCTCCACCGCCTCCGCGACGACCGCGGCGGCCGCACAGCCGTCTCCTGCCGTCGGCGAGACCGTCGGGCCCGCCGGCGAGAAGGCGACGCCCACGAGCGAGCTGGAGCTGACGGCCGAGGAGATCGAGCAGATCAAGTCCGGCGACCACACCGCCGCGCTCGTGTGGCACCAGTCCTCGGACTTCGTCAACGCCGTCAGCCGCGGCGCCAAGGACCAGTTCGCCGAGCTGGGCATCGACGTCGTCGCCGAGACGCAGGCGAACTTCGACGCCGGCAAGCAGAAGAGCGACATCGAGACCGTCATGGCCAAGCGGCCCGACGCGCTCCTGTCGCTGCCGGTCGACCCGACGGCCACCGCCTCCGCCTACCGCGGCGCGGTCAAGGCGGGCGCGAACCTGGTCCTGCTGTCCAACGTCCCGTCCGGCTTCGTGCAGGGCGAGGACTACGTCACGGTGGTGACCGACGACCTGTTCGAGATGGGCCACCAGGCGGCCGACGCGCTCGCGGCGGCGATCGGCGGCAAGGGCAAGATCGCCTACTTCTTCCACGACGCCGAGTACTACGTCACCAACCAGCGCGACGAGGCGTTCAAGAAGACGATCGAGGAGAACTACCCCGACATCGAGATCGTCGCCGAGCAGGGCATCGCCGACCCGGCCAAGGCCGAGGAGCAGGCGAACGCGATCCTGGTCAAGAACCCGGACCTCGCGGGCATCTACGTGACGTTCTCGCAGCCGCCCGCGGAGGGCGTCCTGTCGGCGCTGCGCAGCGCGGGGAACACCGACGCGAAGATGGTCTCGCTCGACCTCGACGAGGTGCTGGCGATCGACATGGCCAAGGGCGGCAACACCGCGGCCCTGATCGCCGACCGCGCCTACGAGCTCGGCCGGGCGATGGCGAAGTCCGCCGCGTACGGCATCCTCGGCAAGGAGGCGCCGGAGTTCCTCGTGGCGCCGGTCGTGACCGTGACCAAGGACAACCTCGAGGCCGGGTACCAGGAGTCCCTCAACGAGGCGCCGCCGAAGGCGGTCCTGGACGCCCTCGGGTAGACGCGCCATGCCGTCCGCGCCCAGCACCGGCCAGGCCCCGCGCCGCGAGGCCGACCCGCGGGGGTCGGTGCTGGCGCGGGTGCGCCGGGTCGACCCGCGTCAGTACGTCGTCTACGTCGCGTTCCTGCTGATCCTCGCGTTCTTCGCGATCACGCTGCACGACGACGGCTTCCTGACGTCGGACAACCTGCTGAACATCGCGCGCCAGACCGCCCCGATCACCGTGATGGCGGTCGGGGTGGTCTTCGTGCTCAGCGCCGGCGAGATCGACCTGTCGATCGGGTCGGTCGTGGCCCTCGCCGCGCTGGTCGGCGCGATCGTCCTGCGCGACGTCGGCCTCGTGGCCGGCATCGCCGCCGGCCTGGGCGTGGGCGCCGCGGTCGGGCTCGTGAACGGGCTGTTCGTGACCGGGCTGCGGCTGCCGTCGTTCCTCGTCACGCTGGCGACGATGGGCCTCGTCGCCGGCCTGGCGCGCTGGACGACGGACCTCGAGGCCGTCGCCGTCGTCAACGACACGTTCACGAACGTGTTCGGCTCGGGCGACGTCGGCCCGATCCCGGGGCTGGTGGTGTGGACGATCGCGATCGTGGCGCTCGGCCACTTCGTCTACCGCCACCGGCGGTTCGGCGCGCACGTGCTGGCGATCGGCGACAACGCCGACGCCGCGCGGGTGACCGGCATCAACGTCAACCGCGTGCGCCTCGCGGTGCTGGTCATCAGCGGCACCGCCGCCGGCCTCGCCGGCCTCCTCTACCTGGGGCGCGTCCAGGCGGCCAGCTACACCCTCGGCGTCTCCGACCTGCTGATCGTGATCGCGGCCGTCGTGATCGGCGGCACGCGCCTGTTCGGCGGCGCCGGCAGCGTCGTCGGGGCGCTGGTGGGCAGCCTGATCATGGGCATGCTCACCAACGGCCTGATCCTCATGGGCCTGGACTCCAACCAGCAGATGGTCGCGCAGGGCGTGCTGCTCCTGATCGCGATCTCCCTGACCCTCCGAGAGCCGAAGGGAGCGTGAGCGACCCGTGTTCCTCGACCTCCTGCAACGACGCAACCCCGCCTTCCTCGACGCGGTCGCCGCGCTGCACCAGCAGGGCGCGATCCCGGCCAACGCGTACGCGCTCGACCTCGACGCCGTCCGCGCGAACGCCGCCGCGATGCGCGCCGAGGCCGACCGGCACGGGCTCACCGTGCTGGCGATGACCAAGCAGGTCGGCCGCGCCCCCGGGTTCCTGGCGGCCGTCCGCGACGCCGGCATCGACCTCGGCGTCGCCGTCGACATGGACGACGCGCGGCGGCTGCACGCGGGCGGCCTGCGGGTCGGCCACGTCGGCCATCTCGTGCAGGTCCCGGTCGCCGAGGCGGCGGCCGCGAGCGCGATGGACCCCGTGCACTGGACGGTCTTCGGCGACGACAAGGCCGCCGAGGCCGCGGCGGCCGCGCGCGCCGCCGGCCGCGAGCAGGCGCTGCTGGCCCGCATCCACGCGCCCGGCGACCGCTTCTACCCCGGCCACGAGGGCGGCTTCGAGGCGTCCGCGGTCGTCGACGTGGCACGTCGCCTGGACGGCCTGGACGGCGCCCGCTTCGCCGGCATCACGACGTTCCCCGCGCTGCTGTTCGACCGCGAGGCGCGCGCGGTGCGCCCGACGCCGAACCTGAGCACGCTCGCCCGGGCGGCGGAGGCGCTGCGCGCCGCCGGCCACGCGGACCTGGCGATCAACGCGCCCGGCACCACCTCGAGCGCGGTCTTCGCGCTCCTGGCCGAGCACGGCGCCACCCACGTCGAGCCCGGCCACGGGCTCACGGGCACGACCCCGCTGCACGCCGTCGAGGACCTCGTCGAACGGCCCGCCGTCTGCTACGTGACCGAGGTCTCCCACCACCACGACGGCCGCGCGTACGTGTTCGGCGGCGGCCTCTACATCGACCCGGTGTTCCCGCCCTACCCGCTGCACGCCCGCGTCAGCGAGGGCGCCGGCGCCGAGCCGCGCCTCCTGGACGCCACGATCCCGCCGCCCGAGGCGATCGACTACTACGGGCAGCTCGACCCGGGCGACGGCCCGCCGCCGCGCACCGGCGCCACCGCGATCTTCGGGTTCCGCATCCAGGCGTTCGTCACCCGCGCGCACGTAGTCGGCATCGCCGGGGTCGCCGACGGCGCGCCCCGCGTGACGGGCATCTGGAGCAGCGACGGACGGGAGGCGTCATGGCCGAGCTGAGCACCGCGACGAGCGCCCCGCTGGTGCGCCTGGCCGGCATCGGCAAGCACTTCGGCGCCGTCGTCGCCCTGCGGTCCGTCGACCTCGACGTCCACGCCGGCGAGATCGTCGCGCTCGTCGGCGACAACGGCGCCGGCAAGTCGACGCTGCTGAAGATCATCGCCGGCGTCCACCCGCCGAGCCACGGCGAGATCGTCCTCGACGGCGAGCCCGTGCGGATGACGACGCCCAACGACGCCCGCGCGCACGGGATCGAGGTCGTCTACCAGGATCTCGCGCTGGCCGACAACCAGCCCGTCTACATGAACCTGTTCCTGGGCCGCGAGCTCGTCCGCGGGCCGCTGCGGCGCCTCGACCGGGGACGCATGGCCGCCGAGACGGCCGAGCTGCTGCAGGAGCTCGACATCCGCATCCCCTCGCCGCGCGTGCCGATCCGCGCGCTGTCGGGCGGCCAGCGCCAGGGCGTGGCGATCGCGCGCGCGACCCACTGGGGCGAGCGGCTGATCCTCATGGACGAGCCGACGGCCGCGCTCGGGGTCCAGGAGACCGCGCGCGTGGAGGAGACGATCCTGCGCATGAAGGAGCGCGGCAAGGCGATCCTGATCGTCAGCCACAGTCTGGACCAGGTCTTCCGCCTGTCGGACCGCATCTGCGTCCTGCGCCGAGGCGAGCAGGTCGGCGTCCGCGAGACGGCGCAGACCGACGGGGACGAGATCGTCGCGATGATCACCGGCCTGCGATGAGCGCGACCGCGCCGGCGTCCCACCTCGAGCGCGAGATCCGCGAGCAGCCCGACGCGGTCCGCGCCGCGCTGCGCAGCACCGGCGCCGCCGTCGACGCCCTCGCCGCCCGGCTGCGCGAGCGCGGGCGCCTCGAGCAGGTCGTGATCGCCGCCCGCGGCACGTCCGACAACGCCGCGCGGTACGCGCAGTACCTCATCGGCGCCCGGCTCGGCATCCCCGTCGCGCTCGCCGCCCCGTCGCTGGCGTCGCAGTACGGCGCACCGGTCGTCTCCCCCGGCGCCCGCGCGCTCGTCCTGGCGATCTCGCAGTCGGGACGCTCGCCCGACGTCGTCAGCGTGGTCGAGTCGGCGCACGCGGCCGGCGTCCCGACGGCCGCGATCACCAACGATCCCGCCTCGCCGCTGGCCGCCGCGGCCGACGTCGTGCTCGACCTCGCCGTCGGCGTCGAGCGCTCGGTCGCCGCCACGAAGACGTACACGGCCTCGCTGGCGGTCGTCGCCCGGCTGGCCGCGGCCCTCAGCGGCGACGACGCCGGCCCGGCGCGGCTCGCCGACATCCCGGAGCGCATCGCCCAGGTCACCGAGGCCGCGATGGCCCGCGTGCCGGCGCTGGACGCCCACCACGACGCCACCCACCTGGTCGTCGTCGGCCGCGGCTACCACTACGCGACCGC
Organism: Capillimicrobium sp.; assembly: GCA_035565675.1. GTDB lineage: Bacteria > Actinomycetota > Thermoleophilia > Solirubrobacterales > Solirubrobacteraceae > Capillimicrobium. The sequence goes on along the minus strand of DATMSA010000073.1, from coordinate 18,483 downwards.
GCTGGAGATCGCGCTGAAGGTGCGCGAGCTGACCGGGATCGTCGGCGAGGGCTTCTCGCCGCCGGACCTCCTGCACGGGCCGATCGCCGCGGTGGCGCCCGGGACGCCGGCCGTGCTCGTCGCCCCGTCGGGCGCCGTGCGCGACTCGGTCCTCGAGGCCGGCGCCGCGCTGGCGCGCCGGGGCGCGGCGACGATCCGCGAGGACGACTCCCCCACGGCCGACCTCCCGCTGCCCGCCGGCGTCCCCGAGCCGCTCAGCCCCCTCGTGGCGGTCGTCCCCGGCCAGGTGCTCGCGCTGCGATGGGCCCAGCTGCGCGGCGCGCCGGTCGACGCCCCGCCCGGCCTCACGAAGGTCACCGAGACGCGCTGAGCGCCCGGCCGGCGGACCGGCGCGTGGCCGAAACCGTCCGGCCGTCGTCCGCGGGTGCTCTTGCCAGCGGTCCGACGCGGCCGCGAAGATCCCCGGCCATGGCCCGCCCCGCCCGTCTCGTCGCGCTGCTCGCGTCCGTCGTCGCCCTCGCCGCGGTGGTCGCGGCGCCCGCCCCGGCGGCCGCGCCGCGCGCGACGACGACGCCGTGGCTGCTGGTCAGCGACGTCCACTTCGACCCGTTCGCGGGCGCGGACGCGGCGCGCGTCGCGCGGCTGCAGGCCGCGCCGGTGCGCCGGTGGTCCTCCCTGCTGGCCGGCGGGCCGCCGAGCCCCTGGGGGCAGGACACGAACGCGACGCTGCTGACGTCGTCGCTTCGGGCGATGCGCCGCGCGGCGCCGGACCCGCCGGTGGTGCTGATCGCCGGCGACCTGCTCGCCCACGACTTCCAGAAGACCTACGAGCAGCTCGCGCCCGGCGCGTCCCCGGCCGACTACCGCGCGTTCGTCGACAAGACCATCGCCTACCTCGCCGTCGCGTTCGGCGCCGCCTACCCGCGTGCCCAGTTCGTCGTGACGCTCGGCAACGAGGACGCCTACTGCGGCGACTACGAGGTCGCGCCCGACAGCCGGTTCCTGCTGCGCGCCGCGCGGGCCTGGCGCCCCCTCGTCGACCGCCGCGGGCGCGCCCCGGGGTTCGTCCGCAGCTTCCGCCACCTCGGCGCCTACACCGCGCGGCTGCCGATCCCCGGCCTGCGCGCCATCGCGTTCGACGACGTCTTCTGGTCGACCGAGTACGACGACGCGTGCGGGACGCCGGGCACCGACCCGGCCGCCGGCCAGGCCGGCTGGCTGCGCGAGGCCGTCGCGGGCCTGCGGCCCGGGCAGCGCGCCTGGATGGTCACCCACATCCCGCCCGGCATGGACGTCTACGCCACGCTCCAGGGCTCCGGCGCGCCGGTCCCGCTGCTGACCCCGGTCGGACAGGCCGCGATGCTCGAGGCGGTGGGCAGCGGGCGGATCCCCGCGCTCGTGTTCGGGCACCTGCACATGAGCACCTACCGCGTCCACGGCGACACGCCGATGCTCGGGCTCCCGTCGATCAGCCCGATCTTCGAGAACAACCCCGCGTTCGCCACCGCGCGCGTGCGCCCCGACGGCACGATCGCCGACGTCACCGTCCACGCGCTGAACCTCGGCGACGCGACGCCCGCCTGGCGCCGCGAGTACCGCTTCCGCGACGCCTACGGCCTCCCGGCGTTCGACGCCGCCTCGCTGCGCACGCTGACCCAGCGCCTGGCGACCGACGCCGCGATGCGCCACGCCTACGAGCGCCGCTACGTGAGCGGCGGCAAGGACGCGATCACCGACGCGCAGTACCCGGCGTACGCGTGCGGGGCGATCGCGCTCGATCCCGCCGCGTTCACGGCCTGCCTCAGCGCCCCGTCGCCATGACCGCGGACGTCGCGGCGGTCGCCCGCCGCACGATCCAGGTGCTCGTCGCCGCGCAGGTGCTCGCGGGGGTCGGGCTCGCCGCGGGCATCACCGTCGGGGCGCTGCTGGCCGAGGACATGATCGGCTCGACCAGCTCGGCCGGGGTCCCCACCGCGCTGTTCACCGCCGGCTCGGCCGGCGCCGCGCTGCTCGTGGGGCGCGTGTCGCAGGCGCACGGGCGGCGGCCGGGCCTGGCGGCCGGGTACGCGGTCGGGGCGCTGGGCGCCGCGGGCGTCGTCGCCGCCGCGGCCCTGGACAGCGTCGCGCTGCTGTTCGTGATGCTGTTCCTCTACGGCGCCGGCCTGGCCACGAACCTGCAGGCGCGCTACGCGGGCGCCGACCTCGTGGCGGCCGCCCACCGCGGCCGCGCCGTCAGCACCGTGCTGGTCGCCACGACGCTCGGCGCCGTCGTCGGCCCCAACCTCGTCGACGCCACGGGCGACGTCGCCGAGTCGATGGGCGTGCGTGCGCTCGCGGGCCCGTTCATGCTCGCCAGCCTCGGCTACGGGCTCGCCGCGCTCGCGGTCGTGGTCCTGCTGCGGCCCGACCCGCTGCTGCTCGCCCGGCGCCTGGAGCGCGACCCCGCCCCGGCCGGTGCGGAGGACGGCGCGCCGCCACCACCCGCCGCCGCCGAGGCGCCCGACCCGCACGCCACCAGGACCCTGCGGATCGCCGCCGCGGCGATGGTCATCACCCAGGCCGTGATGGCCGGGATCATGACCATGACCCCGATCCACATGCGCGACCACGGCCACGGGCTCAGCGCCGCCGGCCTCGTGATCTCGATCCACGTCGCCGCGATGTACCTCCCCTCCCCGCTGTCGGGCTACCTCGCCGACCGCGCCGGCCGGCGCGCCACGCTCGCGCTCGGCGGCGCCACGCTGCTGGCCGCGGGCGTCCTGGCCGCGCTGGCGCCGACGGACTCGATGGTCCTGCTGACGGTCGCGCTCGCGCTGCTGGGCGTCGGCTGGAGCCTGGGGCTGGTCGGCGGCACCGCGCTCGTCACCGACGCGGCGCCGCTGGCCACGCGCGCCCGCACGCAGGGGCGCGTCGACCTGTGCGTCGCGCTCGCGGGCGCCGCCGGGGGCGTGTCGAGCGGGATCGTCGTCGACCTCAGCGGCTACGAGACGCTGTCGCTGCTGGGCGGTGCGCTGGCACTGGCGATGGTGCCGCTGCTCCTCGCGACCGGGGGCCGCCGGACGGCCCTCGGTCGCGCGTGAGCGCCGCTCACACGTCGGCTTCGACGAGCATCCGGATCGCGTCGAGCGTCGACGCGACGTCGCGGTCGTCCTCGTGGCTGTGCTCGGTGTGCAGGAACAGCGTCAGCCGCGCGTGCTCCCCGTCGGGGTCGACCTGCATCCAGCCGCGGTACCCGCTGTCGGAGCTCCACTCGATCCGCCGCTGGGACGGGTCCTTGGTGAACCGGGCCTCGCCGTGCTGCTCGTGGCCGCCGTAGCGGGCGTCGACCTCCACCTGCCCGTCGCCCGCCTCGCGCGCGGCCGTCATCTGCGGGACGTAGCGGGGCAGGTTGGCGACATCGGCGATCGCAGCGTAGACGGCGTCGGGTGACGCGGCGACGTGCTCGGTGTGCTCGTGCTCCATGGCTCGCTCCTGTCGTCGGACGACGGCGGTCGCCCGGGTACCTACCCGGGGGTGCGCGGCCCGCAACGGCGATCGGGTACCGTCCCGGCGTGGGGACATCGGCCACGGACGGCTCCCAGCCCGCCGTCGCGAGCGGCCGTGACGGCGATCTCGTCGAACGCGACGAGGAGCTCGCGGCGCTCGACGCCGCGCTGGCCGACGCCGCCGCCGGCGCCGGCGGGGTCGTCACCGTCGAGGGTCCGCCGGGGATCGGCAAGACGCGCCTGCTGTCGGCCGCCGTCGCGCGCGCGGGCGCGGCCGGGTTCGACGTCCGCCGCGCCGGCTGCAGCCTGCTCGAGCGCGGCCTCACGTTCGGCGTCGCCGGCCAGCTCCTGCCCGAGGCGGTCCCCGACCCGACCGGCGACCCCGTCGACGCCGGCGACTGGGCGCTGCTGCACCGGCTGCGGTCGGCGGCGCTGGAGCTCGCCGACACGCGCCCGCTGCTGCTCGCCGTCGACGACGCGCAGTGGGCGGACCCGCCGTCGCTGCGCTTCCTCGCCCAGCTCGCGCGCCGCGTCCCCGAGGCACCCGTCCTGCTCCTGATCGCGCATCGCCCCGGCGCGGCGCCGGCCGCCGACCACGCCGTCCCGCGGCTGCTCGCGACCCTGGAGCACACGGCGCTGACGCCGCGCCCGCTCACCGACGCCGGCGCCGAGACGCTCCTGCGCGGCGCGCTCGGCGAGCATGCGCCGGCGGGCTTCTGCGCCGCCGCCAGCCGCGCCGCGGGCGGCAACCCGCTGCTGCTGCGCGAGCTGGTGCGCGCGATCGCCACCCGCGGCCTCACGCCCACCGCCGATGCCGTCGATGCGCTCCTCGAGGGCGGCGCGGCCGGCGTCGCGCGCACGGTGCGCACGCGCCTGTCGGAGATCGGCCCCGACGCCACGGCGCTGGCCGAGGCCGCCGCGATCGTCGGCGACGGGCAGCCGCTGCGCCTCGCCGCGGACGTCGCCGGCCTCGACCCCGAGGCCGCGCGCGACGCGGCGGCCGCGCTGCGCGACGTCGAGGTGCTCGGGCCGGGCGACGCCGTCGCCTTCACCCACCCGCTCGTGCGCGCGGCGCTGCGCGGGGACCTGCGCGCGCTCGTCGCCGGCGACGCGCACGCCCGTGCCGCCGAGCTGCTCGCCCGCTCCCTGGCCCCCGACCGCGCGGTCGCCGAGGCGCTGCTCGGCGCCCCGCCCGCGGGCGACGCGCGGCGGGTCGCCACCCTGCGACGCGCCGCCGGCGCCGCCCTCGCCGCGCACGACCCGGCGGCGGCCCGCCGGTGGATCCGGCGCGCGCTCGCCGAGCCGCCGCCCGAGCCCGATCGCGCGGCGGTGCTGCTGGAGCTGGCCGACGCGGAGTCGCCGCTGGACCAGACGGCGGCCGAGGCGGCGCTCGAGCAGGCGCTCGCCCTGCTCCACGACCCGGTCGCGCGCGCCACCGCGCTGGGCCGGGCCGCGGCGTTCCGGCCGTCCGGCGACCCCGACGAGGCGATCGCGCTCGGCCTCCAGGGCGTCCGCGAGCTCGGCGACGCCTCGCCGCCGCTGCGCCGCCGGCTCCTGGGCGTCGTCGGCACGGCCGTCGCGGTCCGGGGACCCGCCACCGGCCCGGCGGAGCTCGTCGCCGCCCTACGGGACCTGGGCGACGAGGACGACCCCGGCGCCCGCATGCTGCGCTGCGTCGCCGCGTACCGCGACGCCTGGACGAACGCCTCGGCCGCACGGGTTCTCGCCTCCGGCGAGCGCGCGTTCGGGGGCGCCTGGCTCACCGCGCTCGACGTCGAGGGCGGGCCGTTCGCGATCGGCTTCATCGCCCTGCTGGCCGCCGACGCCCCGGGCGCCGCGCGGCTGGCCGAGGAGTGGGTCGCGCACGGCCGGCGCCGCAACCACGTGGCCCACATCGCGGGCGCGCTGATGCTCCGCGCGCGCGTCCGCCTGCGGGCCGGCGCCCTGGCTGCGGCCGTCGAGGACGCGGAGGCGTCGCTGGAGGCGTTCGAGGCCTACGGCGTGCGCGGGGCGGCGCCCGCGTTCGCGGCCGCGACGCTCGCCGCCGCCCGGCTCGAGCTCGGCGACGTCGAGGCGGCCGCCCGCGCCCTCGCCCACGTCGACCCCGCGGACGAGGCCGGCACGCCGGGGCTGATCGGCATGACCCCGGTCCGCGCCGCGATGCGCGCCGCGAGCGGCGATCCGGCCGGCGCCCTGCACGACACGCTGGCGCTCGGCGCGCGCTACGAGGCCCTGGGCGGCCGCTGCCCGGCGCTGCTGCCGTGGCGGTCGGCGGCCGCGCTGGCCGCACATGCGCTCGGCGACGCCGGCGCGCGCCCGCGCGAGCTCGCGGAGGCCGAGGTCGCGGCCGCCCGCGCCTGGGGCACGCCCCGCGCGACCGGCCGGGCGCTCACCGCGCTGGGCGTCGTGACGCCGGGCGCCGCGGGGGTCGCGACGCTGCGCGAGGCGGTGGAGGTGCTCGACGACGCCCCCGCGCCGCTGGAGCACGCGCGGGCGCAGCTCGCGCTCGGGCGCGCGCTCCACGCCGCCGGCGACGCCGCCGGCGCGCGGGAGCCGCTGCGGCGCGCCCTGGAGATCGCCGACCAGTGCGGCGCCGCGCCGCTGGCGGGGCAGGCGCGCACGGCGCTCGTCGCCACCGGCGCCCGCCCGCGCCGCGCCGCCGTCAGCGGGCCGAGCGCGCTGACCGCGGCCGAGCGGCGCGTCGCCGAGGCCGCCGCGGGCGGCGCGTCAAACCGCGAGATCGCCGAGGCGCTCTACCTCACGCCGAGCACGGTGCGCATCCACCTGTCGCGCAGCCTGCGCAAGCTCGGCGTCTCGTCGCGCAGCGAGCTGGCGGACGCGCTGCGCGACGGCCGCGCGCGCTGACGCACGAAAAATCGGTCGAATCGTCTGCGCGCCGTCTCGTACGGTGGTCGGCGATGGTGCCACGGATGGTGTCGGGCCGCGCGCTCGCGGCGATGGTCGTGAGCGCGCTGGCCCTCCTGCTGACGGCCGCGACCGCTCACGGCGAGCTGTACTGGGCCGATCTCGACACGAACACGATCGGTCGCGCGAACCTGGACGGGAGCGGCGCGAACGCGAGCTTCATCGCTCCCAGCCGCACCCTCGGGGGCGGCGTCGCCGTCGACGCCGACCACGTCTACTGGGCGAGCTGGTCGGGGTACATCGGCCGTGCCGATCGCGACGGCACCGACGTCGACGAGAGCTTCATCGAGACCCGCTCGAGCGTGTCGTTCGTCGCCGTCGACGACGAGTACGTCTACTGGACCACCGACAACGACTGGGACGGCGCGATCGGCCGCGCCCGGATCGACGGCACCGAGGTCGACGACACGTTCATCACCGGCGCCGAGGAGCCCGAGGGCATCGCGGTCACCGACACCCACGTCTACTGGGCGGACTGGTACGGCGGGACCATCGGCCGCGCCGCGCTGGACGGCACGGAGGTCGACCACGACTTCATCCCCGACGCCGGCGACGCGCGCGGCCTGGCGGTCAGCGACACGCACGTCTACTGGGCCGACAGCACGTCGGACGGCTTCGTCGCGAGGGCGAACCTCGACGGCACCGGTCTGCGGGCAGACCTCTTCCAGGACGACTATCCGATCGGCGTCGCCACCGTCGGCGACCTCGTGTACTGGGACACGCCGCAGTGGCAGGCGATCGCCCTGGGCCGCACCAGCGGCGCCGCCGTGAACTGGGAGCTCGTGGGCTCCCCGTTCCCCGCCGGCCTCGCCGTCCGGTCCGCCTGGCCGCAGCTCCCCGGGCCGGTCAGCTTCGGGAACGTCCTCGTCGGGGCCTCCGACTCGCGCACCGTCCCCGTGTCCAACAGCGGCGACGACCCGCTCGTGATCAGCAGCGTCTCGCTGACCGGCTCCCAGTACGCGATCACCGCCAACACCTGCACCGGATCGACGATCCCGCCCGGCGGCAGCTGCGGCGTGACCGTCAGGCTGGCGCCGACGTCCGTCGGCAGCAAGAGCGGGACGCTGCAGATCAACTCCAACGTCCCGTCGTCGCTGGTTCCCAACACGATCTCCCTCAACGGCCGCGGGGTCGCCCCGACGATCGCGACATCCCCGACCGGCATCGCCTTCGGGACCCAGCGCGTCGGCACGTCCACCACCCCGCAGACCGTGACGGTCACCAACTCCGCCACCGGCATGAACGCCGGGCCGCTCGTCATCGCGGACGGCGGGGTGACCGTGACCGGCGCCGCGGCGGGCGACTACGCGATCGACTCCGACGAATGCTCGGGCCAGACGCTGGCCCCGAGCGGGAGCTGCACCGTCGAGGTGGTCTTCGCCCCCACGACCACGGGCAGCCGGGCCGCGACCCTGTCGATCGCGTCGAACGCCTCGGGCAGCCCGACCGGCGTCGCGCTCTCGGGCACCGGCGGCGAGCCCGGCTTCGAGGCCGCGCCCGACCCGTTCGACTTCGGCCGCGTCAACGTCGACACGACCGGCGACGTCCAGCGCTTCGTGGTCGGCAACCCGGGCTCCCTGCCGCTGACGATCCCGGATGTCACGCTCGCCGGCGCCGGCGCCGACCAGTTCGCGATCGACGCCGACACGTGCGCGGCGGCCACGCTCCAGCCCGACGAGACGTGCGCCGTCGACGTCGCCTTCCTCCCGACGAGCGTCGGGGCCAAGACGGCCGAGCTGCGCTTCGACGACGATGCGCCCGGCGCGCCGCACACGGTCGTCCTGACCGGCCACGGCACGCAGGCGCAGCTGAGCGCGACGCCGGCCGGCCTGGACTTCGGGACGCTGAACGTCGGCGCGGTCAGCGCGCCGCGGACGGTGACCGTCGCCAACTCCGCCTCCGGCCCCGACGCCGGCCCGCTGGCGATCGCCGACGTCGCCCTGACCGGACCGCAGGCGAGCGCGTTCACGATCGACGACGACACGTGCGCCGGAACGGTGCTCGACCCGGGCGACGCGTGCGCCGCCACGCTCGCGTTCGCCCCCACGGGCGCCGGGCCGGCGAGCGCGGCCCTGACCGTCGACGACGACGCGCCCGGTGGGCCGCACACGGTCGCGCTGACCGGGACGGCCACGGTCCCGGCGCCTCCGACGCCGCCGGTGCGCCCCGACGTCCCGGACGGCGGCGGTGGCGGCGGTGGCGGCGGAACGGCGAGCGCGCCCTCGCGCGACCCGTCGCCGATCACGCCCGGACCCAGCGCCGCGGGCCCGGCCGCGCCGGCCGTGCAGGTCCTGCTGCGCCGCCGCGCGATCGCGGTCGACCACCGCGGCCGGGCGCGCCTGGCCCTGCGGTGCGCCGCCCCCGCCGGCTCCCGCTGCCGCGCCGCGCTCCAGCTGCGCGCGCGGGCCGGGACGCCGCGGTCGCGCGCGATCAGCCGCCGCGCCCGCACCACCCGCGCCGCCGGCCGCCGCTGGACGAAGGGCCTGCGGCTCACCCCGAGCATGCGCCGCGTGCTCGCACGCTCCTGCCGCTCGGTCGCCGCCACGCTGCGCACCTCGGTCCTCCAGCCCGACGGCAGCACCGCCGTCGCGGACGTTCCCGTGAGGCTGCGCCGGGCGAGCTGCCGGCGGCGCTGACCGAACGGGGATCTGGCACGCTTCGGCGCGCCATGATGCCTCCGATCCGACTCCTCCTCGCCCTGCTGGCGGCCGCGGCGTTGGGGGGCGCCGTCGCCGTCCCCGCCTCCGCCCAGCAGCCGGCCCCGACCTCGTTCCCGGTGCAGACCGTCGAGGTCCGCGGCGCGACGCTCGGCTACCGCGACATCAACCCGACCGCCTCGGGCACGCCGCTCGTCCTCATCGCCGGCTACGGCCTGACGATGGCCGAATGGGACCCGACGTTCGTCATGACGCTGGCGCAGGACCGGCGCGTGATCACGTTCGACAACCGCGGCATGGGCACGTCCAGCGGCCCCGTGCGCGGCCTCACCGTCCGCTCGATGGCGCGCGACACCGCCGCGCTCATCCGGGCGCTGCGGCTCGGGCGCGTCGACGTGCTCGGTTGGTCGATGGGCGGCTACATCGCCCAGCAGCTCGCGATCTCGCAGCCGAAGCTCGTCAACCGGCTCATCCTCGCCGCGACCGACCCCGGCTCGCCGCACGCGATCGAGCCGACCCAGCAGGTGATCGACGTGCTCACGAACCCGAGCACGACGCCGACCGACCTGCTGCCGATCCTGTTCCCCGGCGACCAGCAGGCCGCTGGCCAGGCGTGGATGGCCGCGATCGGCACCCAGCCGAACCTGACGGCCGCCGACTTCGCCGCGCCGCCGGCGACGATGGCCGCGCAGTCGCGTGCGACCGGCCGGCGCTGGTACGGGCGCGGGCACGGGACCTACCGCAACCTGCACCGGATCAAGGCCGCGACGCTCGTCGCCCACGGCACCGAGGACGTCATCGTGCCGCCGGGCAACGCGCGCCTGCTGGCGCGCCGCATCCCGAACGTCACGCGAGCGACCTACCCGGACGCCGGCCACGCGTTCCTGTTCCAGGACCCGGCGGCCAAGGCGCAGGCGTTCGCGTCCTTCCTGGGCCGCGGCTGACGTCAGTCGCGCTCGAGGATCCGCGCCTTCTCCGCCTCGAACTCCTCCTCGGTGAGGACCCCGCCGTCGCGCAGCTCGCCCAGCCGGGCGAGCTGCTCGAGGCGGTCGGCGCCCGGGCCCTCGCCGGCCGCGTCGTCCACGCCCGGCCGGCGGAACGTGAAGCGGTCGCGGTCGTCGGGGTCGTAGGCGACCTCGACGCGCTCGCCCACGCGCGGGAACGCGACGCGCGAGACCAGGACCTTGCGCTCCACCTCGAACGGCGCCTCGCCGTCGGGCTCGACGCGCAGCCGCACGAGCACCCGCGGGTAGGTGTTGATCGTCATCCCGGTGTCGCGCACCTCGAGGACCACCCCGGGCGCCTTGCGGCCCGAGTGCACGAGCTCGGACTGGTCGACGGCGTTGCGGCCGACGTAGTCGGCGGCGACCATCGCCTTCGCCAGGCGGCCGCGCTGGACGCTCGCGCGGCGCAGCCACGCCCGTCCCGCGCGCTTGTCGTACTCGCGGCGATCCATCGTGCCGTGCACGATCCCGCGCAGGGTGTCGCGCATCGGGACGCCGAGCGCCACGAGCTCGCGCAGCTCGGGCTCCTCCTCGCCCTGGTCGCCGCGCTCCAGCGCGCCCTGGAACGTCGCGATGTCGCGGTCGATGCGGTCGCCGACCGCGTTGGCCGCGCGCCGGCGTCCCCACGGCACGTGCAGCCCGCACCCGCAGAAGCAGTCCTTGGCCATGCGTGGATCATGCCGTGCGCCACGCCCGCGCGCCAAGCTTTCGCAGCTCGTCGGCCCACAGCACGCCGCTCGCCAGCCCCACGCAGATCAGCCAGTCGTCGAGGCCCAGGGGCACGGTGTCGAACGCCTCGTTGAGGAACGGCAGCTCGACGACCGCCACCTGCAGCGCCGCCGACAGCGCGATCGCCCCCCACAGCCAGGGGTTCGAGAACGGCCGCCGGAACGCGCTCGTGCGATCCGAGCGCGCGTTCAGGCAGTTGAAGAGCTGCGCCAGGACCAGCGTCGTGAACGCCATCGTGCGCGCCTCGTCGATCGTCCCCGACCCACCCAGGTAGCCGCCGTCGAGGCGCAGGTCCAGCGCGACCAGCGACACGACGGCCATGACCGACCCGACCCACAGGATCCCCGTCCACATGCGCCGGTCGATCACCCGGTCGGTCGGGCGCCGAGGTGGGCGGCGCATCGCGTCGTCGGGCGGCGGGTCGACGCCCATCGCCAGCGCCGGCGCGGTGTCGGTCAGCAGGTTGATCCACAGGATCTGGGTGGCCAGCAACGGGACGGCGAGCGCGCCGCCCCCGTCGCGCAGCCCGAGGCCGGCGGCGAGCACGACGCCGACGAACATCGTCAGGACCTCGCCGACGTTCGACGACAGCAGGAATCGCAGGAACGTGCGGATGTTGGCGAAGATGCCGCGGCCCTCGCGCACCGCGGCGACGATCGTGGCGAAGTCGTCGTCGGCCAGGATCATGTCGGCCGCCTCCTTCGTCACGTCCGTGCCGGCGATCCCCATCGCGACGCCGATGTCGGCCGACTTCAGCGCCGGGGCGTCGTTCACCCCGTCCCCGGTCATCGCGACGATCTGGCCCTCGGACTGGAGGGCGTCGACGATCCGCAGCTTGTGCTCGGGCGCCACCCGCGCGCACACGTTCGCCTCGCGCATCGCGACGCGCAGCGCGGCGGCGTCGAGCGCGGCGATCTCGGGCCCGGTCAGCACGGGGCCGTCGGGGGCCGCGATGCCGAGGTCGCCCGCGATCCGCGCCGCCGTCCGCGGATGGTCGCCGGTGATCATGATCACGCGCACCCCGGCGGCGTGCGCCTCGGCGATCGCGCGGCGGACCTCGTCGCGCGGCGGGTCGATCATGCCGACGAGGCCGAGGAGGATCAGGTCGCGCTCGGCCTCCTCGCCGGGGTCGGACGGGGCCTCGCCGTCGAGCGGGCGGTAGGCGACGGCGAGCGTGCGCAGCGCCTGGCCGGCGAGCCGGTCGACGGTCGCCAGGAGCGCGGCGCGGCGCTCGGCGGTGAGCGGCCGCGAGCCGCCGTCCACCCGCTCGGCGACGCAGCGCTCGAGCAGGACGTCCGGCGCGCCCTTGGCGACGAGGAGCACGCGACCGTCGCGGGCGTCGGCCTCGATCGTCGACATGCGCTTGCGCTCGGACGTGAACGGGATCTCCGCGAGGCGGCGGAACCGGGCGCGGCGGACCTCCGTCAGCCCGTCGATCTTGGCCTCGGCGACCAGGAACGCGGCCTCGGTCGGGTCGCCGCGGACCGTCCAGTCGCCGTTGCGGCGCTCGAGCGCCGCGTTGCCGGCGAGGCTGCCCGCGACCAGGCCGCGGCGCACCGCGTCGAGCAGCGGGCCGGCGGTCAGCGGCGCGCCGTCGGCGACCACGTCGCCCTCCGGGCGGAAGCCGCTGCCCGTGAGGCGCACCTCGCCCTCGGCGACGACGACCCGCTCGATCGTCATCTCGTTGCGGGTGAGCGTCCCGGTCTTGTCGGAGCACACGACCGAGGCGGAGCCGAGCGTCTCGACCGACGACAGGCGCTTGACGATCGCGTGCCGGCGGGCCATCCGCTGCACGCCGAGCGCGAGGACGACCGACAGCACGGCGGGCAGGCCCTCCGGGACGGCGGCCACCGCCAGCGAGACGCCGACCAGCAGCACGTCGACGACGTCGGAGGTGGTCCGCACGTCGGCGGTGAGGACGATCGTCCCCACGACGACCATCGCGATGACGATCACCGCCGCGCCCAGCATCCGGCCGATGTGGCCGACCTCCCGCTGCAGCGGCGTCGCGTCGTCCGCGGTGCGCCCGAGCAGACCGGCGACGGTCCCCATCTCGGTCGCCATGCCGGTCGCGGTCACGACCGCCCGCCCCCGCCCCCGGGTCACGACGGTGCCGCTGAAGACCATGTTCGCGCGGTCGGCCAGCGTGACGTCGCCCGTCAACGGCTCCGGGGTCTTCTCCACCGACTCGCTCTCGCCGGTCAGCGAGGCCTCGGACGCGGTCAGCGACGCGGCCTCCAGGAGCCGCGCGTCGGCGGCGACCGCATCGCCCTCGCCGACGACGAGCACGTCGCCCGGAACGACCTCGGCGGCCGGGATGCGGCGCTCGCGCCCGTCGCGGACGACGGTGGCGGCCGGGACCGCCATGTCCTGCAGCGCGGCGACGGCCCGCTCGGCCCGTGCCTCCTGGGCGTAGCCGAGGATCGCGTTGGCGACGAGGATCAGCGCGATCACGACCGCGTCCCACGGCACGCCGCCGCCGCCCTCGACGGCCCAGGCGCCGACCGACACCACGACGGCCGCGAGCAGCAGCACGACCAGGGGATCGGCGAACTGGGCGAGCAGGCGGCGCCAGGCCGGGACCGGCGGCGCCGCGGCCAGCTCGTTGGGTCCCGTCCGCGCCAGCCGGGCGGCGGCCTCGGCGCTCGAGAGCCCGCGGTCGGGGTCGCCGCCCAGGGCGGCCGCCACGTCGGCGGCGGCGTGGCGCCACGGCTCCGGCGGCGGCGGCTGGGCTGCGCCTGCGCTCACCTCGGCGACGATACCCGCCGCCGCCCCGGCCTACGGGGCGCGGTGCTGCACCGCGTCGGGGTCGGCCTCCCAGAAGTCGTCGATCTTCGTCGCGTCGCCGCGGCCCAGCCGGCGCGAGATCGCCCACATCTCGACGGTCTCGTCGCCGCGGTTGCGGTGCGAGCGCGGCGTGCGCGGCGCCACCCGCACCGCGGACCCGGCCGGCACCTCGACGATCTCGTCGCCGAAGCGCATCGTCAGCGTCCCGCGCGTGACGAGGTACAGCTCCTCGATCTCCTCGTGGAAGTGCCCGGTCCCCTGCTCGAAGTCCGAGTGCGGCGGGACGCGGATCAGCGTCGCCCCGAGCTGCTGGAGCCCGAGGGCGCCGCCGAGCGGCCGGAACTCGCCGGGGACGTCGGTGCCGGCATAGACGTCGTCGACGTCGTCGGCGTGGACGATCGCGTAGTCGGTCATGGCCGCGATGGTCGCATTCCCAGCGTCCCCGGCGGGTGCTCACACGGCGCCGCCGATCGCCCGCAGCGGATCGAGCCGCGCGGCCCGGCGGGCCGGCCGCACCGCGGCGAGCGTCCCGGCCAGGGCGCCGACCACGACCACGATCGCCAGGCGGGCGCCCGGGAGCGACAGCGTGGTCACCCCGGCGCCGTCGCCGACCGCGAGGATCAGCGCGCCGGCCGCGGCCACGCCGGCCACGACCCCGCCGAGCGCGCCGAGCGTGGCCACGACCAGGCCCTCGCCGCGGACCATCGCGCGCACCTGCTCGCGGGTCGCGCCGACCGCGCGCAGCAGCCCCAGCTCCCGGCGGCGCTCGTGCGTCGCCAGCGACAGGGTGTTCGCGATGCCCATGAGCGCGATGACGATCGCCAGCGCCAGCAGCACGTAGACCATGCCCAGCGCGACGTCCAGGGGCCCCGCCTGCGCCTCGACGTACTCGGCGCGGGTCTGCACGTCGGGGTCGCCCATGGCGCGCGTGACCGTCTGCACCGCGCGGCGGCCCTGCGCCTCGCCCACGCCGGGCGCCAGCGTGACCAGCACCGCGCGGTCGAGCGGCTGCACGGCGTGGCGCGCCGAGGTCGCCCGCGGGATCACGACGTCGCCGACGACGTCGTCGCGGCCGTACACCGCGCCGACGCGCAGCTCGGCCCGCGTCCCGTCGGCGAACGCGACCGGGACCGCCGAGCCGACCCGCCAGCCGCGCTCCTGCGCGAGGTCGCGGGACACGGCGAGCTCCTCGCCGGCCAGGCGCTCGACCGAGCCGGCCGTGACGTCGAGGTCGAGGACGCGCGCGAGCGACCGCGGGTCGGCCCCGGTGATCGGCCGGCTGTCGCCGCCCAGGCGAGCCGACCCCGTGCCCAGCGCGGCGGCGCCGTCCACCTCGGGCAGGCGCGCGACGCGCTCGGCCAGGCTCGGCGGGAGCGCGCCGCCGCCGAAGCCGGGCGCGCTGACGGCCAGGTCGCCGCCGAACGACGCCTCGACGCGGTCGAGCGTCGACGTCTTCAGCGACGCCGCGAACACCGTGATCAGCGTGACCACCCCGACCCCGGCGATCAGCGCCGAGGCGGTCCGCAGCGCGCGGCGCGGGCTGCGGGCGGCGTTGGCCCGCGCCAGCGTCCCCGGAACGCCGCGCAGGGCGCCGGCCCGGGCCAGGAGCGCGCCGAGCCCGCGGACGGCCGCGCCCAGCGGGCCGCGACCGGCCGGCTCGCCGGCGTCGGCCTCGCGCATCGCCGTCACCGGGGCCACGCGCGCGGCCCGGCGCGCCGGGGCGAGGCCGGCGAGAACGGTCACGCCGACGCCCACGGCCACGGGGATCGCCACCACGGCCGGGCTCAGGGCCAGGCCGTCGAGCGGCGGCGACGCGCCGGCCGCGGCGATGAGCGCCTTCAGCGCGCTGGCGATGGCCAACCCGCCGGCCACGCCGGCCAGCGAGGCGACGAGGCCGATCGCGCCCGCCTCGGCCACCACCGCGCCGCGCACCTGCCCGCGCGACGCCCCGACGGCGCGCAGCAGCGCCGACTCGCGGGTGCGCTGCGCGACCACGATCGACAGCGTGTTGGCGATCGAGAACGCGGCGACGAGCAGCACGATCCCCGCGAACACGAGCAGGACGATCTCGAACGCGTCGACGAAGTCGCCGGTGACGTCGGCGAGGTCCTCGTCGGCGGCCTGCGCACCGGTCACCGCCTCGACGCCGCCGGGCAGCACGGCCGCGACGCGCGCGACGAGCTCCTCCTGGGAGACGCCGGGCCCCGCGGCCACGCGGATCTCGCTCACGCGGCCGGCGCCGCCGGCGAGCAGGCGCTGGGCCTCGTCGAGGGTGAACGCGGCGTAGGTGGACTCGCCGAAGCCGTCCTCGCCGGCGAACGTCGCCAGCCCGACGACGCGCACCCGCACCGGCTCCGGGGTCTCGACGACCGTCTCGTCGCCGATGCGCAGCCCGCCCGCCTCGGCGGCGCCGCGGTTGAGCACGGCCTCGCCGGGCGCGCGCGGCGCGCGGCCGGCGGCGAGCTCGTATCCGCTCAGGGCGGCCGGCTCGACCCAGCTCGCGGCGATGCGCGGCGGCCCGTTGCCGCCGACGGCCTCGCCGTCGCGCCCGCGCACCTGGCCGTAGCCCTCGACCAGCGGCGCGGCGGCGGCGACGCCGTCCAGGGCGCGGATGCGGGCCGCGAGGGACTCGTCGATCGGGGCGCGCGCCGGCCCGCGATCGGTCTCGACGCTCGCGACGGAGCGCACGACCGCGTCGGTGCCGGCGTTGGCGTCGGAGAACAGGCGCTCGAAGTTCGCGCGCAGGGTGCCCGACAGCATCAGCGTGCCGGCCAGGAACGCGGTGCCCAGGAACACGGCCAGCGACGTGCCGAGCAGCCGGCGCCGGCGGGCCCACAGGCCGCTGAGGATCACGCGTCGCATGTCAGCCTCCCAGTCGCTTGAGGCGGTCGAGGACGTCGTCGGCGCTCGGGTGGCCGACCTCGCCGACGATGCGGCCGTCGGCCAGGAACACGACGCGGTCGGCGTGCGCGGCCGCGACCGGGTCGTGGGTGACCATGACGACCGTCTGGCCCAGGTCGCGCACGGCGGACGCCAGGAGCTCGAGCAGCTCGCCGCCGGTGCGGCGGTCGAGGTTGCCGGTCGGCTCGTCGGCGAACACGATCTGCGGCCGGGCGATCAGCGCCCGCGCGACGGCGACGCGCTGCTGCTGGCCGCCCGACAGCTCGGCCGGGC
Source organism: Capillimicrobium sp. (assembly GCA_035565675.1). Taxonomy (GTDB): domain Bacteria; phylum Actinomycetota; class Thermoleophilia; order Solirubrobacterales; family Solirubrobacteraceae; genus Capillimicrobium. The sequence continues at coordinate 1,722 of DATMSA010000073.1, read as the reverse complement.
GGTGGTCGAGGCGGTCGCCGAGGCGCAGCGCGCCGACGACCGCGTCCATCCAGGCGGGGTCGGGCCGCCGCCCGGCGAGCGCGAGCGGCAGCGCGACGTTCTCGGCGGCCGTCAGGGTCGGCAGCAGGTTGAAGGCCTGGAAGACGAAGCCGACCCGCTCGCGCCGCAGCCGCGTCAGCTCGCGATCCGACAGCGCGGCGAGGTCGACGTCGCCGATCGCGGCCCGGCCCGACGTCAGTGTGTCCAGCCCGGCGGCGCAGTGCATCAGCGTCGACTTGCCCGAGCCCGACGGGCCCATGATCGCGGTGAACGCGCCGCGGTCGAACGCGACGGTCACGCCGTCGAGGGCGCGGACGGCCCCGTCGCCGTCGCCGTGGACCTTGACGGCGTCCGTGGTCGCGGCCGCCGCCGCGGTGGTGGGTGGAAGCGTCGTGGTGGTCATGCCTCCACCGTGCTCCAGCGGGCGCCGCCTGTCGTCGGACGACGGGCGGCTCGGAGGCCTACGCCCTGGGCGGTAGGACGAGGCCGCTGCGGTAGGCGAACACCACGACCTGGGCGCGGTCGCGGGCGCCGAGCTTGACCATCGCCCGGCTCACGTGCGTCTTTGCGGTCGCCGGGCTGACGACGAGCCGCCGCGCGATCTCGTCGTTGCTGAGCCCGTGGGCGACGAGCGCGACGACCTCGCGCTCGCGCTCGGTGAGGTCCTCGAGCGCGTCGGGCGCCGGGCCGGGGCGCGGCTGGCGGTCGGCGAACTCGGCGATCAGGCGCCGCGTCACGCCCGGCGCCAGGAGCGCGTCGCCGGCCGCGACGACCCGCACGGCCCGCAGCAGCTCGTCGGGCTCGGTGTCCTTGACGAGGAAGCCGCTGGCGCCCGCGCGCAGCGCCTCGAACACGTACTCGTCGAGGTCGAACGTCGTCAGGATCACGATCCGCACGCCGGCCAGCCCGGGGTCGGCGGCGATCCGGCGGGTCGCCTCGATCCCGTCGATGCCCGGCACGCGGATGTCCATGAGGATCACGTCGGGGGCGTGCTCGGACGCGAGCGCGACGGCCTGCGCGCCGTCGTCTGCCTCCCCCACGACCTCGATGTCGTCCTCGGCGGCCAGCAGCGCGCGGAAGCCGGCGCGCACGAGCGCCTGGTCGTCGGCGAGCGCGACGCGGATCACGCGGCGCTCCCGGCGGGCAGGCGGGCACGGACGCGGAAGCCGGGGGCGTCGTCGCGCGGGCCGGCGTCGACCTCGCCGCCGAGCGCGGCGGCGCGCTCGCGCATGCCGACGAGCCCGGCGCCCGCGCCGGCCGCCGACGGCTCCGCCGCCGGGGCGCCGGCCCCGTCGTCGTCGACCTCCACGATCAGGTCGCGCTCCCCGTACACGACGCGAATCCTCGCGCGCGCCGGCCCGGCGTGGCGCAGGACGTTCGTCAGCGCCTCCTGCACGATCCGGTAGGCGGAGTCCTCCACCACCTCCGGCAGGCGCGCGGCCCGGTCGTCGTCCCCGTCGTCGCCGACGCCCGCGCCGTCGAGCGAGATCCGCAGCGTCGTCTTCAGGCCCGCGGTCTCGGAGACCCGCTCGACGAGCCCCTCGAGGGCGGCGGGGAGCCCGAGGTCGTCGAGCGCCGCCGGGCGCAGGTCGGTCACCAGCCGCCGCAGGCCGGTGATGCTCTCGTCGATCTGGCCGACGGCCAGCTCGAGCGCCTGGTGGATTCGCTCGACCTCGGTGCGCC
>DATMSA010000072.1:0-6603 GCA_035565675.1 Capillimicrobium sp. | reverse complement strand
GCACCACCAAGAGGGTGAGGGTCCGTCCGTGGAGATGGGGCACGGCGCGCGACCCTACCGATCGGGAGTGCGTCGTGGCACCGCATTGCGGCGCGACGACGCTCCGTGCGCTCGCCGGTCGCGTGCCTCGCCCGCCCGGAGTACGCTTCCGCCATGGTCGCCACCGGCCAGCGCGCGCTCACGCCCGGGCTCGACGAGGCCGCCGCGCGGCGCTCGCTGCGCGCCCAGATCGCGCACCTCGAGCGGCGCCTGGCGGCGCTCGACCCGGCGCCGCCCGAACCCGATGCCGACGCGCCGCCGCGCCGCGCCGGCGTCCCGCGCCTCATGACGCTCGGCGAGCTGGAACGCGCCCGCGACCGGCTGGCCGCCGCGGTGGACGACGCGTGCGCCGCCCAGGCCCGGCGCGGCGCCCGCCAGGAGCAGGCGCGCGTGCGCCTCGAGCGGATGCTGATGGAGCCCGGCCGCCACCGCTTCGAGCGCGTCCGCGCGGCCGACCTGGGCGAGGGCGGCTGCGGCGTCTACGCCGTCCGCCCGCGCCTGGGCCTCGTGGGGATGCTCATGGGGTGGTGGCAGGTGAAGCTGTCGTCGGGCTGCCCGTTAGCCCGCTGACATGGCCGACAACCGCCGCAAGCGCCGCAAGCGCCGGCCTCCGCGCGCCACGTCCGGCGCGCCCGCCCGGCCCGCCGTCCAGGAGCGGCCCGCCCCCGATCGCGCCGAGCGCGCCACCGCCGCACCCGCGTCCCGCGCCCAGCCGCGCGCCTCCCGCCGCGCCCGCCTGGAGGACGCGCCGAAGGCGCCCTGGAGCCCGTTCCCGCTCATCGAGCTGACGATCCTCGGCGGCATCGTCCTCATCGTCCTCGGCCTCACCGGCGTCGCCTCCGACCGCACCGCGTTCGCGGTCTGCGGGTTCGCACTCGTCACCGTCGCCTCGCTGGAGCTGTCGCTGCGCGAGCACTTCGCCGGCTACCGCTCGCACTCGACGCTGCTGGCCGCCAGCGCCGCCGTCGCGGCCGTGATCCCGCTGTACTTCTTCACCGGCCTGCCGCAGCTCGCGCTGATCGGCGTCGGCGTCGCCGTGTTCGCCGCGTGCTTCGCCGCGCTGCGGGCTGCGTTCCGTCGTCGGACCGGGGGCATAGGGTTCCGGACGTGACCGAACCGACCGAATCGACCGCCCAGCCGCGGCGGATGCAGATCACCGGCATCCATCACGTGACGCTGATCGTCCGCGACCTCGACGCCACGACCGCCTTCTACCGCGACACGCTGGGCCTCGGCCTGGTCGAGCAGGGCGTCAACGACGACGACCCGACCGCGCGCCACTTCTGGTTCGGCGACCGCGACGGGCGCGCCGGCACGCTCGTGTCGTTCATGGAGTATCCGCAGATGCCCGCGGGCAGCCCGGGGCCCGGAGCGCCGCACCACCTCGCGCTCACCGTCGACTCCGCCGAGGAGCTCGACGCGTGGCGCGACTACCTGCGCGGCCGCGGCGTCCAGACCACCGACGTCTTCCAGCGCGGGCGCTTCCGCTCGCTGTACCTGCGCGACCCCGACGACCACATCCTCGAGCTCGCCACGCGCGTCTGACGCCGGCGCCCGCTCAGCGCGTGATCGCGGGCACCGTCCAGCGCCGGCGGATGCCGAGCACCCGCAGGACGAACACGGTCAGCGCGCCCGCGACGGCGGCCGGCAGCTCCGGCACCGACGCGGCCCGGTCGAGCGTCACGTAGACGATCGCGCCGCCGAGCGCGGCCGTCGCGTAGAACTCGCCGGCCAGCACCATCGGGGTGCGGGCGGCGAGCACGTCCCGGATCAGGCCGCCGCCGATCCCGGTCACGACGGCGGAGACGATCGCCACCCCGGCGCCGAACCCGACGTCGAGCGCGATCTGCGCGCCCACGACGACGAACAGCGCCAGGCCGGCGGCGTCGGCCACCTGCAGCGCCTCCTCGAAGCGCCGCCTGGAGCCGGTGGCCAGCCACCGCGCCAGCGGGGTCGCCAGCGCCGCGCCGGCCGCGGCCGCCGCCAGGTAGCCGAGGTCCTCGACCCACACGACCGGCGTGTCGTCGAGGATCACGTCGCGGATCGTGCCGCCGCCGAGGGCCGTCACGATCCCCACGACGACCACGCCGAACCAGTCCAGGCGGACCGACACGGCGAGGACGCCGGAGATCGCGAAGGTCACCACGCCGGCCAGCTCGGCGGCGGTCACGATCTCCACGGCGCGGCGGCTACGACACCGCGCCGGCGCGCGCGCCGAGGAACGAGAGCAGCGCGTCGTTGACCTCGTCGGCGTGCGTCCACAGCAGGCCGTGCGGCGCGCCCTCGATCTCGACGAGCTCGCAGTCGTCGATCAGCGCCGGCAGCCGCCGGGCCGTCGCGTCGATGTGCAGGATGCGGTCGGCGGTGCCGTGCACCACGAGCGTCGGCACGTCGAACCTGGCGACGTCGTCGCGGAAGTCGTCGATCCACGTCGGCGGGCACTTGAGCGTCCCGACCGGCGACGCCGCGGCGGCGACGTTCCAGCTGTCGCGCACGACCTCCTCGGACACGCGCGACCCGAGCAGCTCGTCGAGGTTGTAGAAGGCGTCGTAGAAGTCCGACAGGTAGGCGAGGCGGTCGGTGCGGATCGCCTCGACCGTCGCCTCGATGGTGCTCGCCGGGGTCCCGTGCGGGTTGTCCTCGGTCTGCAGCAGGAACGGCGGGACGACGCCCATCATCACTGCGCGGCTGACGCGCTCGGACCCGTACGTGCCCAGGTAGCGGGCGACCTCGCCGGTGCCCATCGAGAACCCGCCGAGCACGACGTCGCGCAGGTCGAGCTCGGTCATGAGCTTGTCGAGGTCGGCGGCGAACGTGTCGTAGTCGTAGCCGGTGCTCGGCTGGCTGGACGCGCCGAAGCCGCGCCGGTCGTAGGTGATGACGCGGAAGCCCGCCTCAAGCAGCGCGATCGTCTGCTTCTCCCACGAGCGACCGCTGAGCGGGAAGCCGTGGATCAGCACGACCGGTTGCCCGGAGCCCAGGTCCTCGTAGTGGATGAAGATGTCGGTCGAGTTCTCCTCGCCCACGCGGATGGTGGCCATCAGGCCCTCCTTCGGTTCGGCTGGAGCGCCGCGCTCGGCGACGCCACGGACGCTGCGAGGGTTCCGCGGGCGCGGCGCGCTCGCATCGGTGGATCCCCAGCCGACCACGGGGGCGGGGCACCTCGCGTTCCCCTGGGAGGGGGGTGGGGTGCGGGTAGGTTCCCCGGCGGGATGGAACCGACCTCGACCGCGCGGCCCGGTCGTCATCTGCTGGGTCGCGACGAGGAGCAGACGGAGCTGGACGCCCTGCTCGCGGCCGTCGCCGCCGGCAGCGGCCGAGCCCTGGTCGTGCGCGGCGAGCCGGGGGTCGGCAAGAGCGCGCTGCTGCGAGACCTGCGCGCGCGGGCCGCGGACGCGCGCGTGATGACGGCGGTGGGCGTGGAGTCCGAGCGCCAGCTCGCGTTCGCCGCCCTGCACCAGCTCTGCGCGCCGCTGCTGGACCGCCTCGAGCGCCTGCCCGGCCCCCAGCAGGAGGCGCTCGCGATCGCCTTCGGGCTCGCCGGCGGCGGGGCGCCCAACCGGTTCCTGGTCGGGCTCGCCGCGCTCAGCCTCCTGGCCGAGGCCGCCGACGACGGCCCGCTGCTGCTGATCGCCGACGACGCGCAGTGGTTCGACGAGGCGTCGGCCCAGGCGCTCGCGTTCGTCGCGCGACGCATCGACGCGGACCCGATCGGCGTCGTCCTCGCCACGCGCGGCCGCTCCGACCTCGCCGGGCTCCCGGAGCTCGCGCTCCGCGGCCTCGACCCGGCGCCGGCGCGCGCGCTGCTGGAATCGACCATCGCCGGCCCGCTCGACGCCGGCGTCGCCGACCGGATCGTGGCGGAGACCGGCGGGAACCCGCTCGCCCTGCTCGAGCTGCCCCGCGGGCTGACGCCGACCGAGCTGGCCGGCGGGCTCGGGCTCCCGCCGGCCCGGCCGCTGGCCGGGCGCATCGAGGAGAGCTTCCAGCGCCGCCTGGAGCGGCTGCCGGCGCCGACCCGGAGCCTCGCGCTCGTCGCCGCGGCCGAGCCGACGGGCGACCCGGTGCTCATCCACGCCGCGGCCGGGCGCCTGGGCCTCGACCCGTCGGCGGCGGCGCCGCTCGTCGACGCCGGGCTCGCCGCGTTCGGCACGCGCGTGTGGTTCCGCCACCCGCTCGTGCGCTCGGCCGCCTACTGGGCGGCGCCGCCGGCGGAGCGCCGGCGCGTCCACCTCGCGCTCGCCGAGGCGACCGACCCGGAGCGCGACCCGGACCGCCGTGCGTGGCATCGCGCCCGCGCGACGCCGGCGCCCGACGAGGGCGCGGCCGCCGAGGTCGAGGCCGCGGGCGCCCGGGCCCGCGCCCGCGGCGGCCTGGCCGAGGCCGCCGCGTTCCTCAACCAGGCGACGCTGCTGACGCCCGCCGCCGGCGCGCGCGCCGCCCGCGCGCTCGCGGCCGCCGAGGCGATGGTCCGCGCCGGGGACTTCGCGGGCGCCCGGCCGCTGCTGGCCGTGGCCGACGCCGGCCCGCCCGACGAGCTGCGCAGCGCCCAGGTCGACGTGCTGCGCGGCCAGATCGCGCTGGCGCTGAACGTGGGCGACGCGCCCGGGCTGCTGCTGACCGCCGCCCGCCGCCTGCGCACCCTCGACGTCGGGCTCGCCCGCGAGACCTGCCGCGACGCGTTCTACGCGGCGCTGACCGCCGGCCGGCTCGCCGGGGCGGCCGGCGTGCTGGAGGTCGCGCAGACCGCGCGCGACCTGCCGCCCGCGCTCGGCGCCGGCCGCGGCTCCGACCTCCTCCTCGACGGCATGGCGCGCCTGGTCGCCGACGGCCCGCAGGACGGCGTGCCGATCCTGCGCCGGGCGCTGGCCCTCATTCGCGAGGAGCCCGTGACGCCGGCGAGCCTCCCGTGGCTGCCGCTCGCGTGCCGCATCGCCCACGACGTGTGGGACGGCGAGACGTGGGACGTGCTCTCGGCGCGCGTCGTCGAGGCGGCGCGCGCGATGGGCGCGCTCGACCTCCTGCCGTTCGGGCTGAACCTGCGCCTGGCGATCCTGCTGCGGCGGGGCGAGCTCGCCGCGGCCGCCGCCTGCGCCGAGGAGGCCGAGCGCGTCAACGAGGTCACCGGCCGCGGCGTCGGCCCGTACGGCGAGATGGTGGTCGCGGCGTGGCGGGGCGACGAGGCCCACACGCTGCGCCTGATCCGGGCGGTCACCGAGTCGATGCGCCGCCGCGGGGAGGGCCAGTGGCTGACCGCGTCGGAGTGGTCGTCGGCCGTCCTCGACAACGGGCTGGGCCGCTTCGAGGAGGCCTACGCCGCGGCGCGCAGCGCGGCCGCGCAGTCGCGCGAGCAGGGCCTCGCCCAGTGGTCGCTGCCGGAGCTCGTCGAGGCGGCGGCGCGCACCGGGCGCGACGAGCAGGCGCGCGGCGCGCTGGCGCGGCTGGCGCGCACCACCGGGCCGTGCGGCGGCGACTGGGCGCTCGGGCTGGAGGCCCGCTGCCGCGCGCTCGTCGCCGACGGGCCCGCCGCCGAACGCCACCACCAGGAGGCGATCGAGCGCCTCGCCCGGGCCGGGGAGCGTGTCGAGCTGGCCCGCGCCCGGCTGCTGTACGGCGAGTGGCTGCGGCGCGAGCGGCGCCGCATGGACGCGCGTGCGCAGCTCCGGGCCGCCCAGGAGGGGTTCGCGGCGATGGGGATGCGCGCGTTCGCCGGGCGCGCCGAGCGCGAGCTGCTGGCCACGGGCGAGCGGGCCCGGCGGCGCACGGCCGACACCGGCGACGAGCTGACCGCGCAGGAGGCGCAGATCGCGGCGCTCGCCCGCGACGGGCGCTCCAACCGCGAGATCGCCACGCAGCTCTTCATCAGCCCCCGCACGGTCGAGTACCACCTGCACAAGGTGTTCGCCAAGCTGGGGATCCGGTCGCGGACCCAGCTCGACCGCGTCCTTGCCGACGACGATGCCGGCGGCAGGGACGCGGTCGAGGCCGCGTGCTAGGCGATCATCGACGCCATCGGGCGGGAGTGCACCCGCTCGGTGACGTCCACCCCGCCGACCGGCGCCGCGTCGAGCCGAGCGGCGATCGCCAGCCGCTGGCGCTCGGTGAGCGAGCCGATCGTCTTGGTCTCCGACAGCGGCACCTGGGCCAGGAAGCGCCGGCAGCGGGTGCGTCCCCAGCGGCGCTGGCTCATGAGCAGGTCGGCGATGGCCATGCTCTCCGCCTCCCAGGGCGAGGTGAGCACCACCTCCGACACCGTCAGCTCGCCATCCGCCACCCGGCGCTTGAGCTCCGCTCGGGCGAGGCGGACCTCGTTCGCGCGCTGGAGAGCCCGCAGGTGCTGGGGCCCCGAGGCGTTGAGTGCTGACGCCGTCATGCTTCCTCCCTGCCGTCGGGCCGACCGGCCGTCCGGCGTCGTCGTGTTCCTGGACGCGCCGCGCCGCGGGCATGGAGCCGCCTCCCTCGCGGGTTCGACTCCACGTCGGGGTCCCGTCCCGGGCCGCCGGGGACCCACACGGCCCGGCGCCCTTCGCTCTCTCCATCCCCCATGCGCCGCGGTCGACGCGC
>DATMSA010000071.1:0-35510 GCA_035565675.1 Capillimicrobium sp. | reverse complement strand
CGACGCGGCGCGCGCCGGGGCGACGACCACCTCGCTGCAGGCGACGACGCTTGGCGAGCCCGTCTACCGGCGCCTCGGCTACCGGGCGCTGGGCCGCTACGGGATGTGGGAGCGGCGCACCCCGGCCCCGTAGCGCCGCTGGCACACTGCGCGCCATGCGGATACGGAGGGCGGAGGCCCGCGACCGGGCCGAGCTGGAGGGGTTCCTGGAGCGCTGGCACTCGCTGCGGGTGGCGCGCACCGGCGCGCTCGAGCACCCGCTGGAGCACCCGATCCTGGTGGCCGAGCGCGACGGGCGCATCGTCGGGGCGCTCACGTACGTCCTCGGCTGGGACGCGTGCGAGATCCTCACGCTCCACGCCGACGAGCGGAGGCGGGGCGTGGGGACGGCGCTGATCGACGCGGTGGCGGAGGTCGCGCGCGACGCCGGGTGCGGGCGGCTGTGGCTGATCACCACGAACGACAACGTCGACGCGCTGCGCTTCTACCAGCGGCGCGGCTTCCGGCTGGCCGAGCTGCGCGCCGGCGCGGTGGACGAGAGCCGCGCGACGCTGAAGCCCGAGATCCCGCGGGTCGGCGACCACGGGATCCCGATCCGCGACGAGCTGCGGCTCGAGCGCGAGCTCTAGCGGGAGGCCAGCGCGTTCAGCCGGACCGGGCCGGCCGTCCAGTGCGGCGCGTCGGGCTGGACGTGCCCCGGCCGCACGAGCTTGGCGCGGGCGACGAGGAACCCGTCGGCGTCGTGGCGCACGACGACGCCCTCCATCTCCGGGGCGCCCAGCCGCGACGGGCCCATGAGCGCGACGAGCTCGTCGATCGTGAAGCGGCCGCGGGCGACCGTCGGCACCTGCGCGAGCCCCAGGTCGCGGCACAGCGCCGCGCAGCGCTCGCGATCCCAGTAGCGGCCGGCCTCGCGGTCGAACACGTCGAACGCCAGGAACCAGTCGGGCAGCGCGTCGTAGCGGATCGCGTGCACGACGCTGCACCACTCGCCGAACAGCACGAGCCGCTCCCCGAGCGCCGCGACGAGCGCGTCCTGGCGCTCGGCGATCCACGACGCCAGGAACGGGTAGCGGCTGACCGACGGGCCGTCCATGTAGTCGCCGCGGTGCTGGACGAGCACGCGGTCGCCGGCGACGCTGAAGCCGACGTTGGCGCCGTCGACCTTCTCCTCGACCCACACCTCGTGGGTCAGGAGCGCGTCGGCCTCCTGCGGGCTGAGCAGCTTGTCGGCCCGCAGCGGCGTGTCGGCCAGCCACGCGAGGTGCGGCGTGCGCGGGAACGGGACGAAGCTCACGGGCGCACCTTGCGCTCGTGCAGCGCGCGGATCGTCGGCTCGTGGACGAACGTCACGACGACCCCGGCCGCCGCCAGCGCGTGGCGCAGCCCCCACCACTTGCTGTCGACGGCCTGCAGGATCGGCGGCGGGGGAGGCTCGTGCGCGAGCGCGGCCGCGACGAACTTGCGGTCGGAGTGGTCGAACTCGGCGAGCGCCGGATCGTCGGGGAACTCGTGGAAGGAGTCCTCGTGCGGGGTGATCGCCACGCGCGTGCAGACCCGCGCGTCGTACTGGTGGTCGAACGCCCACTTGGCGAACGCATGGCCGAGCCCGGGCATGCCGGCGTGCCCGAGCTGGCGCCCGTACTCCTCGAGGATCAGGCCGAGGTCGTCGAGCACGAGCCGCCCGCCGGCCATCGTGTCCGCGATCGCCTCCACGCACGCGTGCACGCACTCGGGGTCCCACTCCGTGTCGGGCTCGAGCGCCGCGTTGGCGACCTTCGCGACGTTCGTGTCGACGATGACCGGGCGCCTCATCCGCGCTCGGACAGCCGTCGCTGCGTGGCGCGCTGCGCCTGCGCGGCGACGTCCTCGATCGGGTCGCCGAAGAAGTCCTGCGGCCAGTTGCGCACGATGCCGAGCTCGTCGACGTCCAGCGGCTCCAGGCGGGACCCGTCGGGGGTGGGCGTGGCGAAGTACATGGCCACGTCGCGCGGGCCGATCTCCTCCTCGGCGATGCGCCGCAGCAGCCGCCGCAGCAGGTGCTCGGAGTGGCTCTCGACGATGAACTGGACGTCGCGCGGGCGGCCGTCCTCGCGCATGCGCACCGCGTCGATCAGCAGGTCGGCCAGGCGGGACTGGACGGCCGGGTGGAGGTGGATCTCGGGCTGCTCGACGATCACGGTCTGGCCGGGGTCGGCGTAGAACGCCTGCGTCACGACCGGCAGCACCTGGGAGACGCCGAAGCCGACGTCGGTCATGAGGACGTCCGCGGCCCGGCCGGGCGCCCGCACCCGCACGAGGTAGCGGTCGTGGCCGGCGACGAGCGGGGCGACCTCGAAGTCCTCGATGACGTCGAGGCGGCGCAGCCACTCGGCGACGACGACCTGCAGCGGCTGCGGCGGGTCGCCGTCGGCACGGGCGAACCGGCGCGCGTCCCCGGCCAGCAGCGCGGCCACGCTCAGCTCGCCGCGCCAGCCGACGCTCTCGGGCTCCTCGCCCGACCACCGGTACAGGCGCTCGGGGCGCTCGCGCAGCGGCCCCAGGTAGGTGATCGACCGCAGCCGGCGCTCCAGCGCGTACGTGAGGTCGGCGGCGCCCTCCAGGTTCTGGAAGCGCAGGCCGACGTCGTCGGGGAACGCGTGGAAGTGCGCCGGCGCCGACAGCGGCGGCGCGTCGCCCGGGGCCGGGACCGGCGCGAAGCCCTCGGCGGTCAGCCGGTAGCCGCCGTCGGCGCGCTCAAGCCCGAGCGCCAGCCGCGGGCGCCCGTCGTCGAGCAGGCGGTATCCGAGGCGCTCCACGTGCGGGCCGGCGGTGCCTGCGCCGGCGCGGATCTCGGCCTCGAAGCGCAGCGCGTCGCCCCGGTGGGCGACGCCGTGGCGGGCGTCGGCGACCGTGACGGGCTCCGGCGGCCGCCACCCGAGCTCGAAGCGCAGCGGCAGGCTCGTGTCGTGGCGGAAGATCAGGTCGGCGAACGAGCCGAGGTCGACCGCCGTGCCCGCGTCGCCGAAGTGCAGGACGCGGCGGCGGTCCGGCGACTCCACGGTCTGGCGCAGGAGCAGGAGGAGCTGGTGCAGGCTCGACTTGCCCGAGCTGTTGCTGCCGAACAGGACCGTGAGCGGGGCCAGGCGGACCGGCCCCGTGTCCCGCCAGCCCTTGAAGTTGCGGATCCGCAGGTCGGTCAGCACGCGGCCAACAGTACCCGCGGGGGGCCGGCCGGTCCCGGCGCTACGGTTCGGCCCCGATGGATCCGCGCGCCGCCCTCCAGGAGCACTTCGGCTTCAGCGCCTTCCGGCCCGGCCAGGAGGAGGCGGTGCGGGCGGCGCTCGAGGACCGCGACGTGCTCGTCGTCATGCCGACCGGCGCGGGCAAGTCGCTCTGCTACCAGCTTCCGGCGCTGATGCGCCGCGACCTGACGATCGTCGTGTCGCCGCTCGTCTCGCTGATGCAGGACCAGGTGGAGGCGCTCGCGCGGGTCTCGTCCGAGGTGGCGCTCATCAACGCGCAGGCGGGCGCCGACGCCAACCGCATCGCGCTGGAGCAGGCGCGGCTGGGCCAGCTCCGGCTGCTGTACGTGGCGCCCGAGCGGTTCTCCTCGCGCGCGTTCCTCGACGGCATCCACGGCGTCGACGTCGGGCTGTTCGTCGTCGACGAGGCGCACTGCGTGTCGCAGTGGGGCCACGACTTCCGGCCCGACTACTTCCGCCTGGCCGACGCCGCCCAGTGGCTGGGCGCGAAGGCGATCGTCGCCTCGACGGCGACCGCGACCCCGCAGGTCGCGCGCGACATCGCCGCGCGGCTGCGGCTGCGCGACCCGGTGCAGGTGTCGACCGGGTTCGACCGGCCCAACCTCACGTTCGCCGTCGTCCCGTGCCGCACGACGGCCGACAAGGACCGGCGCATCGCGGCCGCGCTCGCCGACCCGGCCGCGCGCCCGGCGATCGTCTACGCGGGCACGCGGTCGGCGACCGAGACGCTCGCCGACAAGCTGGGGCGCGAGCTCGACGCCGAGGTGCTCGCCTACCACGCGGGGATGGGGCGCGAGGCGCGCGCGACCGCGCAGCGCCGCTTCATGGCCGGCGAGGTCGACGTGGTCGTGGCGACGAACGCGTTCGGGATGGGCGTCGACAAGGCCGACGTGCGCACCGTGTGCCACGCGTCGGTGCCCGGCTCGCTGGAGGCCTACTACCAGGAGGCCGGCCGCGCCGGGCGCGACGGGAGGCCGGCGCGGGCGCTGCTGTTCGCCGAGAGCCGCGACAAGGGCCTGCACGTGTTCTTCATCCAGCGCGCCCAGGTCGACGACGCGCTGCTGATGCGCGTGGCCGAGCGGCTGCGCATGCGCGCGACCGACGGCCGCTACGACCTCGGCGTCGACGAGCTCACCGCCCAGGGCTGCGAGGAGGAGCAGGTGCGCGCGATCGTCGGGCACCTCGCGCGGGCCGAGGTCATCCGCCCGGCGCCGTCGACGCCCGACCGCCTGAAGGGCCGCGTGCTCGGCCGCTACGACGGCCGCGCGCGGGCGGCGTGCAAGGCCAGCGTCGGGGAGGCCGAGCGGGCGCGCTGGCGCCAGTACCGGTCGATCTGGGAGTTCGTCGAGGGCAACCGCTGCCGCCGCCAGGCGATCCTGCGCCACTTCGGCGACCCGGCCGCGCCGCACGTCGACCCCGGCGTGCCGTGCTGCGACCGCTGCGCGCCGGACGAGGCGGTGCCGCAGGCGGTGCGCGCCGCGGCGGGCGGCCGCCGGCGCGGGGGCGGCGCCGGGCCGGTCGGCGGCGACCTCGACGCCGCGATCGTGCAGGTCGTCACCGCCGCCGAGCCGTCGGTCGGGCGCACGCGCACGGTCGAGATCCTGCGCGGCGGGCGCTCGAAGGCCATCCAGAAGCACGCCTACGACGGGCTGCCCGGCTACGGCGCGTTCGCGCACCTGCGCGCCGACGAGGTGCTGGAGCGCGTCGACGCGCTGATCGCGGGCGGGCGGCTGCGCTCCACCGGCGGCGCCTATCCGACGCTCCGCGTGAACGGCGGCGGGAGCGAGCGCCTCGACGGGGTGGCGGCCTAGTGCTGCGGGTCGGCGTCCTCGCCTCGGGCACCGGCACGAACCTGCAGGCGCTGCTGGACACCGTCCACGGCCGCGAGGCGACGATCGTCGCGGTCGCGTCCGACAAGCCCCAGGCGCAGGCGCTGGAGCGGGCGCGGGCCGCGGGCGTGCCGGACCGCGCGTTCCCGGCCGACGCGTACCCCGACCGCGCGGCGCGCGACGCGGCGATCGCCGACTGGCTGGCGGAGGCCGGCGTCGAGCTCGTCGTGCTCGCCGGCTACATGCAGCTCGTCGGCCCGGCGTTCCTGGCCCGCTTCCCCGACCGCGTCCTCAACGTCCACCCGGCGCTGCTGCCCGCGTTCCCCGGCCTGGACGCGATCGGCCAGGCGCTCGCGTACGGGGTGAAGGTCTTCGGCGTCACCGTCCACCTCGTCGACGAGGGCGTCGACACCGGGCCGATCGTGCTGCAGGCGGCGGTCGAGCTGCCCGACGCCACCGACCGCGACCAGGTGCTGGCCGCGCTGCGCCCGCTCGAGCACCGGCTGCTGCCCGAGGCGGTGCGCCTCGTCGCCCGCGGGGCGCTGCGCCGCGACCCGGCGAACCCGCGACGGGTCCTGCGCTAACCGTCGTCGTGGTCGGCCAGGTCCCCCGTGGCCTGGCGCATCTCGTCGAGCTCGCGCTTGGACTCCTCGATGTCCTCGTCGAGCTCCTCGCGATGGCGCTCGAGGTCCCGGATGTCGTGCTCCATGTCGCGCTCGGCGCGGCGCACCGCGGTGTCGTCGTCGTGCTCCATGGCCCAAGGATGCCCGCGAGCCCGCGACGGCAACCGCGGGGCTTGACCAGTGGAGGTCGTTCGACCTACCCTGCAGCCCCGCCGCGCCACCATCGGAAGGATCCCATGCCCCGCCGCCTCGCCTCGATCGCCGTCACCGGCCTCGTGCTCGCCCTGTCCGCGCCCGCCGCCGCCCTCGCCCAGGGCGAGCCGGTGGGCGGGGTCCTGATCGGCACGAACCCCGACGGCCTCACGTCCGCCGGCTCGGTGAGCTGCACCGGCCAGTGCATCGCGGTCAACACCGGCATCGGCGGCCAGGTCGTGGCGAACACCAACATCAGCGGCACGATCACCCGCTGGCAGGCCGTGTTCAACGGGCCGGGCGTCGCCGAGTTCACCGTCCTCACGCCGGTGTCCGGGACGCCGGGCGCCTACACGGTCGACAACAGCCAGCAGTTCCAGGTCACGGCCGCGGGGTACGCCACGTTCAACACCTCGCAGCCGATCCAGGACGGCGACGTGATCGGCTACACGGTCAACGGCAGCGCGGCGGCGCCGCTCGCCTACGCGACGGTGCCCCAGGGCGGCGTCGCGACGCTCACGCCGGCCGCCGGATCGGGCGCGGTGCCGACGTGGACCGTCACGCCGTACGCCACCGGCAGCGCGATCATGATGCAGGCGCTGGTCAGCGGCGCGACGGAGACGCCGACGGCGCTCGGCTGCAAGGTGCCGCGGGTGATCGGGATGAGCGTCTCCAAGGCGCGGCGCGCCCTGAAGAAGGCCGGCTGCACGCTGGGCGCGATCAAGACCAAGCGGGTGCGGGGCCGGACGAGCCGCCCGCGGATCGTCTCGCAGTCGCTGCGGCCCGGGACGCAGACCACCACCGAGACGGGCACCCAGATCGCGGTGGTCGTGGCGAACACGCGCCGCTGACGACCCGCGCGGTCGCGCGGCCGGCGTCGTCGGATCGCAGCCGATGGCTGGGACCCGCCGCCTGTACGAGCACGGCGTCGAGCTCCTCATCGAGGGGCTGCGCGCGCGCCCGCCCGGATAGGCTGGCGGCATGGCCGACCCCCTCCCGCTCACCGCCCCCGGCGACGTGCAGGTTCGCCGCGCGCTGCTGTCGGTGTCCGACAAGCGCGGCATCGTCGAGTTCGCCCAGGGCCTCGCGGCGCTGGGCGTCGAGCTCGTGTCGACCGGCGGCACCGCGGGGGCGCTGCGCGACGCCGGGCTGACGGTGCGGCCCGTGGAGGACCTCACCGGCTTCCCGGAGATGATGGACGGGCGGCTGAAGACGCTGCACCCCAAGCTCCACGGCGGCATCCTGGCCGTCCGCGACGACGAGGGGCACGTGGCCTCCGCGCGCGAGCACGGGATCGAGTGGATCGACCTCGTGTGCGTGAACCTGTACCCCTTCGAGCGGACCGCCGCCCGCCGCGGCGTCGCCGACGAGGAGGTCATCGAGAACATCGACATCGGCGGGCCGACGATGGTCCGCGCCGCCGCCAAGAACCACGCGTTCACCGCGGTCGTGGTCCGCCCCGAGTCCTACGACGCGGTCCTGGCCGAGCTGCAGCTCTCGGACTGCCGCCTGTCGCTGGACACGCGCCGGGCGCTGGCCGGCGAGGCGTTCGCGCTCACCGCCCGCTACGACACCGCGATCGCGCGCTGGTTCTCCGAGCAGCGCGAGGACTTCCCGCCGCTGTTCCTGCGCGCGTTCCAGCGCGTCACCGACCTGCCCTACGGCGAGAACCCGCACCAGCGGGCGGCCTTCTACACGCAGATCGGCGCGCGCCGCCACCTGATGTCGCAGGTCGCCCAGCTCCACGGCCGGGAGATGTCGTTCAACAACCTCCTCGACCTCGACGCGGCGCGCGCGGTGCTGCGCGACTTCGAGATCCCGGGGTGCGTGATCGTCAAGCACAACAACCCGTGCGGGGTGGCGGTCGCGGCGACGCCGCTGGAGGCCTACCGGCGGGCGTTCGCCTGCGACCCGGTCAGCGCGTTCGGCGGCATCATCGCGCTGAACCGGCGCGTCGACGCGGAGCTGGCCGAGGCGCTGTCGGAGCAGTTCATCGAGGTCCTGATCGCGCCCGGCTACGACGAGGACGCGCTCGGGATCCTGGAGCGCAAGCCGAACACCCGCATCCTCGACGACCGCGAGCGCCGGCGCATCGGCGGGCTGCAGCTCGACCTGCGCCAGGTCGAGGGCGGGCTGCTCGTCCAGGACCGCGACGCCGACGTCGACGAGCGCGAGACGATGGAGGTCGTCACCGAGCGCCACCCCGACGAGGCGCAGTGGGAGGACCTGCTGTTCGCCTGGCGGGTGGCCAAGCACGTGAAGTCCAACGCGATCGTGCTCGCGCGCGACCTGGCCACGATCGGCATCGGCGCGGGGCAGATGAGCCGCGTCGACTCCGTCCGCCTGGCGATCGAGAAGGCGCAGTCGCCGGTCGCGGGCAGCGCGCTGGCGTCAGACGCGTTCTTCCCGTTCGCCGACGGCCCGCAGGCCGCCGTCGAGGCGGGGGTCACCGCGATCATCCAGCCGGGCGGCTCCAAGCGCGACGACGAGGTCGTGACCGCGGCGAACGACGCCGGCATCGCGATGGTGTTCACGGGGCGCCGGCACTTCAAGCATTGAGTGGAACGCTCGCCCAGGGGGCGAGGTTCCATTGCGGGTGTTCGCCCAGGGGGCGAAACCCGCGACCACCTTCAGCTTTCGGATACCGCCGGCTCGGGCGCCGGCGTCACGTGGTCGTTGCGGTACGGGTACGGGTTGGGGTCGGCCTGGTGGTCCTCCTCGTGGTAGACCGACTCCGCGTTCACCGCCCACAGGTCGTGCTCGGTGCCGAGCAGCAGGTTGTCGACCGCCCGCATCGCCGTCAGCATCGAGTGGTCGCTGTTGTTGTAGCGGTGCAGGCCGTTGCGGCCGACCTGTTGGAGGTTGCCGATCCCGCTCAGCCAGCCCTTGATCGTCTCGACGTGGGCGGCGTAGTCGCGGTCGTACATCGGGTAGGCCATCGGCACGCGCACGACGGTCCCGCGGCGCACCTTGGCGGGGTCGCCGAGGCCGAGCTGCCCGAGCTCGCGCTTGGCCATCTCGACGAGCGCGTCGTCGTCGCTGGTCCACAGGTCGTCGCCGGCGAAGCAGAAGTACTCGAGGCCGACCGAGGCGGTGGTCGGGTCGGGCACCATCCACGGCGACCACGAGCGGAAGTTCTGGATGCGCCCGACGCGGACGCCCGGGTCGTGGATGTAGATCCAGTTGTCGGGGAACAGGTCCTCGCCCTCGACGACGAGGGCGATCGTCATGAAGTCGCGGTAGCGCAGGCTGGCGGCGGCGGTGTCGACGGCCTCGGTGTGCTCGGGCCGCGCGAGCTTGACCGTGTCGCGCAGCGCCAGCGAGGAGATCACCGCGCTCGGCGTGTACGTGACGCCGCCGGCGACGACCTCCTTGACCTCGTCGCCCTCGACCTTCAGCGAGGTGACGGGCGACTCGAGCAGCACCTGGCCGCCGTGCTCGCGGATGCGCTGCGTCATGAAGTCCCACATCTGCCCGGGCCCGAAGCGCGGGTAGTTGAACTCGCTGATCAGCGACTTGATCTTGTTGCCCTTGTTGCCGAGGAACGCGGCCTTGGCGGCACTGAAGAACGACAGGCCCTTGATGCGCTGGGCCGCCCATTCGGCGCGCAGCTCGCTGCAGGGCACGCCCCACACCTTCTCGGTGTAGGTCTTGAAGAACAGCTCGTACAGGCGCCAGCCGAAGCGGTTGGAGACCCACTCCTCCAGCGAGTCCTCGTTCCCCTTGCGCTTCATCTGCGCGCGCAGGTACGACGCGCCGGCGCGCGTGAGCTCGACCGGGCCGAGCTTGCGGATGACGTCCATGCCCTCGAGCGGGTACTCGAGGAACTTGCCGTTCCAGTAGATCCGCGACTGGCGCGGGCGGCGCAGGAACTCCTCGCCCATCACCTCGTGCCAGAGGTCGTCGACCTCCTTGACCTTGGTGAAGAAGCGGTGGCCGCCGAGGTCGAAGCGGTAGCCCTCCTCGTCGACGACGGTCTTGGCGATGCCGCCGACCTGGTCCTCGGCCTCCAGCACGACGACGGGCTTGCCGGCCTTGGCGAGGAGGTAGCCGGCGGTCAGCCCGGCGGGTCCGCCGCCGAGCACGACCACGGGACGCTCAGGGGTGATCTGCACTGGGCTGTGGGGAGTCGCGGACATCGAGAAGCGATGGAGGGCTACCCCGCCTTGCGGAACAGCAGCCCCTGCACGGGGTTCGGGGGCAGGCTCCGAGCCTGGTCGGGGAGGGTAGCGACCAGCTCGAAGCGCGGATCGCCGCGCAGCACGCCCTCGTACTCGAGCGTGCGGTCGTAGACGCGGCGGGTCCACGGGGCGCTCCAGCGGGCCTCGCTGGTGATGATCGGCGTGACGAGCAGCACCTGGCCGCCCTCCGGGACGCGGTCGAGCAGCGGGATCAGCTCCTCGCCGACGTTCGATGCGTCGAAGCGCTCGATCCCGTCGCGCCAGTCGGTCACGCCCGTGTCCTCGGTGACGCCCAGCGGCGTCGCGAACGTGAGGTCGTCGTCGCGCGGCAGGTAGTGGCTGAGCACGGGGACCAGCTCCGGCTGCGTGGAGACGACGAGGTCGCCGCGGCGCAGGTCGGGGCCGAGCTCCTCGCCGAGCAGGTAGACGTTGGACTTGGCCGACGGCGCGCCGAACGACGCCCACATGAGGACGATCAGCGCCAGGCCGGCGATGCCGATGCCGCCGGCCCGGCGCAGGCCGACCGCGGCCAGCAGCAGCAGCGGGCCGACCGCGGCGGCGAGGTAGCGGACCGCCCACGCCGGCGAGATCTGCGAGGTCAGCCACGGGATCAGGATCGGCGCGACCGCGAGGACGAGCAGGACCGGGACCAGCACGCGGCGCTCGAAGTGGCCGCTGCGCGCGACGGCGACGACGCCGGCGCCCGCGGCCAGCAGGAGCGCGACGGTGCCGTCGAAGCCGCCGAACACCTGGTCGGGCGCGTGGATCAGCGCGTGGAA
Organism: Capillimicrobium sp.; assembly: GCA_035565675.1. Taxonomy (GTDB): domain Bacteria; phylum Actinomycetota; class Thermoleophilia; order Solirubrobacterales; family Solirubrobacteraceae; genus Capillimicrobium. The sequence goes on along the minus strand of DATMSA010000071.1, from coordinate 24,661 downwards.
GCTCGGGGCGTTGGACCAGGGCGCGCCGGTGTGGAGGGTCTGGGAGACGAGCGTCGGCACCCACGGCAGGTAGAGCACGGCCGCGACGCCGAAGCCGAGCAGGGCGTCGCGCAGGAGCCGGCGCCGCTCGTCGCCGCCCCTGGGCGCGGCGGCCCACACGATCGCGACGCCGATCGCGTACGCGGCCCCGAGGAACAGCGCCCAGTTGTGGGTGTAGAGCAGCAGCGCGAGCGTCACGCCGAACGGGATGCGGTAGCCCCGGTGGCCGCGCACGTAGGCGTGCACGAAGAAGCCGGTCGCCAGGAGCCCGAGGAACGCGACCAGCGAGTACATGCGCGTCTCCTGCGCGTACGTCGTCAGGAACGGGCACAGGGCGGCGAGGACGGCGAGCGTCCAGCCGGTGCGCCGGTCGAACAGCGACGCGCCGACCCACAGGCCGGCGGGGATGCAGAGGACCGCGAAGATCAGCGACAGCCAATGCGTGGCGACCTCGCCGTCGCCCGCGATGCCCATCCACACGTGCAGCAGCATGTAGTACAGCGGCGGCGACCCGTCCTGGACGAGCACCCCGGGGATGTCGAGCAGCGGGCGGTCGGCGATCCCGACCGAGAGGCCCTCGTCGATCCAGAAGTGGGTGCCGAGCTGGTCGCTGCGGAGCAGCAGCGAGATCCCGATCAGGGCCAGGACGCCGACGGCCTCGAGCAGGCGCGTGCCCACGACCGACCGTGCCCGAAACGCGCCCGGACGGGGCAAGGCCAGGGTTGCCACCGACTGAAGGTTAGTGCGCTACGCGCGGCACGTTTGCAGGACCTCCCACGGGTCGACGTGGGCCGCCGGCCGCCAGCGCGGGTCGCCGACGGTGATCGGCGGCGCACCCGGGATCGAGCGTGGCATCGGGCCCGACCGGAAGACCGTCCCGGGCACCGTCGGCACGAGGTCGATGCGGCGGATGTGGACGTCGAGCTTCCACGCCAGCGGCGTCACCTGGAACGGGCCGGTGGTGATCGACCCGCACGCGCGCACGCGCGCGGGGCCGCCGGCGGCGGCGATCGCGCGGTCCAGCGCCTCCATCAGGTGCGCCTCGTCGCGGGCCGAGCGCCAGTCGCCGGGCAGGCGGTCGGCCGGGGCGAGGAGCAGGGCGGCGGCGACCACGAGCGCGACGACCGTGGCGGCCGCCGCGGCGGCGCGGCCGGCGCGCGGCGCCAGGAGCCGGCCGGCGAGCGCGAACGCCTTCGCCCAGCCGAGGCCGCCGGCCAGGCAGGCCAGCGCGACCGGGGCGATCATGTAGCGCGCGTTCCCGGAGAACCCGCGCTCGGTCATGATCGCGACCTCGAGCGTCCACAGCAGCGCGGCGAGCGCGATCAGCCCGACGCGGCGGTCGCGCCAGCGGCCGCTGATCCAGCCGGCGACCACGACGAGGAAGCCGAGCTTCGCCGGCCAGGGCGTCATCGAGACCGTCCGCTTGATCGCCTCCCAGGCCGGGAAGTCGGCGAACGCGATCGCGTTGGGGTTGGGGTCCTGGGCGCGCTTGCCGGCGCGCAGCGCGTCGCCAGACCCCCACAGCTCGGGGCCGAACCACAGCACGATGCCGCCGACCACCATGCCGATCGTCGTGCGCCGCAGCGCCGGCTCGGCGCGCCACAGCCAGATCGCGTAGACGCCGGCGAACGGCCACGCCTCGGGGCGCAGCAGGCAGGCGCCGAACGCCAGCCACAGCGCGGCGCGGCGGCGGCCGGAGAGGTGCTGGTCGACGGCGGCCAGCAGCAGCGCGACGAGCAGGCCCTCGGAGTCGCCGATGACGGCGAAGCGCAGGTAGCCGGTCGACACGGCCAGGCAGGCGGCCGCGACCAGTCCGCCGGCGAGCCCGCCGCCCAGGCGCCAGACGATCCGCACGCACAGCAGCAGCGACGCGATCGCGCCCGCGCGCGCGACCGCCACCCACAGGTCCGGGGCCGCCGAGGGCACGAGCGAGAACACCGTGGTGAACAGGACCGGCAGCGGCTTCCACGACGGCCCGAACTCGGTGTCGAGGTCGAGATGCAGGATCTCGCGGCCCCAGATCAGCCACGCGTACGGGTCGTACGTGGGCGTGCTCGGCAGCAGCAACGACAGCAGCGCGAGCCCGAGCGACGCGAGCGCGATCGTCCCGAGCCCGCCGGCCGGCATGGCGTGCCGCGGGCGCGCCCAGGCGCGTCGCAGCGAGGGGGCGGACGTCGACATGCGGGAGGCGAGCGTACCGGGCTGACAGCCGGCGCCGTGCGCGGTACCGTGCCGGACGGTGAACTTCAGCGTCGACATCGTGTCGGTGCCGGTCGCCGACCAGGAGCGCGCCCGCCGCTTCTACACCGAGGTGCTCGGCTTCGCCGAGCGCGAGGACGCGGAGCTCGGGGAGGGCCGCCGCTGGGTCGAGCTCGTCCCGCCCGCGGGCGGCGCGTCGATCTCGCTCGTGCCGTGGATCGAGGCGATGAAGCCGGGGTCGCTGCACGGGCTCGTGCTCGGGACCGACGACGCGCACGCCGCCTTCCAGGAGCTGCGGGCGCGGGGCGTCGAGTTCGCCGAGGACGAGGTGCACGACGACCCGTGGGGTCAGTGGGCGAGCTTCGCCGACCCCGACGGCAACGGCTGGGTCCTCGTCGGCCCGGCGCGGTAGCGCTCGGTCGGTGGGGTAGGACCGCGCCCCGCGGGTAGCGGGCGGCCATGAGCATCATCGACAAGATCAGCGGCCGCTTCAAGAAGGCCGCCGGCGACCTGGCCGACGACGCGTCGCTGCGCCGCCAGGGCCGCGACGAGGAGCGCAAGGGCGAGGCGAAGGACGAGCTCGCTCGCGACCAGGAGCGGGCCGAGCGCAAGGCCGACGAGGTCGCCGACCTCGAGCGCCGCACCTCGTAGCGCGCCTCGCGTCTTCCCAGAAAATGGTGTGCTAGGGTCGGCCGCTGTCGGCGCCCCCTGACGCGACGACACGCAGCGGGCCTCGCGGCCCGGCTCGCGCCACCGGGGGCGGCACACCACGGACGGCGAGGTTGCTGATGGCCAGGTTCGTCATCGTTCATGGCGCGTTCGAAGGCGCGTACTGCTGGGAGCCGATCGCGGATCGGCTGCGTCGGGCGGGGCACACGGTGGACAACCCCGACCTGCCCGGCGCGGGCGCGGACACGACGCCGGTCGAGGACGTGACCCTGCAGGCGTACGTCGACAGCACGTGCGAGGTGCTGCGCGGCGACGAGGAGCCGGCCGTCCTGGTCGCCCACAGCATGGGCGGCATGGTGACCACGCAGGCGACCGCGCAGTGCGCGGATCGCATCGCGCAGCTCGTGTACGTGTCGGCGTTCCTGCCCGAGGACGGCGAGAGCCTCAAGTCGCTGGCGAGCCTGCCCGAGGGCGCCGCCGACGGCGTGCAGCGCAACATGGTCGTCGAGGGCGACCCGCCGGTCGCGACGCTGCCCGCCGAGGCCGGGCGCGAGGTCCTCTACGGCGAGTGTCCGCCCGACGTCGCCGACGAGGCCGCCGCCAAGCTCGCGCCCCAGGCCGCCGCGCCGTTCGTCGAGCCGGTGCGCATCGACGACGACCACGGCATCCCGCGGCGCTACGTGTTCTGCACGAAGGACAAGGCGATCCCGCTCGAGCTGCAGAAGCGGATGGTCCGCGAGGCGCCCTGCGTGGAGACCGCCGAGCTCCACACCGACCACTCGCCGTTCTACTCGATGCCCGACGAGCTGACCCGCATCCTCGTCGACTTCGCCTCGCGATCCTGAGCCGGCGCGAGCAACGCGAGAGGAAGAAGGAATGCCGCCGGCAGGATTCGAACCTGCGCGCATTCGCTTAAAAGGCGATTGCTCTGACCTGACTGAGCTACGGCGGCGAGATGAACATGGTTGCACTGTGGGGCGCGGCCACGCACCGGCTCCCGTGCCGGCTCGGGTCGTGCCTACACTCGATCGGTGCCCGCCCCCATGGTGTAGCGGTTAGCACGCGGGCCTTTCACGCCCGTAGCGGGGGTTCGATTCCCCCTGGGGGTACTGTCGCCGGCTCAGATTGAGCGGGTCATGCCGCCGTCGACGCGCAGCGCCTCGCCCGTGATGAACGAGGCGCGCTCGGAGCACAGGAACGCGGCCGCGGCCGACATCTCCTCGACGGTCCCCAGGCGCCCGGCCGGGATCTCCTCGGCGGCGATCGCCTGCGCCTCCTCGAGCGAGCCGTACAGCTTCTCGATGCGCTCGGTGGCGATCCGCCCCGTCAGCAGCGTGTTGAACGTGATCCCGTCGCGGGCCAGCGCGCGCGCCAGCGTCTTGAACGCCGCCAGCGCCGCCGAGCGGCTGGCGTTCGACAGCATCAGGTTGCCGATCGGCTCGCGCACCGCGCTGGAGCTGACGTTCAGCACGCGGCCCCAGCCGCGCTCGCGCATCGCCGGGACCGCCGCCTCGATGAGCGCGATCGGCCCGAGCACGAGCTCGCGGTAGGCCGCCTCCCACTCCTCGCGCGGGAACGCGAGCGGGTCGGGGTTGCTCGGCGGGCCCCCGGTGTTGGTGACGAGGATCTCGACCGGTCCGCCGAGGGCGGCGGCGACGGCCTCGACCAGCCCGGGCGCGGCGGCGTCGTCGCGGCTGTCGAACACGAACCCGGTCGCCCCGATCGCCTCGGCGGCCTCGTCGATGCGCTCGCGCGAGCGGGAGGCGACCGCGACCCGCGCACCCTCGGCGGCGAGCTCGGCGGCGATCGCGCGGCCGATCCCCTTCGACGCGCCGGTGACCAGCGCCACGCGTCCAGTGAGACCCAGATCCATGCGAGCGGGACGGTAGCCTGCCGCGGCCATGTCTCGCCTTCTCACCCTCGTCGCGACGATCGCGACGCTCCTCCTCCTTCCCGCCACGGCCGGCGCGCAGCTCCCCGAGGGGGACGTGCGGCTGGGCGCCGTGTTCTCGATCACCGGCGCCGGCGCCGACTACGCCACGCAGCAGCCCAGCGGCGCCCAGCTCGCCGTCGACGAGGTCAACGCCTCCGGCATGCTCGGCGCGACGAAGCTGGCGCTCGAGATCCGCGACGACGGCTCCGACGCCCAGCGCGCCGCGACGCTGTTCGGCGAGCTCATCGACTCGGGCGCCGTCGCGCTGCTCGGCCCCACGCTGTCGAACTCGGCGCTCGTCGCCGACCGCGTCGCCCAGGAGCGCCGCGTCCCGGTCATGGCCGTGTCGAACACCGGCGACGGGATCCTCGAGATCGGCGACTTCGTCTTCCGCGACTCGCTGCCCGAGCGCGTCGTGCAGCCCCACACCGTCGCGGTCAGCCACCGCCTGCTGCGCTACCGGCGCGCCGCGATCGTCTGGGCCACGCCCGACGCCTACTCGCGCACGGGCCGCGACGTGTTCCGCCAGGCGCTGCGCGAGCGGCGCGGCGTGAAGCTCGTCGCCGACCGCTCGTTCGCGTCGGACTCCGCCCGCGGCTACGTCCGCGCGCTGCGCGCCGTCGCCCGCAAGCGGCCCGACGCGCTGTTCGTCTCGGCGCTCGCGCCCGACGCCGTGAAGGTGATGAAGGCCGCCCGGCGCATGCCGCGGCTGCGCAAGGTGCCGTTCATCGGCGGCAACGCGTTCAACGCGCCCGGGCTCATCGAGCAGGCCGGCCGCGCCGCCGAGGGCGCGATCTCCGGCGCGGCCTGGATCGACACCGCGACGACCCCGGGCAACGCCGAGTTCGTCGCCGCCTACCGGGCCCACTTCTCCCGCGACCCCGACCAGTTCGCCGCCCAGTCCTACACGGGCGTGAAGCTGCTGGCCGAGGCGCTGAAGCGCGCGAACTCGGCCGACCCGCGCGCGGTCCGCGACGCGCTCGCGTCCCTGCGCGACGTCGACACGATCCTCGGCCGCTTCTCGTTCGACCCCGACCGCGAGCCGCTCCACGAGCCGGTCGTGCAGCAGATCCGCAACGGGCGCTACGTGCAGATCGGCTGAGGCGCGCTCACACCAGCTCGGCGTCCAGGTCGCGGTCGACCGCCAGGCGGCCGCACCACAGCCCGAACAGGACGGCTGCGATCAGGGCGCCGAGCCAGTGCACTCCCGCCACGACGGCGATCACGCTCGGCAGGCCGGCGAGCACCGCGCCCGTCAGCGCGCCCACCAGGGGCAGCGACAGCACGCGCGCGGTGAGCGCCGCGCAGGCCAGCCAGCCGACCGGCCCCGACAGCCAGCCCCACTCCTCGAAGAAGCTCTTGGGGAGCGCGAGCGCGAGCACGACCGCGAGCAGCGCCACCGCGACGACCTGCAGCACGAGCGCCTTCACCGCGATCCGCGCGTCCATGCGCCGCAGCATAGGCCGCGCACGCGCGCTCCCGGCCGCGGCTAGCCTGTCGCCAGCGCGGGCGGTTAGCTCAGCTGGCCAGAGCGCCTGCCTTACAAGCAGGAGGTCACAGGTTCGAGCCCTGTACCGCCCATCTCACCGACCGGCGAAGCGCGCCACCTCGGCCGCGAACCGCTCGGCGTCCTGGAACATCATCCCGTGCGCGGCGCCCTCGAAGATCGAGAGGCGGGCGCCCGGGATGCGCCGCGCGAGCCGGCGCGCGTTGGCGGCCGGCACGGCCGGGTCGAGCGCGCCGTTGGTGATGAGCGTCGGCACGCGGATGCGGCCCAGCCGCTTCCACACGACGTTCGTGCGCAGGAACGCGTTCTCGGCGGCGGCCTGGCGGTCCAGCGTCTGCTGGGACACGGTCTCCTGCGGAGTCGCCAGGTAGGACTGAACGAACTGCGCCTGCGCGGCCTCGCCGGCGGGCGTCTTGGGGAACATGATCTCCAGCGCCGCCTGCACGTTGTCGGGGTCGGCCAGCTCCTTGATGAGGCCGGGCGGCGGCGGGATCGTGTGGCGGCTGCCGGCGTCGCCGCCGGAGGTCACGATCCGCCCGATGCGCCCGATCCGCAGCGCGCCCATCGTGAGCGCGATCTCGCCGCCCATCGACCAGCCGACGACGGTCGGGCGGCGCAGGCCGAGCGCGCGGATGAGCGCCGCCGTGTCGCGCGCCATCAGCGGCACGCTGAGGCGCACCGACGGGTCGTCGGTCGAGTAGCCGACGCCGCGGTTGTCGAAGATCGTCACGCGGAAGCGCTCGGCCAGGGGCTGCAGCATGTACGGCAGCCACAGGCTCATCGGCGCCGTGTCGCCGGTGATCATCAGCAGGTCCGGGCCGCTGCCGAACTGGCGGTAGCCGATCTCGATCCCGTTGGCGGGCACCCGGTGCACGGGACCGAGGAACGCGGCCTCGCCCGGGAGGGTGGAGTCGGGGACGAGCTGGGGGGTGGGGCGCGCGGCCCCCGCGGCGGCGGTCGCGCCGAATGCGGTCACGACGGCGGCGGCGAGGACGGCGATGAGTAGGCGGATCGGCACGCCGCCATGTTGCCCGATCGCCCGCGCCGACCGCCACCTCCCCGTCTCCGCCTATGCGAGACTGCCGTGTTTCATTGGGGTCGTCGGGGGTCGGCGCCCGTCAGACCACGAAAGGGGAACGGCATGCGCGGGAACGGATCGGACGACGTCACGGAGGGCGCCGCCGCCGACCCCGCCGGGGAAGGGCTCTCCCGCCGGCGCTTCCTGCAGGGCGCGGGCGCAGCCGCCGCCGCGGCCGGCCTGGCGCCCGCGGCGGCCGCCGACGCCGCGCCCACCGCGCAGGCGGCCGCGGCGAAGGGCGGGCGGCGCCGCCCCAACATCCTCCTCATCATGGCCGACGAGTACCGGTTCCCGCCGGTCTACGAGTCGCCGGCGCTGCGCGACTACCGCGCCCGCCGGTACACGGCCGAGGAGAGCCTGCGCGACAACGGCGTCGAGCTCACCAACCACTACATCATGACCTCGGCGTGCGCCCCCAGCCGCACGTCGCTGCTCACCGGCCAGTACCCGTCGCTGCACGGCGTGTCCCAGACCGACGGCATCGCCAAGAGCGCCGTCGAGAACGACATCTTCTGGGCCGACCCCAACGCGCTGCCCACCCTCGGCGACTACTTCCGCGCGGGCGGCTACGACACCTACTACAAGGGCAAGTGGCACGTCTCGCTCGCCGACCTGCACGTGCCCGGCACCTACGAGCAGGTGCTCACGTTCGACGATCAGGGCCGGCGCGATCCCGCCAAGGAGCAGATGTACCTCGACGCCAACCGGCTCGACGGGTTCGGCTTCGACGGCTGGATCGGCCCCGAGCCGCACGGCGACAACCCGCTCAACTCCGGCTCGTCGGCGACGGCGGGCCCGGGCCGCGACGAGAAGTTCGCCGCCCAGACCGTCGAGCAGATCCACGCGCTGGCCAAGCGCGGCCGGCGCGCGAAGCCGTGGCTGCTGGTGAGCTCGTTCGTCAACCCGCACGACATCGTGCTCTGGGGCGAGCTCACCCGGCGCGAGCCGCAGTGGAACCTCGACGGCCAGCTCGAGGGCAGTGAGGTCCCCGACGACCTGTTCGACGCCGACATGTACCGCGCGACGAGCGAGGAGGACCTGAGCGGCAAGCCGACGGCGCAGCGCAGCTACGTCGACACGTACCCGCGGATGCTGCAGCCGACGGCCAACAGCCTCGAGTACCGGCGGTTCTACTACCAGCTACAGGAGAACGTGAACCGCGAGATCCAGAAGGTGCTCGACGCGCTCAACGAGCACCCGCAGATGGCGCAGGACACGATCGTGATCTTCACCTCCGACCACGGCGACATGCTCGGCGCGCACGGCGGCATGTGCCAGAAGTGGCACCAGGCCTACGAGGAGACCACGCACGTGCCGTTCATCGTGCACAACCCGACGCTGTTCCGCCGGCGCCGTCAGGTCGACGCGCTCACCAGCCACGCCGACCTGCTGCCGACGCTGCTGGGGCTGGCCGGGCTCGACGAGGACGCGCTGCGCGCGAAGCTGGTCAGGACCCATCCCGAGACCCAGCCGCTCGTCGGGCGCGACCTGTCGAAGCTGATCCTCGGCGACGTCGATCCCGCGGTCGTCGACGACCCCGTGTACTTCTTCACCGACGACGACCCCAGCCGCGGCCAGCACCAGGTCTCGTTCCTGAGCCACGAGTACGAGGCGATCGTCCAGCCCAACCACCTGGAGACCGTCGTCGCCAACCTCCCGACGGGGCCCGACGGCGCGCGGGAGAAGTGGAAGTTCACCCGCTACTACGACTCGCAGCAGTACTGGAGCGACCCGAGCGGCGGCGAGGACGTGACGATCCACGTCCAGGGCAACGTCGCGCGCGCGGGGACCCGGCCGGCGGACGTCGCCGTGAAGACGAAGGCGCCGATCGACCAGGTCGAGGTCTACAACGTCACGCGCGACCCGCTCGAGCTTCGGAACCTGGCCCTGAGCGACGACCCGGCGGTGCGCTCGGCGATCCGCCGGCTCGACGCCCTGCTCGCGCAGCAGTGCGCGGCCAAGCGGCGGGTTCCGCGGACCGGCTCGGTGCCGGGGCAGCGCGCCTGCTGAGCAGGCGCGCGCGCCGGCCGCTCAGGACGAGTCGCGGACGATCCCGGTGAACGTCGCGATGTCGTCGGGCTGGAGCTGGCAGATCTCCATCCAGTGCCCGAGCTGGGCCGACGTGTCGACGTACCCGGCCCGGACGCGGCCGGGGATCAGCACGAGCGAGTCGACCTTCAGCCCGGCGCCGGCGAGCACGCCCTCCATCGCCGCCCACGCCTCGTCGCCCGGCTCCATGAACGCGGCCAGGTGGTGGAGGCGCAGGCCGTACGAGCCGTCCTGGGGGAGGTAGTCGCGGTAGAAGCCGACCTCGCCGCCGACCGGCTCGATGATCTCCACGATCAGGCCGCCCCGCGACCCCATCGCGATCCGCGTCTCCCACGGGCGCACCTCGCCGTCGACGACGAACTCGGCCGTGTCGGTCGGCACCTCGATGCAGTGCTCGAGGCCGAGCGTCTGCGCCGCCTCCGCCATCGCGCGGTCGAGGTCGGTCGCCACGTAGCCGACCTGCCACACGTTGGCGAACATGTCGGCGACCGTCTCGATCGGTCGCGGATCCGCGAACAGCCCGCTGGCCGGTCGCGGCGCGTGCCTGCTTGCCGTTGAACCCATGGCGCGACGCTAGACGCGCGCACGACGACGTGCCTGCGTTTGCGCGCAGGGTTCCCCGCCGTCGCGCGCAGCGCGCGGGGCCGGCGGATCAGCGCGTGACCGGGGGCGGCGCGGGCCACGGCGCCTGGCGCGGCATCGTGGCGACGACGGTGGCCGCGACCTCGACCACGCGCGGGTCGAACCGGCGGCCGGACTGCGCGCGCAGCTCCTCGATCGCGTGCTCGGGCGACCGCGGGGCGCCCGGCGCGGTCGTCAGCTCCGCCCACGCCTCGGCCACCGCCACGATCCGGCTGGCGGGCGGGATGCGCGAGCCGGACAGGCCGTGCGGATGGCCGCGGCCGTCCCAGCGCTCGCGATGGAAGCGCACGATCGCGGCGACGCCCTGCAGCCCGGGGATCTCGGCCAGCAGCTCGCAGCCCCAGGCCGGATGCAGACGGGTGAGGCGCCGGTCGTCGCCCGGCGTCGCGCCGCGCGCGGCGGCGCTGGGGACGCGCAGCATCCCGACGTCGTGCAGGCGGGCGGCGAGCTCCAGCTCGGCCAGCCGGCTGCGGTCGGCCGGCAGCAGGCGCTTGCCCAGGCGGGTCGCGATCGCGGCCGTCGCGGCGATGCGCCGGTACTCGTCGGGGTCGCGCGCGTCGAGCGCCGCCCGCAGCCCGCGCAGCTGACCGCGGACGTCCTCGATCTCGTCCGGGCCGCCCGGGCGGCTGATCGCCGCCGCGACGAGGTCCGCCATCGCGCCGAGCAGCTCCAGCTCGCGCTCGTCGAAGCGGCGGTCGCCGCGCCGCGTCCCGACCGACAGCGTCCCGCGGAGCCCGTGGCGGACGATGACCGGGGCCGCGGCGCCGACCCTGATGTCCTCGGTCTGCTCGCCGCCGATGCGCGCGTCGAGCAGCGAGTAGTCGGAGATCGCCGCCGGCTCGCCGCTGGCGAGCACGAGGCCGGCGACGCCGGCGTCGGCGGGCCAGCGCCGCCCGCGCAGCCGCACGCCGGACTGGCCGGCGGTGACGAGGCTGGACGGGTCGTCGGGCGCCCGCACGAGGACCGCGGACATGTCGACGTCGAGGACCCGGCACGTGAGCTCGCAGAGCCGGTCGATGCTCGCCGGGCCCAGGTCGCGCAGCGCGTCGCGCCGCGGCCGGCTGAAGCGTCCGCCGCGCCGGGCCGGCGCGAGCCCGGCGGTCGGGGCCGGCGCGGGCTCGGGGTCCGGCTCCGCCTCGGCCGGTGGGTGCGCGGCCTCCTCCTCCGCATCCGGCGAGGCGGGCGCGGCCGGCGCGCTCGCCGCCTCGGGCGCATCGGCGTCGCGCGCGGGCCGGCGCGCGGCCAGCGCCCGCACGATCATCAGGAACCCGAGCGGCACGAGCAGCCAGATCGCCACCACCGACAGCAGCGACCACGGGATCGAGCCGAGGGCGCTCCCGCCGCCCTCGCCGCCGCTGGCGAACGTGCGCAGGACCTGCTCGGCCGGCCGGTCGCGCGGCGAGAACGCGTCGCCGACGGCGTCGCGCGGGTCGGCCGGCCAGTCCCACCACCAGATCGCCGTCAGCCGGTCGGAGCCGCCCCACGCGCTCAGCGCCGCCTCGTAGGCGACGGCCTGCGCCGCCGGGTCGACGGGCCCGGGCCGGGCCCCGGCGCCCGACGGGTCGACGGCGGCGTCGGGGCGCGCGGCGTAGCCGATCTCGGTCACCATGAGCGGCCGGTCCCACCGGCGGCTGAAGCGCTCCAGCCGCGCGACGATCGGCCGCCAGGCGTCGCGCAGCGCCTCCGCCTCGCTGCCGGGGGCGCGCGCGAGCGGGTAGTAGGCGTCGACGCCGATCGCGTCGAGGGCGTCCCAGAAGCGCACCTGCTCGACCTCGTCCCAGTTGGCCGCGTAGGTCAGCGTGCCCGGGAAGCGGTCGCGCGCGCGGGCGATCACGGTGCGGAAGGCGGCCTCGTCGTCGGACATCGAGCGCAGCTCGTCGCCCACGACCAGGATCTCGGCGCCGCCGGCCCTGGCGAGGTCGGCGTAGCGCTCCATCATCGCCGTGTAGCTCGCCCACCACACGGTTTCGTCGACCGGAGCGATCTCGCCGCGGAACGTGCCGTCGAGCACGTCGACGTGCGGCTTGAGCGCGACCCGCAGACCGCGTGCGCGCGCCTCGCGGACGAGGCGGAGGACCGAGGCGTCGGAGGGTGTGCGCGCCGGGTCGGGGGCGACCGTCGAGTCGCGCGGGTCGCTCATGTACCACGTGACGACGACCGCCGCGTCGCGGATTCCCGTGTCGCGCAGCCGGTCCAGCGCCTGCTCGGCGGCCGGCGTGCGGTACGCGTCCGGCTGATAGGCCGTCACGTTCGCGCCGAGGCTCGGACCCGAGCCGGCGGCCAGGACCGCGGCCGCCAGCACTCCAGCCCCCATCCCCATATGAACTGTGTTGTACCCGGAACCGCGGCGTCGCGCTGCAATCGCGCCGTCGCCGGTCGGACGCGTGGACGGATGTCCGATTGCGCCCTCGCAGCGCCGATCAGGGGCCTGCGCTACTCATAGTCGGTAGACCGATAGTCATCAATGGACGAGGGTTGCGCCGTGACCCAGCGCTCGCAGGCCTCCGTCGCGCTCGGCCAGGCGGTGCGCGACCTGCGCCGCCGCGCGGAGCTGTCCCAGGAGGAGCTCGGCCACCGCAGCGGCATGCACCGCACCTACGTCGGGGGCATCGAGCGCGGGGAGCGCAACCCGAGCTGGATCAACATCGTGCGGCTCGCGCAGGCGCTGGCGGTCGAGCCCGCCGAGCTCGTGGCCCGCGCGCAGCACTACGGGCCGCTTCGGGACTGACCGGTCAGCGGCCCGACCGGTCGGCGATCGCCTGGTTGGCCTCGACCGGCCCGACGAAGGGGACGAGCGACCAGAACATGAGCTGGTCCAGCAGCTCGGGCACGCGGTGGGCCTCGTCGCGCATGACCCGGGCGCTGATCGTCTCGAGGATGCCGCCGACGAGCGTCTCGGTCACGCTGCCGGGGATCGCGGCGCCCGCCGGCGCGAGCTCGCGCGCCATCTCGAAGAACTCCTCGAACGGCGTCAGCGACGCCTCCCGCCGCCGCACGCCCTCGGGGCCGACGGCGAGGATCTCGATCAGCGCGGCGCGCGCGATCCGCGGGTTCTCGGCGACCGTGCGCAGGAACAGGTCCAGGCCCGACCGGACCGCGTCCTGCCAGTGCTCGTGCCCGCGCAGCGCGTCCTGCACGGCGTCGGTGAGGACCCGCGCGACGTGGTCGTAGGCCTGCAGGTAGCAGTCCTCCTTGTCGGCGAAGTGCTCGTAGAACGTGCGGCGCGAGACCCCGGCGCGCACGAGCACGTCGGCGACGCTCGTCGCGATGTAGCCCTGCTCGCCGACCGCGTCGAGCATCGCGCCCATCAGGCGCACGCGCTGCTGGCGCGCGACCTCCTCGACGGCGATGCTGTGCCGGCCGGGCGGAAGCCGCTTGAGGTCCTCGAAGAAGACCGGGACGGGTGCGGGGATCGAGGCGTCGGTCACCATGGCGGTGGGACGGGGACCTGAGACACGACGATCCTATCGACGCGCTGAGGGGCGCTCGCGCGCGTGTAAGGGGTCGCGTGCCCGGATGCGCTCCATCCTCCCGATGTGCGGCCCGCGTCTTACGCGCAGGATGGTCGCATGCATCCAGGCCTCTCCCCCATCGTCGCCGACCTCCTCACCGACCAGGCCCGCAACGCCCGCCCGCGCCCGCGGCTGGAGCGCCGTCCGCGCCGCCGGCTGCGCTTCGCGCGGTCGCGCCGGCGCGCTGCTGCGCCGGCGCGCCGCGTCGCGCCCACGTGACGCGAACGTGCGAAGCTGGACACGTGGCGCGCCGCGTGTCCAGCCGCAGGTTCGTCGGGCGGGAGTCGCAGCTCGCCGAGCTCGAGCGCGTGCTGGGCGAGGCGGCCGCCGGCCGCGGCTGGCTGGCCCTCGTGGCCGGCGAGTCGGGCGTCGGCAAGACCCGCCTCGTCGACGAGCACGCCGCGCGCGCCCGCGCCGCCGGCGCGCGCGTGCTCATGGGCGACTGCGTCGAGCTGGCCGAGGGCGAGCTGCCCTACGCGCCGCTGATCGGCGCGCTGCGCCCCCTCACCCGCGCCGGCGACCCGGCGCTCGACGCGGTGCGCGCCGAGCTGGCGCTGCCGGAGGGCGAGCAGCGCGCCGCCCAGGGCCGCTTCTTCGAGCTGCTGCTCGACGCGCTCGACCGCCTCGCCGGCGAGGCGCCGCTCGTCCTCGTCCTGGAGGACATCCACTGGGCCGACCGCTCCACGCGCGACTTCATCGCGTTCGCCGCCCGCAACCTCGGGCGCGAGCGCGTCGTGCTCGTCGCCACCTATCGCACCGACGAGCTGCACCGCCGCCACCCGCTGCGGCCGCTGCTGCCGGAGCTGCTGCGCCTGGAGCGCACGACCCTCATCGAGGTCGAGCGGCTCACCCGCGACGAGGTCGCGCTGCTGCTCGCCGACATCCTCGGCGGCGAGCCCGACGCCGCGCTCGTCGACCGCCTGTACCGCCGCTGCGAGGGCAACCCGCTGTTCGCCGAGGAGCTCATCGCCGCCGGTCCCGGCGGCCGGGCCGAGCTGCCGCCGACGCTGCGCGACGCGCTGATGGTGCGCGTCGAGGGGCTGGCCGAGCCGACCCAGGACGTGCTGCGGGCGATGGCCGCGGCCGCGCGCGCCGACGAGGCGCTGCTGGCCGACGTCACCGGCCTGCGCCCGGAGGCGCTGAGGCCCGCGCTGCGCGAGGCGATCGCCCACCACGTGCTCGTCGGCGGCGACGACGGCCGCTACGCGTTCCGCCACGCGCTCCTGCGCGAGGCGATGCACGACGACCTGCTGCCCGGCGAGCACGTCGAGCTGCACCTGAAGCTGGCGCGCGCTCTGGAGCGGCGCGCGGAGGCCGGCGAGGACGACCTCGACACGGTCACCGCGATCGCCCACCACTTCGCGGTCGCCGGCGAGCAGCCCGAGGCGCTGCGCGCGTCGGTGCGGGCGGCCGACGCGGCCGAGCGCACCCTGGCCCCGGCCGAGACGGCCGCGCAGCTCGAGCGCGCGCTGTCGCTGTGGTCGCACGTGCCCGACGCCGAGGCGTGGGCGGGCTGCGATCACCCGCGCCTGCTGGAGCGGCTCGCCGCCGCCGCCCTCGCGCTCGGCGAGTTCGACCGCTCCGGCCACGCGCTGGAGACCGCGCTGGGCGAGGTCGACGCCGACGCCGATCCCAAGCGCGCCGCGCGGCTGCTGGAGCGCCGCGGGAAGGCGCTGTGGGAGAGCGCGCGCGGCGAGGAGGCGATGGCCAGCTACGAGCGCGGGCTGGCGCTGCTGGCCTCCGACCCGGCGCCGAACGTCGCGCGCGCCCTGCTGCTGGCGGCGAAGGCCAAGACGCTGATGCTGCAGGGCCGCTACGCCGAGACGGCCGCGCTGTGCGAGCGCACGCTCGAGGAGGCGGGCGCGGTCGGGGCGCGCTCGCCGCAGGCCAACGCGCTGAACACGCTCGGCGTCGCGCTCGCCGGCCTCGGCGACCTCGCCGGCGGCATCGCGCGGCTGGAGGAGTCGATGGCGATCGACCGCGCCGACCGGCGCCTGGAGAACCTCGACCGCGGCTACGTGAACCTGTCCGACGTCCTGTTCCTCAACGGCCGCACCCGTGAGGGGCGCGACCTCATCGTCCAGGGCGTGCGCGAGAACGAGCGGCGCGGCATGCGCGCGGCGTGGATGCGCGTCCAGGCCGCCGAGATGTCGCTCGCGCTCGGCGACCTGCGTGGCGCCGACGAGTGGCTGCGCTTCGAGCGGGCGTCGAGCTACAGCGGCGCGCTCGGCGGCTACTACCGCATGGTCTCGGCCGAGCTGGCGCTCGCGCGCGGCGACCCGGAGGGCGCGCTGCGGTGCCTGGAGGTTGCGCGCGAGATGGCGGCCGGGGCCCTGGACCCGCAGTGGCACGCGCCGCTGTCGGCGCTGACCGCGCAGGCGCTGCGGCGGCTGCGCCGCTTCGAGGAGGCGCGCGAGGCGATCGCCGACGGCCGCGCCCGGCTGGCGATGATCAGCGGGATGCAGGACTCGACGCGTGCGGCGCGCCTGGCCGCCGCCGAGGTCGCGCTCGAGGCGGACGTCGCCGAACGCGGACGCGACCTCGGCGACGCGGCGGCGACCGACGAGGCCCTCGCGCGCGCGCACGACGCGCGCGAGCGGGCGCGCGCCGAGACCGTGGGCGCGGAGGCGCGCGGCTGGGTGGCCTACGCCGACGCGCAGATGACGCGCGCGCTGGGCGAGGCCGCGCCGGTGGCGTGGTCGGCGTGCGCGCAGGCCTGGGAGTCGGCCGAGCGCCTGCTGGCCGCCGTCGACGCGCGCTGGAGCGAGGCCGAGGCGCTGGTGCGGGCCGGCGACCGCGCGGCGGCCGAGGCGGTGGCCTCCGCCGCCCATGCGGCCGCGAAGGAGATGGAGGCGTCGTGGCTGGTCGGCGAGCTGGAGTCGCTGGCGCGGCGCGCGCGGCTGCGGCTGGGCGGCGTCTCGGCGGGCGGCGACGGGGCCGAGCCGGGCGGCGGCGAGCCCGACGCCGCGCTCGGGCTCACCCCGCGCGAGCGCGAGGTGCTCGCGCTGCTGGCCGCGGGGGCGACGAACCGCGAGATCGGCGAGGCGCTGTTCATGGCCGAGAAGACCGCCTCGGTCCACGTGTCGCGGATCCTGGCCAAGCTCGGCGTGCGCAGCCGCACCGAGGCGGCCGCGGTCGCCCATCGGCTGGGGCTCGTCAGCGAGCCCGCACGATGACCGGCATCCCGTCGCGCGGGCCGATCGTCGGCATCTGACGGATCACCAGCCGGAAGCCGGCCTGCAGGTCGAGCGTGAAGTCGCGCAGGATGCGGCTGACGATCGCCTTGATCTCGAGCTGGCCGAAGCGCATCCCGATGCAGATGCGCGAGCCGCCGCCGAACGGCACGTACGCGCCCTTGGGGATCGTGGCGCGCTGGTCGGGCGCGAAGCGGTCGGGCCGGAACGCCTCGGGGTCGCCCCACACGTCGGGCAGGTGGTGGCTGGCCCATGACGAGTAGTTGACCGGCACGCCGGCGGCGACGCGGTGGCCGGCGAACTCGAACTCGCGCGCGGACTGGCGCGGGCCGATCCAGGCGGCCGGGTAGAGGCGCAGGGTCTCGTCGAGCACGAGGTCCAGGCGCGGGAGCCGGCCGCCCATGAGGTCGTCGAACGTCGGCGCGCGCTCGCCGAGGGCCGCGTCGCGCTCCTCGAGCACGAGCCGCTCCTCGTGCGGGTGGCGGGCCAGCTCGTAGAAGAGGAACGCGATCGTCGACGTGCTCGTGTCGTGGCCGGCGAACAGCAGCGTCATCACCTGGTCGCGCACGTGGCGGTCGTCGAGCGTGGTCCCGTCCTCGTCCTGGGCGTCGAGCAGCAGCGACAGCACGTCCTCGCCGCGCTCGCCGGTGCGCCGCCGCCGGGCGATCTCGTCGTAGACGATCGCGTCGAGCCGCCGGCGCGCCGCCTGCATCCGCCGCCACGGCGTGCCCGGCCCGCGCAGGATCTGGAGGATGTACTCCTGGGCCCAGAAGCCGAGCGCGTGCTCGAACTGGGTCGCGGCGTCGGCCTCCCGCGCCAGGCGGCTGTCGGGGTCGAGGCCGAACAGGGCGCGCATCGCGATCCGCAGCGCCAGGCGCCGCGTCCACGCGTACAGGTCGAGGCGCAGGCCGTCCTCCCAGCGCGCGAGCGCGGCCTCGATCTCCGGCGTCATCGTGTTTAGCGCGGCGGCGATCCGCTCGCGGTGGAAGGCGGGCAGCATGATCCGCCGCGAGCGCCGGTGGAACTCGCCGTCGATCGTCAGCAGCCCGTCGCCGAGCAGCGGGATCAGGTCGCCGAGGTGCCCCTCGCGCCACGTGAAGTGGTCGGCGTGGGAGACCGTGATGAAGTGGTTGGCCTCCGGGCCGAGCATGAAGATCACGTTGCCGTGGAAGATCCGCAGCGAGAAGATCGGCCCGTAGCGCTCGTAGGCCTCCAACAGCACCGGCAGCGGGTCGTGGTTGAAGCGCCGCGTGCGCTCCAGGCTCGGCCCGTGCTCGCCCGGCGGATAGGGCGCCTTCGCCCGCGCGACCCGCTCGTCGCGCAGGTCGCGCAACAGGCGCCGCAGCGAGCTCTGCGGGACCGGGGCGGGAGGCGCCAGCGACATCCTCCGGCACGCTACCGCGTGACTGGCCGGCTGGCCAAACCGCTCGCGCGCGCGAGTGGCTATCCTGCGTTCCCCCTGAATCCAGGGGGCGTAGCTCAGTTGGTTAGAGCGCCGGCCTGTCACGCCGGAGGTCGCGGGTTCGAGTCCCGTCGCTCCCGTCCTTCGCGGCGCCCGGGTACTTCCACCTCGACTGGACCCTGCGCGACGATCCTGCCGGCCCGCGGCCGCGTGTCACGACCGTCCGCGCCGCCGGCGCGGTCCCAGCCTTCGGTGAACCGTTGTCGTCTGGCGGTCGCATAGCGATCTCGATCCGACAACGATGCGGCGAGTGGGCCGGGCCGGAAGCGAGCAGCCGCGTGGCTCGGCCCCCGCGCGGATCGGTGTCGTCGCGCGGTCGCCGTGCGCCCCAGATTCGGGGAGAACCACGCAACCCGGATCCGTACAAAGCACGGAGGCAATCGTCCTCCAGGTGATGTTTGGATTTCCTATAGGATCTGCGTTCCCGGAGACGAGAGGATGAGATGAGCCGTGTCGAGTCGTTGATCGGCGAGGTCAAGCATCCGCCGTTCGACATCCTGCGCGCCGCGCACGTGGAGTTGGTGGTCGCCGACCTGGAGGCGTCGCTGGCCTTCTACGAGGGGCTGTTGGGGATGATCGTCACCGAGCGCGACGACCGGGTGGCGTATCTGCGCGGGTGGGAGGAGTACCTGCATCACAGCCTGGTGCTCAGGCAGGGTGCTGAGGCGGCGGTCGATCATGTCGGGTTGCGGGTGCGCGAGGAGGAGGACCTGGACCGGCTGGCCGCGGAGTTCGAGCGGCGCGGTTGCCCGGTGCGCTGGAGCGATGGTGAGACGGGGATGGGGCGGGCGTTGCGTGTGCAGGACCCGTTCGGGTTTCCGTTGGAGTTCTTTTGCGAGATGGCCCATGTGCCCAGCCACACGCAGGAGTTTCACCTGCATCGGGGCGCGCCGGTGCTGCGCTTCGATCATCTGAACTTCCACGTCAACGACCCCGAGTCGGCGTTTCGGTTCTGGCAGGACCTCGGGTTTCGCGCGACGGAGTACATCTCGACCGACGGCGAGGAGGAGCGGCTGACCGGCGCGTGGCTGCGGCGCAAGCCGACGGTGCACGACGTCGCGCTGACCGCGGGGACCGGCCCGCGGTTGCATCACTTCGCGATGTGGCTGCCCGAGCCCGCCTCCGTCCTGAAGGTGTGTGATCAGCTCGCCGCGGGGATGCATGTGCACGCGATCGAGCGCGGCCCGGGCCGCCATGGGGTGTCCAACGCGTTCTTCGTGTATCTGCGCGATCCGGACGGGCATCGCATCGAGCTGTACACGTGCGACTACTACACCGGCGATCCGGATCACCCGCCGCTGCGCTGGTCGGTGACCGATCCGCGCTGCCGCAGCTTCTGGGGCACCAGGGCGCCGGACTCCTGGTACGACGAGTCCTCGGCGCTGCTGGATCTGGACGGCAACCTCGTCCCGCTCGCCCCGGCGACCGTCGACGAGCGCACCGAGATCATGGCCTGACGGCCGCGGGCGGACCTAGCAGCCCGGGGGCATGGCGTTCGACCCGCTCCAGGCCCCCGGGCACCTGATCCGCCGCGCCCAGCAACGCCACACCGCGATCTGGGCCGAGCTGGTCCCGGCCGAGCTGACCAGCGTCCAGTTCGCGATCCTCGCCGCGCTCGACGCGACGCCGGACATCGACCAGAGCACGCTCGGCGCGCGGACGTCCTTCGACAGCTCGACGCTCGGCGAGGTCTGCGGCCGGCTGATCGAGCGCGGCCTGATCGAGCGCCACCGCGACCCCCGCGACGGGCGGCGCAACCTGCTCGCGCTCTCCGACGAGGGCCGCGCCGCGCTGGCGCGCGCCGTGCCGGCGGTCGAGCAGGTCGGCGAGCGGCTGCTCGAGGACCTCGACGCCGATGAGCGCCGCACCTTCGTGGCGCTCCTGGCGCGCGTCGTCGGCGTCTGACGGCGGTTCGGACCGCCGGTCCGGCAGGACTGCGACCGGCGGGCCATACCGCGCGCCCGACCCGCCGCGCACCATTGCCGCCGAGGTCGCCGCAGGGCGAGCATCCGACCCGACAGGAGGGCACGCGTGGCCGTCGAGCCGAAGCTCAGCGAACAGGAGATCGCCTCGCTGATGGAGATCCCCCACCCGACGAAGGACGTCGGGGAGTCGATCTACGGGGCGACGAAGGTCTTCCCCGACTACCAGGCGGAGCCCGGCGAGACCTACCTCGGGATGGTGCACGGCATCGTCCACGAGTCGTCGGTGAGCTTCGTCGCGGTGCTGCTGGCGATCCGGGCGCTGAAGAAGGGTTTCGACTCGGCGCTGTACTTCTTCGGGATCGGGTCGCTGAACTGCCTGGCGACGCGCGGCTTCCCGACCGTCGGCAACGAGCTGTTCCCGGGCATGCGCAACGAGAACGCGCAGCTCGCGCGGTTCATCGAGGACGGCGGCAAGGTGTACGCCTGCCGGCTGGGCCTCGCGCTGCACGGCGCCCGCGAGGAGGACCTCATGGAGGGCGTCATCCCGTGCCATCCGCTGGACATGCAGGACGCGATGATCGAGTACGCCCGCAAGGGCGCGATCATCAACACGACCTGGATGTTCTGAGCGGTGGCGGACCCGCTCGACCTGCGCGCCGAGCTCGCCGTCCACGGCCTGCGCTCCGCCCCGCCGCTCGTGCGGCGGGCCGGCGCCGGGCCGTCCGACGACGGCCACTGGCGCCTCGACGGCGCGGCGGCGACGCTGCCGCTCGCGCCCGAGTCGCCGTTCGAGCTGCTCGACGGCGGCGTCCTCACGCGCGACGGCGTCGTCGTCGAGGACGCGCTGCTCGAGCCGATCCTGCGCCCGCGCTTCTACGACCTGGAGACCGCCGGCGGGATCCCGTACGAGCGGCTCGCGCGCCTCCACGGGACCGACGTGCTCGCCACGACCGTCGTGCAGACCTGCGTGCGCTACGGCGACGAGGCGACCCGCTGCCGGTTCTGCACGATCGAGGAGTCGCTGCGGGCGGGCGCGACGACGCAGGTCAAGACGCCGGCGCAGCTCGCGGAGGTCGCGGCCGCCGCAGTCCGCCTCGACGGCGTGCGCCAGATGGTGATGACGACCGGCACGTCCAACGGCGCCGACCGCGGCGCCAGGCACCTCGCGCGCTGCGTGGCCGCGGTCCGTGAGGCGGTGCCGGACCTGCCGATCCAGGTGCAGATCGAGCCGCCGGTGGACCTGAGCTGGATCGGGCGGCTGCACGAGGCGGGCGCGGCGGCGATCGGCATCCACGTCGAGGCGCTCGACCAGCAGGTGCGCGACCGGTGGACGCCGGGCAAGGCGACGGTCCCGCTCGCGCGCTACGAGGAGGCGTGGCGCGAGGCGGTCGCGGTGTTCGGCCGCAACCGCGTGTCGACCTACCTCCTCGTCGGGCTCGGCGAGGACCCCGACGAGCTCGTCGCCGGCGCGCGCCGGCTGATCGACATGGGCGTCTACCCGTTCGTCGTCCCCTACCGCCCGCTCGAGGGCTCGCTGGCGTGGGCCGACGGCATCGGGCCGCCGGAGCCGCGCGTGCTCATGGACGTCACGCGGCGGGTCGCCGCCGCGCTGCGCGACGCGGGCATGCGCGGCGCCGACCAGACCGCGGGCTGCGCGGCATGCGGGGCCTGCTCGGCGCTGTGCGGAGCAGGGGCATGAGCGCGCCGACGGCCGCGCCCGCGCGCGCCGAGACGGCGATCGCCGAGGTCGTCCGCGCCGACGACGACCCGCGCCTGCGCGCCGCGTACGCGGCGCTGCGCCGGCGCGCGTTCGTCGAGGAGCAGGGCCTGTTCGCCGGCACCGACGAGGACGGCTGGGACGCGCACCCCGACACGCGCGTGCTGTGCGCGGTCGACGCCGCCGGCGAGGTCCTCGGCGGCGTGCGCCTGCACCCCGCGACGGACGACGCCTCGCTCGGCTGGTGGCGGGGATCGCGGCTCGTGTGCGCCGGGCTGCTGGGCGCCGCGCGCGGCGCGGTCGGGGCGGCACTCGTGCGGCGCGCCTGCGAGGAGGCCGTCGACGCGGGCGCGCTGCGCTTCGACGCGCACGTGCAGGACCGCCACCGGCGCTTCTTCGCGCGCCTGGGCTGGGACGACGTGCGGGCCGTGGAGGTCGCCGGCGCCGAGCACCGCCTCATGCGCTGGCCGGTCGGGCGGATCGCCGCGCTGGCCGAGGCGACGAAGGCGCCGCTCGGCGCGCTGTGGAACGGCCTGCTGGGCACCCCGCCGGCCTGGCGCGGTGACGACGGCGTCCCGGTGCCCGGCTCGGCGCTGGTGGCCGCGACCGACGCGATCCTCCCGTCGATGGTCGCCCACGACCCCGAATGGGCGGGCTGGTGCGGGATGCTCGTCACCGCGCACGACCTCGCCGCGATGGGCGCGGCGCCGGTCGGCGCGCTCGACGCGCTCGCGGCGCCGGACGCCGACCACGCCGCGCGCGTGGCGCGCGGGCTGGCGGCGGGCGCCGACGCGCTGCGGCTGCCGCTGCTCGGCGGCCACACGCAGCTCGGCGTGGGCGCCGCGCTGTCGGTGACCGGCCTGGGCCGCGCGGCCCGGCCCGTCCCCGCCGGCGGCGGGAGCGCCGGCGACGCGCTGCGCGTCACCGCCGACCTGGCCGGCGCCTGGCGTCCGGGCTACGGGCGCACGCAGTGGGACTCGTCGACCGGCCGCTCGCGCGAGGAGCTCGCGCTCATGCTCGACGCGGTCCGCGTCGCCCAGCCGAAGGCGGCCAAGGACGTCTCGATGGCCGGGATCGCCGGGACCGTCGGGATGCTTGCGGAGGCCTCGGGCTGCGGGGCCGAGCTCGACGTCGCCGCGGCCCCGCGCCCCGCCGGCGCCGGCGCCGCCGACTGGCTGACGTGCTTCCCCGGCTTCGCGATGGTGACCGCCGACCGCCCGGGCGCGCCGCCCCTGCCGGCCGGCCCCGCGACCGGCGCGGAGTGCGGGCGGCTGACCGCGGACCGCGGCGTGCGGCTGCGCTGGCCCGACGGCGACGTGACGACCGCGCTCGAGGGTCCGGTGACCGGCCTGGGCGCGACCGGAGGGACGACCCGATGAGCGAGCTGACCATCGCCGCCGCGGCGGCGCCGTTCGACCGCGACCTCGAGGCCTGCTTCGAGCGGATCGCGGGGATCATCGACCGCGCGCGCGACCAGGGCGTCGGCCTGCTGGTGCTGCCGGAGGCCGCGCTCGGCGGCTACGTCGAGAGCCTCGACGGCAGCGCGCCCAGCGGGCCGCCCCCGCCGTTCCTCGACGCCGACGGGCCCGAGCTGCGCCGCGTCGCCGAGCTGGCCGGCGACATGGTCGTCTGCGTCGGCTTCTGCGAGGACGGCGGCGACGGCGTCGTCCACAACGCCGCGGCCTGCGTGTCGGGCGGCGAGGTGCTCGGCGTCCACCGCAAGGTCCACCTGCCGCTCCAGGAGGGGCGGCTGACGACCGCCGGCTCGCTGCTCGGCGCGATCGACACGCCGGCCGGCCGGATCGGGATGCTCATCTGCTACGACAAGGCCTTCCCGGAGGCGGCGCGCACGCTCGCGCTCGACGGGGCCGAGGTGCTGTGCTTCCTGTCGGCGTGGCCGTGCTCGAAGACGAACCCGGCGCCGCGCCTCCAGGACGACCGCCAGTGGCGCCGCGCGGAGCTGTGGGACCGGGCGCGGGCGGCCGAGAACTCGCTCATCGTCGCGTCGGCCAACCAGACCGGGACGTTCGGCTCGCTGCGGTTCCTCGGTGGCGCGCGGATCGTCGCGCCGAGCGGCGACGTCGTCGACGCGACCGGCACCGGGCCCGGCCTCGCGCGCGTGACCGTGGACGTCGGCGCCGCGCTGGCCCGCGAGCGGCGCGCGCTCTCGCCCATCCGCGACCTGCGGCCCGACGTGTACGCGCCGGCCACCCCGCTCGCCCATGCCTGAGGTCCGCTTCACGCTGCGCTGGCCCGACGGCACGACGCAGCTCTGCGTCTCCCCGTCGCGCGCGATCCGCGACCACCTCGACGAGGGCGAGGCGTACCCGGTCGACGAGCTCGTGCGCCGGGCGGCGTCGGGCCTCGACGCCGCGAGCGAGCGCGTGCGCGAGGTCTACGGGTTCGCGTGCACCGCCGCGGCCGCGCAGCGGGCGGCGATCGAGCGGCGGGCCGCCGCGTCGCCGCCCGGCGAGGTCGTCGTCGAGGCGATGGCATGACGCGCCACGAGGTCGTGGTCGTCGGCGGCGGGCAGGCCGGCCTGTCGGTGAGCTGGTGGCTCACGCGCCACGGGATCGAGCACGTCGTCCTCGAGCGCTCCCGCGTCGCGTCGGCCTGGCGCGCCGAGCGCTGGGACTCGTTCTGCCTCGTCACGCCGAACTGGCAGTGCCGCCTGCCCGGCTGGCCGTACGCGGGCCCCGACCCGGACGGGTTCATGGGCCGCGACGAGATCGTCG
>DATMSA010000070.1:0-13060 GCA_035565675.1 Capillimicrobium sp. | reverse complement strand
TGTCCGAGCAGCTCGTCGAGGCGCTCTACCTGCCGGCCGACACGCGCGTGCGCCGGCGGCTGCTGGACGCGGTCGCCGCCTACGGGCCGGTCGAGCGCGGCACGGCCGTGCCGCTCACCCAGGAGGAGCTGGCCAGCCTCGCCGGCACCTCGCGCGCGACCGTCAACAAGGTGCTGCGCGAGGAGCAGGCGGCGGGCACCGTCGAGCTGTCGCGCGGACGCACGACGCTGCTCGACCCGCCCGCGCTGGAGCGCAAGGCGCGCCCGTTCGGGTGACCGCGCCGGCGCGGGACGGCCGCGCCGTGCGGCTGCGCCGGCCGGCGGGGCTCAGCCGCCGCGGCTGACCCGCTGGCGCGCCACGTAGCTCAGGCCGCGCCGCACCCGCACGGAGCGGTGGCGCACGAAGTCGCGCACCTGCACGACGCCCTCGGCGACCTTCACCGTCGTCGTGTCGCGCCCGTTGGGCCGGCAGCGGTCGCTGATCGTCCACTCGGTCCCGATGACGATCGCCGACCCGTACTTGCCCTTCGTGCGGATGCGGCCCTTCGCCTTGACGCGCAGCCGCCGCTCGCGCCGCTTTCGCGCCGCCGCCGTGGCCGTCGCGCCCGCCGCCTGGGCGCGCGGCGACGCGGCGGTGCCGCACCCGCGCAGCGGCTGGGAGAGCACGAGCAGCCCGGGGCGCTCGCCGAGGAAGCGCACCTTCGGCTGCAGCAGCCGGAAGCGCCCGAGCGACGCGACCGCGCTGGCGCCGCGCCCACGCCGGTTGGTCGAGAAGAACACGGCCACCTCGCCGCGCGTCGCGTCGAGCTCGGCGCCGACGCCGACGTTGCGCGCGTCCTCGAGCCGGACGAACCGCCGGCGGCCGGGCAGGCGCACGCGCACGGAGCCCGACACGGGCGCGATCACGGCGCTGCGGCCCGCCCGCGGCGCGGCGACGCCCGGCGGCGGCGTGGTCGGGACCGGATCGGCCTGCGGCGGCGGCTCGGTGGGGTCCGGCGCCGGCGGGGTCTGGACCGAGATCGCCCGCACGCGCTGGTTGCCGGTGTCGGCGACGAGCAGCAGGCCCGCGCCGGTGGCGACCGCGCGGGGCAGCGCGAGCTGCGCGGCCGTGGGGGCGCCGCCGTCGCCGGAGAAGCCCGCCACGCCGGTGCCGGCGATCGTGCGGATCGTGCCGTCGGCGGCGACCTCGCGGATGCGCTGGTTGCCGGTGTCGGCGATCGCGATCGCGCCGCCGGTGCGCACCGCGATCCCCTCGGGCGCGTTGAGCTGCGCGCTCGTCGCCGGCCCGCCGTCGCCGGCGAAGCCCGGCGTGAAGCTGCTGCCGGCGACGGTCGTGATCGTGCCGTCGGTGTCGACGCGACGCACCCGGTTCTGGCCGGTGTCGGCGATCAGGAACCCGCCGCCGGCCAGCGCGACGACGCGCGCCGGCAGGCGCAGGATCGCCCGGGTGGCGGGCCCGCCGTCGCCGAGCGGCCCGTCGTCGGTCCCGGTCCCGGCGACGACCGCCACCGCGCCCGAGCCGTCGACGCGGACGATCCGGTGGTTGCCGGTGTCGGCGATCAGGAACCCGCCGTCGGGCAGCCCGGCGACGCCCTGCGGCCCGTTCAGCAGCAGCGTCCGCGCGTTCGTGCCGCCCGAGCCCGCCGTGCCGGGCACGCCGGCGACCGTCGTGATCGTCCCGTCGGGCCCGACGTGGCGGATGACGTGGTTGCCGGTGTCGGCGATGAGGAACCCGCCGCCCGCGCGCACGGCGACGCCGCGCGGCTGGTCGAGCCGCACGCTCTCGCTCACCGCCGGCACGCCGTCGCCGGCGTACCCGCCCGGGGCCGGGGCGCCCGGCCCGGCGCCCGCGACCGTGACGATCGTGCCGTCGGGCCCGACGCGGCGGATGCGGTGGTCGGCGGTGTCGGCGATCAGGTAGCCGCCGTCGGGCAGCGCCGCGACGTCGGACGGCAGCGCCAGGCCCGCGGCGGTCGCCGGCCCGCCGTCGCCGGCGAGCCCCGCGACGCCGGTCCCCGCGACGGTCGCGATCGTCTCGGTCGCCGTCTGCTGGCCGTGGCCCGCGGTCGGCACGAGCGCCGCGGCGACGGCGGCCACGGCGGCGGCGAGGATGGGGACGGAGGGACGCCTCATGCGCGGATGGTGACCATGTCGACGGCCGTGGACTGTCGCAGACGTGCCACGTGTCGTGTCGAATCCGCCACACTGGGTGCATGGCCGGAAGTCGGCTCTTCCGTGTGCTGGCGGTGGCCGTCCTCTCCGCCGGCATCGCGCTGGCCGCGTGGCACGCCCCGCCGATCCGCGGCCTGGAGTCCGATCTCGTGGACGCGCGCTTCGCGCTGCGCGGCGAGCACCGCGTCAAGGACGTCGTCGTCGTCGGCATCGACCGCCCAACGCTCGAGCGCATCGACCGCCGCTGGCCGTACCCGCGCTCGCTGCACGCCCGCGTCATCGAGCGCCTGCGCGAGGCCGGCGCGCGCACGATCGCCTACGACATCGGCTTCCTCGCGCCGTCGCGCCCGCGCGAGGACCAGGCGCTGATCGACGCGGCCGCGGCCGGCGACGTCGTGCTGGCGACGTCGAGCGTCGAGGAGGACGGCGAGCCGCGGGTCCTGCGCCGCGAGGAGCTGGAGGCCGGCGGCGCGCGCATCGGGATCGCCGACTTCCCGGTCGACGACGACGGGGCGTTCCGGCACCTGCAGGGCCGGCTCGACGGCATCCCGCAGTTCTCGGTGCTCGCCGCGGGCGGCGACCCGGACGCGCCGGAGCGCCCGATCGACTTCGCCGGCGACGAGGGCACGGTCCCGGCCATCTCCTTCCACCGCGTGCTTGCCGGCGACTTCGATCCCGAGCAGGTGCGCGGCAAGGTCGCGGTCGTGGGGGCGACGGCGCCCGAGCTCCAGGACATGCACCCGGTCCTCGACGGCGGCCTGATGTCCGGCCCCGAGGTGCACGCCAACGCGATCCAGACCGTGCTCGACGGCTATCCGCTGCGCGACGCCTCGACGTGGCTGGGCATCCTGATGATCGTCGTCGCCCCGTTCGCGGCGCCGCTGGCCGCGCTGACCGGCCGCGTCGTCCCGGCCCTCCTGGCCGGCGCGGGCGCGCTCCTGGCGCTGCTGCTCGGCGCCCAGCTCGCGTTCGACGCCGGCGTCATCGTGCCGGTCGCCGCCCCGGTCCTGGCGGTCGCGCTGGGCACGCTCGGCGCGGTCGCGCTCACCTACGCGATCGAGGTGCGCATGCGCCGGCGCACGCGCGTCGCGTTCGAGCGGTTCGTGCCGCCGTCGGTGGTCGACGAGGTCGTCGAGCGCGACGAGATGACGCCCAAGCGCGTCGTGGCGACCGTCATGTTCTGCGACCTGCGCGGCTTCACCACGCTCGGCGAGCGGCTCGACGCCGAGCAGGTCATCGGCGCGCTGAACCGCTACCTGGAGATCGTGTCCGTCGCCGTGTTCGAGCACGGCGGCACCGTCGTCTCCTACCAGGGCGACGGCGTCCTGTCGGTGTTCGGCGCCCCGCTGCCGCAGCCCGACCACGCCCGCCGCGCGCTGGCGGCGGCCGAGCAGATCCTCGGCGACGGCCTGCCGCGCTTCAACCGCTGGCTGGCCGACGCCGGCCTGTCGGAGCGCCCGCTGAACGTCGGCATCGGGCTCAACACGGGGCCGGTGATGGCGGGGAGCGTCGGCTCGAGCCGGCGCATCGAGTACGCGGCGGTCGGCGACGCGACGAACGTCGCCGCGCGCCTGCAGGCGCTCAGCCGCGACCACGAGCAGCGGCTGTTCGTCGCCGACTCCACGTGCCAGGCGCTGGGCGAGGCGCGCAACGGCCTCGTCGACCTCGGCGAGATCCACCTCGCCGGGCGCCGCGAGCCGGTCCGCGTCTGGGCCGCGTAGCTACCGGGCGCGGATGCCGTCGAGCAGCAGCGCGCAGTAGCCGTCGGCGATCTGCTCGGCGTCGAGGCGCCCGCCCGGGACGAACCACTGCGCCGTGTGGTTGCCCATGCCCAGCAGCGCCAGCCGCGCGAGCTGCGGGTCGGCGATCGCGAACTCGCCGGCATCGACGCCGCGGCGCAGGACGTCGTCCAGCAGCGCCTCGAACGCGCGCCGCGCGGCGCGCACGTGCGCCCAGGCCGCGTCGCGCTCGAGCGTGCGGCGCTCCTGGTTGAACACGACCATGTGGTCGCGGTGGGCGGCGACGTGGGCCAGCCACGCCCGCGTGACCGCACGCAGGTGCTCCTCGGCGCTGCCCGGCCGGTCCACGATCTCCCGCGCGCGCGCGAGCAGCGGCTCCATCAGCTCGTCGAGGATCGCGATCAGCAGGTCCTGCTTGCCGTCCATGTAGTGGTAGAGCCCGCCGCGGGTGAGGCCGGTCGCCTCCATCAGGTCCTCGATCGAGGTGCCGTGGTACCCGCGCTCGGCGAACAGCCGGGCGGCCGCGGCGACGACCTCGGCACGGCGCGCCTCGTAGCGGGCGCGCAGGGCGGGGCGGGTCGGCGGTGACGGCATCGCCTTGAAGATATACCGACTGACCGGTAGAAGTTCGAGTCATGGACTTCGACCTGCCCGACGACCACGAGCTGCTGCGCCGCACCGTCCGCGAGTTCGCCGAGGGCGAGGTCGCGCCGGTCGCCGAGGAGCTCGACCGCGAGAAGCGCTTCCCCTACGAGATCGTGCGCAAGATGGGGGAGCTGGGCTGGATGGGCATCCCGTTCCCCGAGGAGGTCGGCGGCGCCGGCGGCGACACCCTCGCCTACGCGCTGGCGGTCGAGGAGCTCACGCGCGTGGACTCGTCGGTGGCGATCACGCTCTGCGCGCACACGAGCCTCGGCACCCAGCCGATCTACCTGTTCGGCACGGCCGAGCAGAAGGCGCAGTGGCTGCCGGAGCTGACGAGCGGCCGCAGGCTCGGGGCGTTCGGGCTGACCGAGCCGGAGGCCGGCAGCGACGCCGGCAACGTGCGCACCCGCGCCCGCCTCGACGACGGCGAGTGGGTGATCGACGGCGCCAAGCAGTTCATCACCAACGCCGGCACCGACATCTCCGGCGTCGTCTGCATCACCGCCCGCACCGGCGAGGACGAGATCTCCAACCTGATCGTCCCCAACGGCACGCCCGGCTACGAGCAGGGCGAGCCGTACCGCAAGATGGGCTGGAACGCGTCCGACACGCGCCCGCTGACGTTCACCGGCTGCCGCGTGCCCGAGGCCAACCTGCTCGGCCCGCGCGGCGCCGGCTTCAAGCAGTTCCTGCACATCCTCGACATCGGGCGCATCGGCGTCGCCGCGATGGGCGTCGGCCTCGCGCAGGGCGCGCTGGACCAGGCGCTCGCCTACGCGAAGGAGCGGCGCGCGTTCGGCCAGCCGATCTCGAAGTTCCAGGCCATCCAGGGCAAGCTCGCCGACATGGCCACCGAGATCGAGGCCGCGCGGCTGCTCGTCTACAAGGCCGCCCGGCTGAAGGACGCCGACCGCCCGTTCACGCTCACCGCCGCGCAGGCGAAGCTGAAGACCGGCCGCCTGGCCGTGCGCTGCGCCGAGGAGGCCGTGCAGATCCACGGCGGCTACGGCTACATCGAGGAGTACCCGGTGTGCCGCTTCTACCGCGACGCGAAGATCCTCACGATCGGCGAGGGCACCGACGAGGTGCAGCAGATGGTGATCGCGCGGGCGCTCGGGGCCTGAGGTGCTCGGCCGCGTCCTGGTCGCCAACCGCGGCGAGATCGCGGTCCGCGTGATGCGCACGCTCGCGGCGCTGGGCATGGAGTCGATTGGCGTCCACACGCCGCCCGACGCGGGCGCGGTGCACGTCCGCGCCGCCGATCGCGCCGTGGCCGTCGCCTCCTACCTGGACGTCGAGGCGATCGTGGGCGCGGCGGTGGCCACGGGGGCCGAGGCGGTACATCCCGGCTACGGCTTCCTGTCGGAGAACCCGGCGTTCGCGCAGGCGGTCGTCGACGCGGGGCTGACCTGGATCGGCCCGCCGCCGGAGGCGATCGCGCTCATGGGCGACAAGGCCCGCGCGAAGGCGGCCGCGCAGGCGGCCGGCGTCCCGACCGTCCCGGCGGGCGACGACGGCGGCTACCCGGTCGTGGTCAAGGCCGTCGCCGGCGGCGGCGGCAAGGGGATGCGCGTGGTCCGCGCGCCCGAGGAGCTCGAGGAGGCGACCGCGGCCGCCCGCCGCGAGGCCATGGCCGCCTTCGGCGACGACCGCGTGATGGTCGAGCGCTACCTCGAGCGGCCGCGCCACATCGAGGTGCAGGTGCTCGCCGACGCGCACGGGACCGTCCTGCACCTGGGCGAGCGCGAGTGCTCGCTGCAGCGCCGCCATCAGAAGGTGATCGAGGAGGCGCCGTCGCCGGTCGTCGACGCGGCCCTGCGCGCCCGCATGGGCGCGGCCGCCTGCGACCTCGCCCGCGCGGCCGGCTACGTCAACGCCGGCACCGTCGAGTACATCGCCTCCGGCGACGAGTTCTTCTTCCTGGAGATGAACGCGCGGCTGCAGGTCGAGCACCCGGTCACCGAGCTCGTCACCGGCCTCGACCTGGTCGAGCTGCAGCTCCGGGTCGCCGCCGGCGAGCGGCTGGGGCTGACCCAGGACGACGTGCGCCTCGACGGCCACGCGGTCGAGGCGCGCGTGTACGCCGAGGACGCGGCCGCCGGCTTCCTGCCGTCGACCGGGCGCGTCGTCGCCTACCGCGAGCCGGCCGGCGCGGGCGTGCGCGTCGACAGCGGCATCGCGACCGGCAGCGAGGTCACCGCCGACTACGACCCGATGCTGGCCAAGGTCATCGCCCACGGGCCCGACCGCGCGACGGCCCTGGCCCGGCTGGAGCGCGCGCTCGCCCGCACGCTCGTGGTCGGGCCCACGACGAACGCCGCCTACCTGCGCGCGCTGCTGGCGCGCCCCGAGGTGCGCGCGGGGGAGCTCGACACCGGCCTGATCGAGCGCCTGGGCGACGCGGTCGCGCCCCCGTCGCCCGCCGACGACCTGCCCGGGCTCGCCGTCAGCGCGCTGCTCGGCCCGCCGCCGAGCGACGACCCGTGGGACGCCCGCGACGGCTGGCGGACCGGCGGCCGCCGCGCGCCCGCCCGCATGCGCCTGGAGGGCCACGGCCTCGTCTCGGCCCGGGAGCGGCCGGTGGAGGCGATCCGCGACGGCGACGCCGTCTGGATCGTCGACGACGGCGTGCCGCACCGCTTCGCGCCGGCGGTCGACGTCGCCGGCGCGCACGCCGCCGAGGGCTCGCTGGAGGCGCCGATGCCCGGCGTCGTCCTCGACGTGCGCGCCGAGCCCGGCGCCGCCGTCGCCGAGGGCGACGTGCTCGTCGTCCTGGAGTCGATGAAGATGGAGCTGACCGTCGTCGCCCCCGCGGCCGGCACCGTCGGCGACGTGCACGTGCGCGCCGGCGACCACGTCGCCCGCGGCGCGACGCTCCTGACCGTGGAGGCCGCCGCGTGAGCACCGTCCTGCACACCCACGCGCGCCCCGGCAGCCCCGAGTTCGTCGCCAACGAGGAGGAGCACCTGCGCCTCGTCGCCGATCTGCGCGACCGCATCGAGCGTGCCGCGCGCGGCGGCGGCGACAAGGCCCGCGAGCGCCACGTCGCCCGCGGCAAGCTGCTCCCGCGCGAGCGCGTCGACCGCCTGTGCGACCCGGGCGCGCCGTTCCTGGAGCTCAGCCCGCTCGCCGCCGAGGACCTCTACGACGGCGACGCCCCCGGCGCCGGGATCATCACCGGCGTCGGCCGCATCGCCGGGCGCGAGTGCGTCGTCGTCGCCAACGACGCGACCGTGAAGGGCGGCACCTACTACCCGATGACGGTCAAGAAGCACCTGCGCGCGCAGGAGGTGGCGCTGCACAACCGGCTGCCGTGCGTCTACCTCGTCGACTCGGGCGGCGCGTTCCTGCCGCTGCAGGACGAGGTGTTCCCCGACCGCGACCACTTCGGGCGCATCTTCTTCAACCAGGCGACGATGTCGGCCCGCGAGATCCCGCAGATCGCGGCCGTGCTC
The DNA here is from genome assembly GCA_035565675.1 of Capillimicrobium sp. GTDB lineage: Bacteria > Actinomycetota > Thermoleophilia > Solirubrobacterales > Solirubrobacteraceae > Capillimicrobium. Next base: position 5,050 of record DATMSA010000070.1, on the reverse strand, counting down.
GGCTCGTGCACGGCGGGCGGCGCGTACGTGCCGGCGATGAGCGACGAGACCGTCATCGTGCGCGAGCAGGGGACGATCTTCCTCGGCGGCCCGCCGCTCGTGAAGGCGGCCACCGGCGAGGTCGTCACGGCCGAGGAGCTCGGCGGCGGCGACCTGCACGCGCGCACCTCCGGCGTGGTCGACCACCTCGCCGACGACGACGACCACGCGCTGCGGATCGTGCGCTCGATCGTCGCGACGCTGGCGCCGCGCCCGCCGGCGCCGTGGGAGCGCCGCCCGGTCCGCGAGCCGCTCGTCGACCCGGCGACGCTGCTGGGGGCGATCCCGCCCGACAGCCGCACGCCCTACGACCCGCGCGAGATCATCGCCCGCCTCGCCGACGGCAGCGAGTTGCACGAGTTCAAGGCCGCCTACGGCACCACGCTCGTGTGCGGCTTCGCGCACGTCCACGGCCACCCGGTCGGGATCGTCGCCAACCACGGGATCCTGTTCAGCGAGTCCGCCCTGAAGGCCGCGCACTTCGTCGAGCTGTGCGACCAGCGCGGCGTGCCGCTGCTGTTCCTGCAGAACATCAGCGGCTTCATGGTCGGGCGCGACTACGAGGCCGGCGGGATCGCCAAGGACGGCGCCAAGATGGTCGCCGCGGTCGCCACCGCGCGGGTGCCGAAGCTGACCGTGATCGTCGGCGGCTCCTTCGGCGCCGGCAACTACGGCATGTGCGGGCGCGCCTACGACCCGCGCTTCCTGTGGACGTGGCCCAACGCGCGGATCTCGGTGATGGGCGGCGAGCAGGCGGCGACCGTGATGGAGACCGTGGGCCAGCCGGAGACCGGCGCCGCGCTGCGCGAGCAGTACGAGCGCCAGGGCCACCCGTACTACGCCACCGCCCGCCTGTGGGACGACGGCGTCATCGACCCGCGCGACACCCGCCGCGTCGTCGGCCTGGCGCTCTCGGCGTGCGCCAACGCCCCGCTCGCCGAGCGCGCCGCGCCGGTGCTGCGGATGTGAGTGTCAGGATCCCGTCCAACATTTGCGTCATCCGTCACAAGCGGGTAGCGTCGCGAGCCAAGCCCCCGACGGACCAGGAGCGCGGAGATGCCGGTCAAGCGTGGACAGCTCGCGCAGGACAGGCGGTGGCGGAGGCTCATCCTTCGCCACCAGGCGGGGGAGCGTGCGGCCGGCGACGAGCTCGTCCGCGACATGCTGCCCTACGTGCGCTCGCTCGCCCGCCGCTACGGCAAGGGCGGCGACCGCGACGACCTCGTGCAGGCCGGCCTGCTGGGCCTGACGAAGGCGATGGCCGCCTACCGGGTCGACGGCGGCTCGTCGGTCGGCGGCTACCTGCTGCCGTGCGTGGCCGGCGAGATGCGCCGCCACCTGCGGGACACCGGCTGGGCCGTGCACGTCCCGCGGCCGTTGCAGGAGGCGGCGATGCGGGTGACCAGCGGCGTGAACGCGCTGACCGCCAGCCTCGGGCGCGCGCCGACGGTGCCCGAGCTGGCCGACGCGGTCGGCCTCAGCGAGGAGGCGGTGCTCGAGGGGCTCGAGGCCGGGCAGGCGTTCCGCGCGGGCTCGCTCGACGCGCCGGCGCCCGGCGACGGCGCCGCCGACGGGGCGCTCGCCGACCGTCTCGGCCGCGACGACGCCGGCCTGGACTGGGCCGAGGGCCGCGCCCTGCTGCGCCAGGCCCGCCGCCGCCTGGACCGCCGCGAGCGCCTCGTCCTGAGCCTGCGCTTCGACGAGGACATGACGCAGGCCGAGATCGCCCGCCACGTCGGCTGCTCGCAGATGCAGGTCTCGCGGGTGCTGCGCGGCGCGCTGGAGAAGGTGCGCGAGGAGGCGGCGGTCGCCGCCTGATCGGCCGACGTCAACCGCTCTGGCCGGATGTTGCATTGGAGCCCGGCCGTGCGCGCAGGGCAGAATGCCCCGTGGCCCTCTCCCCGCGCGCCTTCGATCTGCTGCGCAGCGACCCCGAGCTGCACGCCTACGTCAGCGAGCTCGAGCAGATCGGGCTCGCCTTCCGCCGCGCGCCGGTGGGCATCGCGCTCGCCGCGCCCGACGGCCGGCTGCTGCAGGTCAACGCGGCGCTGTGCGACACGCTCGCGCGCCCGGCCGACGAGCTGCTGCGCGCGTCGCTCGGCGACCTGACGCACCCCGACGACCGCGACGCCGGCGCCCAGCCGCTGCGCGACGTGCTCGACGGCCGGCTCGACCGCTACCGCGTCGAGCAGCGCTTCTCGCGCGGCGACGGCAGCGCCGTCTGGTGCGAGCTGACCGCCTCGCTCGTCCGCGACGACGCGGGCCTTCCGGCGGGCGTCATCGCGCAGCTCGTCGACGTGTCCGAGCGCCGCCGGGTCGAGGACGACCTGCGCCACGCGGCCGACCACGACGCCCTCACGGGCCTGGCCAACCGCCGCGCCCTCCTGCGCGAGCTGACGCTCCAGATCGAGCGCTGCCGTCGCTACGGTGACGGCGGCGCGCTCGTGCTCCTCGATCTCGACAGGCTCAAGCAGGTCAACGACTCCCACGGCCATCCGGCCGGCGACGAGCTGCTCGTGCGCACCTCCCGCGCGCTGGCCGCGCGCGTGCGCGCGTCCGACGTCCTGGCCCGGGTGGGCGGCGACGAGTTCGCGGCGCTGCTGACGCGCGCGACCCCGGCCGAGGCGCTGTACGTGGCCGAGCAGCTCGTCCACGCCGCCCGCGCGGCCGACGCGTCGGTGAGCGCGGGCGTGGCGCCGATCGGCCTGGGCATCGGCGAGGCCGACGGCGTGGTGGCGGCGGCCGACCGCGCGCTGTACGCGGCCAAGCGGGCGGGCGGCGACCGGGCGGTCCTGGGAACCACTCGCCCAGGGGGCTCGGGTCCCTAGCGAGAACTCGCCGGGGCTCCTTCTCGGATACCGAAGGTGAACTCATGACCGCTACCCGCGCCTGGCCCGACCCCGCGGTCGCCGCCGACCTCGCCGCGCTGCGCGAGCGGGCGCCGCTGACGCACTGCCTGACGAACGTCGTCGTCACCAACTTCACCGCCAACGTGCTCCTGGCCGCCGGGGCGGCGCCGGCGATGGTTCCCGCCGTCGAGGAGGCGGGCGCGTTCGCCGCCGCGGCCGACGCGCTGCTCGTCAACGTCGGCACGATCACCGCGCCCGACGCCGAAGCGATGCGCGCCGCGGTCGCATCGGCGGGCGAGGCCGGCACGCCCTGGGTGCTGGACCCGGTCGCCGTCGGCGCTCTGCCGCTGCGCACCGGCGTCGCCCGCGAGCTCGCCGGGCGGCGGCCGGCGATCGTGCGCGGCAACGGGTCGGAGATCCTGGCGCTCGCCGGGGCGACCGGCGGCGGGCGCGGCGTCGACTCCACGGTCGGCAGCGAGGCGGCGCTCGACGCTGCCCGCGCGCTGGCGGCCGAGACCGGCGCGGTCGTCGCCGTCAGTGGCGCCGTCGACCACGTGACCGACGGCGAGCGCGTCGTCGCGATCCCCGGCGGCGACGTGCTGCTGACCCGCGTGACCGGGGCGGGCTGCGCGCTCGGGGCGCTGATGGCCGCGTTCCTCGCGGTCAGCGCGACCCCGCTGGACGCCGCCGTGGCGGGCTCCGCGGTGCTGGCGGCCGCGGCCGAGCGGGCGGCCGCCGGCGCGCGCGGCCCGGGCACGTTCGCGGCCGGCCTGCTCGACGAGCTGGCGCTGCTGGGCGCCTGAGCTACGCGCCGACGCTGGCCAGCGCGTCGGCGACGAGCGCCGCGCGGACCTCGTCGGGCGGCACGGGGAAGAAGCGCGGCAGCCCGGCGTCGCCGCGGCCCACGCCGACGCCCAGGCGCGCGAGCTGCAGCGCGCCGAGCGCCTTGCCCCACAGCAGGTTGGCCGCCAGCTCGGGGTCGTCGACGGCGAAGTCCCCGCGCTCCACGCCGTCGCGGATCGTGTCGACGAGCACGCTCACGCACTCCGACATCGCCAGGCCGAGACGCAGCAGCACGCCCTCGGAGACGATCTCGACCAGCTCCCCGGCCGGGCGGCGCATCAGCGACAGGCAGCAGTCCAGGAACGCGGGGTGCGCCAGGCCGTAGTCGGCGAACCGCTCGGCGCAGGCCACGAGCCGCTCGCGTGGCGGCGCGCCGCGGTCGATGGCCCCCAGCGAGCGGGCGAGCTCGTCGAGGTACCGGGTCGCCGTGAGGACGAACAGCTCCTCCTTGGAGGCGAAGTGCCGGTAGATCAGCGCCTTGTTGATGCCGGCCAGGCGGGCGATCTCCTCGACCGGCGCGTCCTGCAGCCCGCGCTCGTCGAACAGCGCGCGGGTCGCGTCCACGATCTCCCGCTCCTGCCGGCGGCGTGCCGCGATCGTCATGGACGCGGAGTGTAACCGTCGTTTACACTGACGCGCATGGCCGCCATCGAACCCGCGACGAAACCCGGCTTCTCCCTCGAGCTGACCGACGACCAGCGCGACCTGCGGGCGTGGGTCCACGGCTTCGCCGAGTCCGTGGTGCGGCCCGCCGCCCACGAGTGGGACGAGCGCGAGGAGACCCCCTGGCCGATCATCCAGGAGGCGGCCAAGATCGGCCTCTACAGCTACGAGGGGCTCGCCTCGTTCTTCGCCGACGAGAGCGGCCTGACGATCCCGATCGTCAACGAGGAGCTGTTCTGGGGCGACGCCGGCATCGGCCTGGCGATCCTCGGCACCGCGCTGCCCGTCGCGGCCATCTTCGGGCAGGGCACCGGCGAGCAGATCGGCGAGTGGATCCCGCGCTGCTTCGGCACGGCCGACGAGCCGAAGGTGGCCGCGTTCTGCGCGTCCGAGCCCGACGCCGGCTCCGACGTCTCGGCCATCCGCACGACCGCGCGCTTCGACGAGAAGACGAACGAGTGGGTCCTCAACGGGCAGAAGGCGTGGGCCACCAACGGCGGCATCGCCGACGTCCACGTCGTCATCGCCTCCGTCGACCGCGAGCTCGGCGCCCGCGGCCACGCCGCGTTCGTCATCTCCAAGGAGGAGACGAAGGGCATCGAGCAGGGCGCCAAGGTCCGCAAGCACGGGCTGCGCGCCTCGCACACCGCCGACGT
>DATMSA010000069.1:0-23663 GCA_035565675.1 Capillimicrobium sp. | reverse complement strand
AGCCGGTTCTCGATGAAGTACGCGTAGTCGCGCGTCACGCGGGTCCGCGAGTTGACCTGGATCGCGAACCGCGGCGGGCGGGTGCCGGTCTGGGCGCCGTAGATCAGCTTCAGGCGGTGGCCCTGCTTGGCCGGGGGCTGGCGCTCCTGCACGACCTCCGACAGGAAGCGGTTGAAGTCCGGGGTCGGCACGCGCGTGCGCATCCGCTCCCCCAGCGCGAGCGCCTCGGTCATCACGCGCGCCACGCCGCGGCCGGTCAGCGCCGACGCGGTGAGGACCTTCGGGCGCAGCCGCAGCTTCTGGGCGACGCGGGCGCGCTCGTGGTCGAGCTCGGGCCGGTTGCCGACCTCGTCGGCGGTGCCCGCCTGCGTGTCCCACTTGTTGAGCACGAGGACCGTCGCGCACTTGGCCCCCATCGCCAGGTCGGCGATGCGCAGGTCCTGGGCGGTGACGCCGTCGGTGGCGTCGCACACGACGATCGCCACGTCGGCGCGCTCGGCGGCGCGCTGGGAGCGCAGCGCGGTGTAGTACTCGACGGATTCCGACACCTTCGCCTGGCGGCGCATGCCGGCGGTGTCGACGAGGATCACGCGGCGGCCGTCGACCTCGAGCGGCAGGTCGATCGCGTCGCGCGTGGTGCCGGCGACGTCGGACACGATCACGCGCTCGTCGCCGAGGAAGCGGTTGACGAGCGAGGACTTGCCGACGTTCGGCCGCCCGATCACGGCCAGGCGCAGGACGTCCTCGTCGTCGTCGACCTCGTCGTCCTCGGGCAGGAGCTCGACGATGCGGTCCAGGAGGTCGCCGGTGCCGAGGCCCTGGGTGGCCGACACCGGCAGCGGCTCCCCGAGGCCCAGGCCCCAGAACTCGGCGGCCAGCGACATCGAGCCGACGCTGTCGACCTTGTTGGCGGCGACGACGACGGGCATCTTCGCGCGCCGCAGCAGGTCGGCGATCTCCTCGTCGCCCGGCCGCAGCCCGGCCTGGGCGTCGACGACGAGCACCGCCACCTGCGCGTCGTTGAGCGCGGCCTGGGCCTGCTCGCGGATCGAGCCCGCGAGCGGGTCGAGGTCCTCGAAGTCGACGCCGCCCGTGTCGATCAGCTCGAAGCGGCGGCCGTTCCACTCGCACGGCACCTCGTTGCGGTCGCGCGTCACCCCCGGGCGCTCGTGCACGACGGCGATGCGCGAGCCCGACAGCCGGTTGACCAGCGACGACTTGCCGACGTTGGGGTAGCCGACGACCGCGACCTTCAGCATCGGGCCAGCTCCGCGATGCGGGCGACGACCTCGTCGATCGTCAGGCCGGTCGTGTCGAGCTCCACCGCGTCGGGCGCGGCGGCGAGCGGGCTCGCGGCGCGCGTGCGGTCGCGCTCGTCGCGGAGCGCCTGCTCGCGCAGCACGGCGTCGGGGTCGAGCCCCAGCTCGGCGGCGCGCCGGCGGGCGCGCTCGCGCGGGTCGGCGGTGAGGAAGACCTTCAGCTCGGCGTCGGGTGCGACGACGGTGCCGATGTCGCGGCCCTCGGCGACCCAGTCGCCGTCGGCCATGATCGCCCGCTGCTTGGCCACCATCGCCGCGCGGACCTCGGGCCGGGCGGCGACCACCGAGGCGCGCTCGCTCGCCTCGGGCGTGCGGATCTCGGCCGTCACGTCGCGCCCATCGAGCAGCACGCGCCCGTCGGCGAGGCGGATGTCGGCGGCGACGGGGTCGTCGGCGAGCCCCGCCGCGCGGTACATCGCGCCGGTGTCCAGGTACTGGAAGCCGAGCGCGCGCGCCGTGGCGCGCGCCACGGTCGACTTGCCGGCCCCCGCGGGCCCGTCGATGGCCACGATCATCAGGCGGTGAGCGTACGCAGATCGTCCGCGAACCCCGGATAGGAGACCGCGGCCGCCTCCATGTTGCCCACCTCGACGCCCTCGCGCGACGCCAGGCCGGCGATCGCGCCCAGCATCGCGATGCGGTGGTCGCCGCCGGAGTCGATCGCGCCGCCGCGCAGGCCGCCCGTGCCGCGCACGACGAACCCGTCGGGGGTCGCCTCCGCGTCGCCGCCGAGCGCGTTCAGCGCGCCCACCACGGAGGCGATGCGGTCGGACTCCTTGACGCGCAGCTCCTCGGCGCCGGTGACGACGGTCTCGCCCTCGGCGAAGCAGCCCAGCAGGCCGACGAGCGGCAGCTCGTCGATCGCCAGCGGGACCTCGTCGGGCTCGACGACGGTCCCCTGCAGGGCGGCGGTGCGGGCGGTCAGGTCGGCGACCGGCTCGCCGGCGGGCACGCCGGGCGGGTCGGCCTCCTCCAGATCGCCGTCGACGACCGCGCCCATCCGCTCGAGGATCCGCACGAACCCGGTGCGGGTCCAGTTCGTGCCGGTGTTGCGGACGGTCACCTCGGCGCCCGGCACGATCGCGGCCGCCGCGAGCCAGAACGCGGCGCTCGACGGGTCGCCGGGGACGTGGACGCGGTCGAGCGCCAGCGACTCGCCCGGATGCACGGTGACGTGGCGGCCGTGGCGCTGGACGCGGATGCCGGCCGCGGCGAGCATCCGCTCGGTGTGGTCGCGGCTGGGCGCCGGCTCGGTCACGGTCGTGGCGTCGTCGGCGCTGAGGCCGGCCAGCAGCACACACGACTTCACCTGCGCGCTGGCCATCGGCATCTCGTAGTGGATCGCGGTCAGGCGCGTGCCGTGGACGGTGAACGGCGGGAAGCGCCCGTCCGTGGCGTCGATCCGCGCGCCCATGCGCGTCAGCGGGTCGGCGATCCGGTCGACGGGGCGCCGGCGGATCGAGGCGTCGCCGTCGAGCGTCCACGCGCGCCCCTCCTGGGCGGCCAGCCACCCGGGCAGCAGGCGCATGAGCGTGCCGGCGTTGCCGACGTCGATCGGCCCGTCGGTCGGGCGCGCGTCGCGCAGCCCGACGCCGCCCACGACGATCGCGTCCGGGCCGCGGTCGACCGACGCGCCGAGCGCGCGCACCGCGTTCAGCGTCGAGTTCGTGTCCTCGGCGTCGAGGTAGCCGGTGATCCGCACCGGCGCGGACGTCATCGCGGCGATCAGCGCGGCGCGGTGCGAGATGGACTTGTCGGGCGGCGCGGTCAGCGCGCCCCTCAGGCGGGTGGCGGGGTCGAAGCGCATCTGGGACGCCCGACAGTAGTCGAGCGGCCGCGGCTAGGGCACCTCGCGCCCCAGCCAGCCCTCGTAGAAGCCGACCAGGTCGGGTAGGTACTCGTGCACGACCGGGTAGCCGGGCGGCACCGCCTCGGTCTCCAGCAGGCGCCCGGAGACGGGGCAGTAGTACTCGCGCAGCTCCTGCCAGTCGCCGTCGGGGTGCCCGAGCCTCGGGTAGACCTCCTCGTAGAGCGCGTCGGTGTCGCGCACGAACATCGGGACGTGCAGCTTCCAGTTCTCGTCCCAGCGGCACAGGTCGGCGCCCGCGTCGGTGCGGACGACGAGCTCGCCGTCGGAGCGGCGGCGCACGATGTTCATGCCCTCGCCGTAGGGCAGCACGATCCGGTCGTCGTAGTCGACGCGCTCCTGCAGCAGCGCCACCCACAGGTCGAAGCGGTCCGGGTCCTTGATCGAGGACTGGATCTCCCGGATCGCCGCGCGCGACAGCCGCTCGTCGAGCAGGTCGGCCAGCGTCTCGCGGGTCATCTCGCGAGCGACCGGCACCTCGATCTCGTCGGTGGGCCGGAACACCGTCGAGCCGGCCAGGAACCCGCGCGCCGACTCCTGCGGCGTGACCTTGCCCGGCGCCGCCCTCGGCACCGCGACGGTCGGCGTGACGACGTCGAAGTCGAAGTCATCGGGCAGGTCCCAGAAGCCGCGGTACTCGGCCGCCCACGCCGGCTCCAGGCGCATCGACTCCGCGTACATGACCTTCACCGGCTCGATCAGGTCCTGGGCGAGGATCCGCTCGCGCTGCTCGGCCCACCACGCCGAGGCCGGGCGGGCGCGCTCCAGGCGCCGGCGGCGCACGGCGTCGCGGTCGCGCCGGCCGTACGCGCGGTCGGCCCAGCGCGGCTGCAGGTGCCCGCCGGCGATGTCCTCCGCCAGGCGCGCGTCGTCGCGCAGCAGCGGGTCGCCGAGCCCGCCGCCCCCGCGGCCGGCCGACAGGTACAGGTCGCCGCTGCGGACCGCCATCATCATCGTGAACGGGTCCTGGCGGACGAGGTGGTCGCCGGCGAACGCCTGCATCTCCAGGTCCTCGCCGCTGACGTCGCCGACCGGGTAGGCCGCGCCGGCGGCGGCCTGCGCGTAGGCGTCGGAGCCGAACACCATGTGCACGTAGGCGCTCGGGGCCGGGTAGCCGCCGAACAGTCCCGGCGACGTGAGCATGCCGCCGGAGCCGAGGCTCTCGACCTCGAAGTCCTGCGTGCCGTGCACGAGCAGCAGCGACTCGAACGACGAGCCGCCGCGGTGGCGGCCCCAGCCGCCGGTGTTGGGGCGGATGCGGCGGCCGAGGTAGAGCATCGGCATCACGAGCTCCCACATCTCGATGTCGCCCATGTCGCCCTCGGGGTTGAAGACGGCGGCGCCGTAGTCGAGGCCGTCGAGCACGTACTTGGCGCCCTGGCCCTGCGCGCCGATCTCGAAGTTCATGAAGCCCGACACCTGGCCGAAGTGGTCGAGCCCGCCGCCCTGGGCGACGTTGCCCGGCGTCGTGTAGGCGGCCACGACCTCCTCGATGTAGCCGCGCGACTGCAGCGCCCGCGAGATCGCGCGCATGTAGCCCACCGAGGTCGCGAACATCGGCGCCCACGGCGCCGACGACGAGCACGGCGCGTCGCCGAGGTCGGCCCAGCTCCCGGGCGTGAGCTTCAGCTCGGTCGCGTAGTAGGCGCCGTCGTTGATCTTGTCGTTGCAGATCAGCGTCTGCGTGAACAGGATCCACTGCATGCCCTGCTGGGCCGACGGGGTCGCGTTGAACGAGTGCCAGCCCCACGCCGACGAGCCGCGCAGGTCGGTCGTCCAGCGCCCGTCGCGGTCGACGACGGCCTCGTAGGCGCCGTGGATGATGAGGTCGCGCCGGGCGCGCTTGGGCAGGTTGGCCTTGTCGGCGTAGCGCGCCTCGGTGAACCCGCAGGAGCGGTAGCGGCCGGGGACGAGCAGGCCGCGCACGCGGGACTTGAACGCCCGCCGCCCGTCCTCGATCGCCTCGCGCATGAACGCCTTGAAGACGTCGAGCCCCTCCTCGTCGACGAGCCGCTCGACCGCGTCGCGGATCATGTGGCAGCCGGCCAGGCGGGTGCGCTCGTCGAGGATGTACAGGCCGGGCGCCCGGCTCTGCATCGACACGCGCTTGAGGTGCCAGCGGGCGATCTCGTCGCCCTCGCCGATCTTCATGCAGTGCAGGTCGATGCCGTCGTCGTAGCGGGTCGTCGGCGCGATGCAGACCCCGCCGGGCGCGGTCGCGCCGATGTCCATCACGTGGATGACGCCGCCCGCCCACGCGACGAGCTCGCCGCTGCCGCCGGGGTCGAAGATCGGCACGAACGTCTGCACGTCGGCGTTGTGGACGTCGCCGATCGTCGGCTGGTTGTTGGCGAAGATGTCGCCGGGCCGGATGCCCGGGTTGTCCTCCCAGCCGTTGCGCACCATGAACTTGATCGCCTCGCTCATGGTGTGGACGTGGACGATGATCCCCGTCGACAGCGCCACGTTGTCGCCCTCGGGCGTGTAGAGCGCGAACGAGATCTCCCCCAGCTCGCGCACGATCGGCGACGCGCTGATGTTCAGCGCGGTCTCGCGCGCGGTGACGAGGCCGCCGCGGACGCGCGCGAACAGCTTCTCGAAGTGCAGCGGGTCGGCCTCCTTGAGCGCGAGGCGCTCGAGGCCCTGGTAGTGGCCGGTCTGCGCGAAGCGCGCCTCGGCCTCCTCGAGCATCTGCGCCAGCGTCCGCCCGTCCCAGCCGATCGGCGCCGGACGGACGGTGTCGATCGTGGCCATGGCGTCAGCCCTCCTTGCCCTCGAGGTGGAAGATGCCGTGCTCGTCGAGCGTGGCGCGACGGTCGGGCGGGATCGGGAACGTCGTGGACTCGGCCTCGAGGATCGCCGGCCCCTCGATCGCGTGGCCGGGCCGCACGTCGGTCATCTCGACCACGTCGGCCGTGGCGGGGCCGTCGGCCCACCACACGGGCCGCGTCGCCTTGACCGGCGGCGCGCCGCGCTCGCGGGCGATGACCGGCAGCGTCGGCTTCTCGATCGCCACGGAGCCCTTCACGGCCGCCTGCGCGACGAGGTAGCCCAGCTCGGGCGAGGAGGCGGCGCGCGCGTACATGCGGGCGTTGGTGTCCTCGAAGGCGGCGATGAGCGCGTCGACGTCGGCGTCGGTCTCGATCGCCGCGGTCGGCGCCTCGACCTCGATGTCGACGAGCTGGCCGTAGTACTGCATGCGGACGAGGTGCGTGAACGCGATGTCCTCGGGCGCGTAGCCGGACTTGGCGAACTCGGCCCGGACGCGCTCCTCCAGCGCGCGCCACGCCTGGGTCAGCATCCCGCCGATCGCGACGCGCTGCTCGGGGCCGAAGCTCGGCAGCAGTGGCAGGTCGACCTGGCGGTCGAAGCGGTACTCGAAGTCGGCGCAGGCGCAGCCGAAGGCGCTGAAGCCGGCCGCCCACTCGGGCACCAGCACCTCGCGGTAGGGCACGCCCTGCGTGTAGCCGGCCACGTGCAGCGGGCCGCCGCCGCCGTAGCACAGCAGGGTGTAGTCGCCCGGGCCGTAGCCCTTGCCGAGGATGCGCCCGACCGCCTCGTTGCGCAGCGACGCCTCGAACAGGCCGATGACGCCGGCCGCCGCCTCCTCGACGCCGAGCCCCAGCGGCCGGGCGATCTGGCGCTCGACCTCGTGGCGGGCGCGCTCGACGTCGAGGCGCACCTGGCCGCCGAGGAAGTAGTCGGGGTTCAGGCGCCCGAGCACGAGGTTGAGGTCGGTGATCGAGACGGTGTCGACGCCGCCCTCGGGCCACGCGGTGCCGATCAGCGCGCCGGCCGAGTCGGGCCCGATCTCCGGCCGCCGGGCGTTGGGGTCGATGCGCACGTAGGAGCCGCAGCCGGCGCCGACCGAGTCGATCTGGACGAGCGGCATGTTCAGCACGAAGCGCGCGATCGCCGGCGTGGTCGTGACCTCGTAGCGGCGCCCGGTCAGCAGCGCGATGTCGAACGACGTCCCGCCGATGTCGGTGCAGAGCACGTTGTCGAGCCCGATGCGCTCGGCCAGCCAGCGCGCGCCCACGACGCCGCCGATCGGGCCGGACACCAGCGTGGTGGCGAGCTGGTCGGCGTCGATGCTGATCGTCCCGCCGTGGCTGGCCATCACCCGCAGCTCGAAGCCGGCGCCGGCCTCGCGGGTGCGCTCGCGCACGGCGCGCAGCGTGCCGCGCGACGGCTCGGCCGCGTAGGCCTCGATCACGGTCGTGTTCAGCCGCGGGAAGTCGCGGCGCGACGGGTACAGGTCGCTGGACACGAACACCGGGCAGTCGCCGTCGACACCGCGGCGCGCCTTCTCCTCGGCGACGATCTCGGCCACGCGCGCCTCGTGGGCGGGGTTGCGGTACGAGAACAGCAGCGAGATCACGATGCCCTCGACGCCGGCGTCAAGCAGCGCGGCCGCGGCCTCGCGCACGTCCTCCTCGCGCAGCGCCAGCACCTCGGCCCCGAACAGGTCGATGCGCCCGCGCACGCCGTGGACCCGCTCGCGCGGGATCAGCGGCTCGTTGTGGTGGTGGGTGGCGACGTGGAGGCGGTCGGCGTAGGAGGAGCCCAGGTGCGTCTGGATGCCGCGCTCCATCTGCAGCGCGTCCTCCTGCCCGGCGGTGACGATCGCGCCGACCCGCCGGCCGCTGCGGGTCAGCAGCCGGTTGAGCATCGCCGTGCCCGAGAACACGGCCGAGCGGATCTGCGGGAAGCCGCCCGCCACGTCGGCGTCCCACTGGCGCAGCGCGTCCTCGGCGGACGCCATCAGCCCGAGCGACTCGTCGTGGGGCGTGGTCTGGGCCTTGCCGACGACGAAGCGCCCGGCGTCGTCGACGATGAACGTGTCGGTCATCGTGCCGCCGGCGTCGATGGCCAGGACGCGCGGCGCGTGCGGTGTCGTCGCCATGGCGCGACGCTACGCCCGCTCCGGCGCCGCGTGGTCGTACCGGCGGACCGAGGGTCGCGGGTGCCGCTTGTGGTCACACGACAAACGGCCATAGACTCGGCGGCGGAGAGGGTCCGTGTCCCATCCCGTCCCGATCGCGCCCACCCACGCCACGCGCGAGCTGGTCGACGCCCTGGTCGACGAGCTGGGCGCCGAGCTGGACGCGGTCTCGGCGGCCCTGTCGGACACGATCCACGCCCACCTCGGCGAGCTCGACGACGACCTGCGCACGTGGACGCGCCAGAGCACGCGCGCCAACCTCGGGCTGGCCGTCTCGATGCTGCGCGACGCGGCGCCGGCGACCAGCGCGGTCGCGCCGCCCGAGGCGCTCGGCTACGCGCGGGAGTACGTGCGCCGCGGCCTGTCGCTGGAGCTGCTGCAGCGCGCCTACCGGATCGGCCAGGCGCGCCTGTCGCGCCTGTGCCTGGAGCGCCTGCGCGCCGCCACCGGCGACCCCGACCGGCTCGTGGCCGCGTTCGGCTACCTGAGCGACTGGCTGTTCGCGTCGGTCGAGGAGGTCGAGCGCCAGCTCACCGCCGCCTACCTGCGCGAGCGCGAGCAGTGGGTCCGCGGGGCGGCGGCCATGCGCGCCGCCGAGGTGCGCGCGCTGCTGAGCGGCGCCGACGTCGACGTGGCCGAGACGAGCAAGCGGCTCGGCTACGAGCTCGACCGCCACCACGTCGCCTACCTCGTGTGGAGCGACGACGACGCGGACGCCGCCGAGGCGCCGGGCGCCGCCCAGGCGCGGTTCTCGCGCCTGGAGCGCGCGGCCGGCGACGTCGCCGCCCGGCTGGGCGCCGCCGCGCCCCTGACCGTGCCCCAGGGCGACCGCGCCCTCGCCTGCTGGGCCGGGACGCTGCGCCCGCCCGACGTCGCCGCCGCGCCCGCCGACGCGCTCGACGGGACGGGCGTCGCGCTCGGCGACCCCGGCCACGGCGTCGAGGGCTTCCGCGTCAGCCACGGCGAGGCCCAGCTCGCCCGCCGCGTCGCCGGGCTGGCCGGCGCGCGCGGCGCCTGGACCGCGTACGCCGACGTGGGGCTGGAGGCGCTCGCCGTCCACGACCTCGACCAGTCCCGGCGCTTCGTGGCGCGCGAGCTCGGCGCGCTGGCCGGGTGCGATCCCGCCTGCGTGCGGCTGGCCACGACACTGCGCACGTTCCTGGAGGAGGGCTGCAGCTACGTGCGCGCCGGCCGCCGGCTGGGCGTGCACGAGAACACGGTCGCCTACCGGGTGCACCGGGCCGAGGAGCTGCTCGGCCACCGCGCCGCCGAGCGCACGCTCGAGCTGCGCGTCGCGCTGCGGCTGGCGCCCGTGACCGGGTAGCGCGTCAGTCCTCGTCGAGGATCGCGGCGGCGCGCTCGGCGTCGGCCTCCGCCACCCAGAGCGTCACCTCGCCCTGCGTGTTGTCGGGCGAGGGGGCCAGCGCCATGTCGGAGATGTTGATGCCGGCCCGGCCGAGCTTGAGGGCGATCTCGGCGATCACGCCGGGCCGGTTGGGCACCGGGACGCGCAGCTCGCGCTCGGGCCCGCCGGCCAGGTGGGTCTCCAGGAGCGCGCGGCGCTCGTCGTGGGCGGCGGTCTGCAGCGCCAGAAGCTTGTCGCGGTCGCCGGCCACGAGCGCGGCGCGCGCCTCGCCCAGCCGGTGGACGGCCTCGTCGAGCTGAGCGATCAGCGCCTCGCGGTTGGCCAGCAGGATGTCGGCCCACAGCGGCGGGTTGGCGCCGGCGATGCGCGTGGCGTCGCGGAAGCCGGGCCCGGTCGCGGGCAGCGTCTCGCCGTCGTCGACCGCGCGGAACGCCTGCGCGACGAGCACGTTGGCGATGACGTGCGGCAGGTGCGACACCGCGGCCATCAGGCGGTCGTGCACGTCGGGGTCGATCGCGGTCGGCCGCGCCCCCAGCGCGACGATCGCCCGGTGCAGGCGCTCGAACAGCACGCCGGTCGTCGACGGCCCGGGCGTCAGGTACCAGACCGCGCCCGCGAACAGGTCCTCGCGCGAGTGCTGCACCCCGGCGGCCTCGGCGCCGGCGAGCGGGTGGCCGCCGACGAACCGCGGGTCGTCGGCGGCGGCGACGATCGCGGTCTTCGTCGAGCCGACGTCGGTGACGACGCAGTCGGGGCCGGCCGCCTCGAGCACGGCGGCGACGGTCTCCGCGAGCACGCCCAGCGGCGTGGCGACGAACGCGATCTCCGCGTCGTCGACGGCCTCCTCGATCGTCGCGCACGCCACGTCGACGGCGCCGTGCTCGACGGCGCGCGCCGCCTCGGGCCCGACGCCGCGGACCTCGGCGCCGAGGCGCCGGCGGGCGGCCATGCCGACCGACCCGCCGATCAGCCCCGTGCCGATGACCGCGACGCGCACCGGTCGGCGCCGCTACGCGGTGGTGGTGACGGTGCTGACCTTGCCGGCCAGCTCGGCGGCACGGGCGACCTTGCGCGCGTACTCGGCGAAGCCGTCGGTCGGGATCTGCTGGGGCCCGTCGCAGATCGCCTCGTCGGGCTGCGGGTGCGTCTCGACGATGATCCCGTCGGCCCCCGCGGCCGCGGCGGCCAGCGACAGCGGCTCGACCCAGTCGCGCCGGCCGGGCGCGTGGCTGGGGTCGACGATCACCGGCAGGTGCGACAGCTCCTTGAGCACCGGGATCGCGGTGATGTCCAGCGTGAAGCGGTAGGCGGTCTCGAACGTGCGGATGCCGCGCTCGCACAGCATCACGTTCTCGTTGCCCTCCTTGAGGACGTACTCGGCGCTCATCAGCAGCTCCTCGAGCGTCGAGGACAGGCCGCGCTTGATCATCACCGGCAGCCCGGACCGGCCGACCTCGCTGAGCAGCGTGTAGTTCTGCATGTTGCGGGCGCCGATCTGCACGACGTCGGCGACCTCGGCCAGCGGCTCGACGTCGCGCACGTCCATCAGCTCGGTGACGATGGGCAGCCCGGTTCGCTCCTTGGCCTCCGCGAGCAGCCGCAGCCCCTCTTGACCGAGCCCCTGGAACGAGTACGGCGACGTGCGCGGCTTGTAGGCGCCGCCGCGCAGCATCGTGGCGCCGGCGTCGCGGACGGCGTCGGCGGCGGTGAGGAGCTGCTCGCGCGACTCGACCGTGCACGGCCCCGCGATCAGCGCGAAGTGCTCCCCGCCGACCCTCCGCCCGGCGATCTCCAGCGTCGAGTGCGCGCCGCCGCGCAGCTGCGAGCTGGCGAGCTTGTAGGGCTTGAGGATCGGCACGACCTGCTCGACGCCCGCGTGGCCCTCGAGGCCGAGGCGCGCGACGTGGTCGCGGTCGCCGATGGCGCCGATCAGGGTCAGCTCGGTGCCGGGGCTCACGTGGGCGCGGGCCCCGACGCTCTCGATGCGCTCGACGACCGCCGCGACCTGCTCCTCGGTCGCCGTCTGCTTCATCACGATCAACATGCTGTCGTTCCTTGTCTACACCTGGTCACGGGACGGGTTCCACCTGCGGCGCTCGGCGAGCCGGGGGTCCCGGGTCCCATCCCGGGAACGGCAAGGTGCGGCCGAGCGCCTAGCGAAATCGCCAGGCGTAGGCGTAGGCATAGGCGTAGTCGGCGAAGAGACGGATGGCGGGCCGGCTACGCATTGCGCCGGCGAGCTTACTACAGGAGCGTGGCGAGCTCGCTGAGGAAGCGGCTGTTCTCGTGCGGCAGGCCGTAGGTGACGCGCAGGTAGCCGGGCTCGCCGAGCGCGGTGCCCGAGCGCACCAGCACGCCCCGCTGGGCCAGCTCCTTGACGATCGCGACCTCCTGCTCGCCGTCGCCGACCCGGAACCAGGAGAAGTTCGCGTGCGACTCCAGCGGCGTGATGCCCAGCTTGCGCAGCCCGTCGTCGAGCTGGAGGCGCGCGGCGATCGCGCGCTCGACGCGCTGGGCGACCGCGTCCTGGTGCTTGAGCGCCTCGACCGCGGCGGCCTGCGCGACCGCGTTGACCGCGAACGGCTGGCGCACCGAGTACAGCGCCTGGCACAGCTCGGCCGAGCCGCACAGCGCGAAGCCGACGCGCAGCCCGCACAGCCCGTAGACCTTCGAGAACGTCCGCAGCAGCGCCAGGTTCGGGTACCTGGGCAGCAGGTCCAGCGACGCGTCGGGGTCGTCGAGCAGCGAGTACTCGCAGTAGGCCTCGTCGAGCAGCACCCACACGTGGCCGGGCACCTTGGCCAGGAACGCCTCGATCTCGGTGAGCGGCAGTGCCGTGGAGGTCGGGTTGTTGGGGTTGCAGACGACGATGAGCTGGGTCGCCGCGGTGATCTCGGCGAGCATCGCGTCGAGGTCGATGTAGTCGTCCTTGAGCGGCACGCGGATCTCGGTGGCGCCGGCGGCCTGGCCGATGTGCGGGTACATCGAGAACGACGGCCACGCGTAGACGACCTCGGCGCCCGGCTCCAGCAGCGCGTCGCCGGCGGCGATCAGCAGGTCGCTGCCGCCGTTGCCGATCGCGATCCGCTCGACGGGGACGCCGTAGCGGTCCGACAGGCGCTCGCGCAGCGCCCCGTGCGTCGGGTCGGGATAGCGGTTGAGGTCGGCCAGCGCGGCCTGCGCGGCCTCGAGCACCTCGGGCAGCGGCGGGTCGGGCGACTCGTTGGAGGCCAGGCGCGCGATGTCGCCCTTCCACGCGTAGCCGGGGGCGGCCGGGTAGCGGGGCAGGCGCTCGACGCGCTGGGAGAACTGCGGACGGGTCATTGCGCGGCCTCCAGGTCGGTGCGCAGAGCCCGCGCCCCGTGGAGGTAGACGTGGCGGGACTCGTGGTCGGGGTCGGCGTAGAAGTGCAGCAGGACGCGGATCACCAGCGGCAGCGAGCCGGGGACCGGGATCTCGCGGGCGCACAGCAGCGGGACCTTCTCGAACCCCATCCGCCGCGCGGCGGTCGCGGGGAACGCGGCGTCGAGGTCGTCGGTCACGGTGAAGATGCACGAGACGACGTCGTCGGGCGTGAGCGCGTTCTGATCCATGATCGTCCGCATCAGCTCGGTCGTCGCGGCGAGGATCTGGTCGGCGTCGTTGGCGGCGACGGTCGTGGCTCCGCGGAGGGCGAACAGGCGCATGGCGCGCGGATGCTAGCCGGGCATACCCTGCGGGCGTGACCTTGCTGCGGCTGGAGGACCGGGAGGCGGCGCTGGCGACGCTCGAGCGCCTGCTGCTGGAGAGCTGGCGCGGGTTCGACCGCGCGCGCGACGGGCAGCCGCCGATCTCCGGCGAGCTGCGCGAGCGGCTGGCCCGCCCGCTACCCGAGCGCGGCGTCGACGCGGTCGAGGGCCTCGAGCTGGCCAGCCGCGTCCTCGACGCGTCGATCGAGCAGCCGCGCCCGCGCTACCTGGCCTACGTCGGATCGAGCGGCCTGGAGATCGGCGTGCTCGGCGACGCGCTCATGGCCGCCCACGACGTCAACGTCGCCGTCAGCGCCGGCGGCGCCGACCTCGTCGAGCACCAGGTCGTGCGCTGGATCAGCGAGTTCGTCGGCTTCGGCTCGTGCGGCGGCGTGACGACCAGCGGCGGCACGCTCGCCAACCTGACCGCGCTGACCGCCGCCCGGGAGCGGGCGGTCCCGGGCGTGCGGCGCAGCGGGATCGGCGGCCGGCGGCTGGCGCTGTACTGCTCGGCCGAGGCGCACTACTCGGTCGTGCGCGCGGCCGAGGTGCTGGGCATCGGGGCCGAGCACGTGCGCGCGATCCCGGTCGGCGAGCGGCGGGCGATGGACGCCGACGCGTGCGCCGCGGCGATTGACGCCGACCGCGAGGCGGGGATCGTGCCGGTCGCCGTCGTCGCGACGGCCGGCACGACGCTCACGGGCGCGGTCGACCGCATCGACGCGCTCGCCGACGTGTGCGCGCCGCGGGGCGTGTGGCTGCACGTCGACGGCGCCTACGGCCTGCCGGCGGCGGCGACCGAGACCGCCGGCGGCCTGTTCGCCGGCCTCGACCGCGCCGACTCGGCCACCGTCGACGCGCACAAGTGGCTGTTCGTCCCGAAGGCCTGCTCGGTGCTGCTGATGCGCGACCCGCAGGCGCTGCACGCGACGTTCTCCCACCAGGAGGCCTACATCCCGCACCTGGAGGCCGAGGAGCCGCACGCGGTCGACCAGACGCTCGAGTACTCGCGGCCGCTGCGGGCGCTGAAGCTGTGGCTGGCCTTCACCGTCCACGGCGCGGCCGCGATCCGCGCCGCGATCGAGGGCAACCTGCGCCACGCGCGGCTGCTCGCGCAGCTCGTCGGCGACCACCCGGACCTGGAGCTCGCGTCGGCGCCGGTGCTGTCGGCGGTCTGCTTCCGCCACCGGACCGTCGACAACGCGCGGCTGGTGGCCGACGTGCAGGCGGACGCGCGCGTCTACCTGGCCGGCGCCCACGTCGACGGCGTCGCCTGCCTGCGCGCGTGCTTCGTCAACTTCCGGACGACCGACGACGACGTGGCGACGACGGTCGACGTGGTGGCGGAGCTCGCAAGAGCTCGACTTCCCGCTTCGTGAGCTGCCGGTGCGCGCCCTCGGCCAGGTCGAGGCGCAGCGGGCCGAACCGCACGCGCTCCAGGCGGCGCACCGGGTGGCCGACGGCCTCGAGCATCCGCCGGACCTGGCGCTTGCGCCCCTCGCGGATCGTCAGCTCGACGCTGTCGGGGGCGAGGCGGCGCACCTCGGCCGGCTGGGTCGGACCGTCGTCGAGCTCGATCCCGCCGCGCAGCCGCTCGAGCGCCTCGTCGCGCACCGGCGGGTGCGCGACCACCGCCCGGTAGGTCTTCGGCACGCCGTAGCGCGGGTGCGTCAGCCGGTTGGCCAGCTCGCCGTCGTCGGTGAGCAGGATCAGCCCCGTCGTGTCGGCGTCCAGGCGCCCGACCGGGTACAGCCGCCGGCGCGCGCCGACGAGGTCGACCACCGTCGGGCGCCCGTGGGTGTCGCGGGCGGTGGAGACGACCCCCCTGGGCTTGTTGACCGCGATCACCACGGTCTCCGCGACCGGCGCCACCGGCGTCCCGTCGAACGCGACGCCGCTGTCCTGGTCGACGTCGCGGGCCGGGTCGGTGACGACCTCGCCGCCGACCGTCACGCGCCCGGCGCGGATCAGCTCCTCGGCGCCGCGGCGCGAGGAGACGCCGGAATGGGCGAGGTACCGTGAGAGGCGCATGGACCTCGAGATCTTGCAGCAGGAGCTCGACGACCAGCCGTCCTACCGCGTGCGTCAGGTGTGGGAGTGGGCCGCGCGCGGCGCCGCCTCCTACGACGAGATGACGAACCTGCCGCGCGCGCTGCGCCAGCGGCTGGCCGAGCGCGTGCCGTTCTCCTCGCTCGCGGTGGTGGACGAGGCCCACGCGCGCGACGGCACCGTCAAGACGCTGTTCCACACCGCCGACGGGCGGCCGGTCGAGGCCGTGCTGATGCGCTACCGCGACGGGCGCCGCTCGGTGTGCGTGTCGTCGCAGTCGGGCTGCCCGCTGACGTGCACGTTCTGCGCGACGGGGGCCATGCGGTTCGGCCGCAACCTCACCGTCTCGGAGATCCTCGACCAGGTCCTGCACTTCCGCCGCATCGAGCCCGTGAACCACCTCGTGTTCATGGGGATGGGCGAGCCGCTGATGAACGCCGACAACGTGCTCGCGGCGGCCGCGAGACTGCCCGACGTCGGCATCACCCACCGGCGCACGACCGTGTCGACCGTCGGCTGGCTGCCGGGGATCGAGCGGATCACCGGCTGCGGGATGCCGCTGCGCCTGGCGTTCTCGCTGCACGCGCCCGACGACGCGCTGCGCTCCCAGATCATGCCGGTCAACGACCGCTACCCGCTGGCCGACGTCCTCGCCGCCTGCCGCCGCCACCAGGAGGCGACGAACCGGGCCGTGTTCATCGAGTACGTGATGCTCGCCGGCGTCAACGACCGCTACGAGCAGGCGCTGCAGCTCGCGCGCCTGCTCGGGCCGGGCTTCACGTTCAAGGTCAACCTCATCCCCTACAACCCGACCGGGTCGCGGTACGAGGGCTCCTCGCCCGAGGCGATCGACGCGTTCCGCGCGGTGCTCGAGGAGCACGGCGTCCGCGCGACGGTCCGGCTCACCCGCGGGCGCGACATCGCCGCCGCCTGCGGCCAGCTCGCCGCGACCGCCAGCAGCGCGGCCAGCCCGGCGCCGCACGCGGCGCCCAGCAGCGCCAGCGTCCCGTAGCCGGCGAGCGCGACGACCGGCCCGGCCAGCGCCGTCGCCGTGCCGGCGGCCACGCCCATGCCCAGCTCGCCGGCGGCCTCGACGCGCGGGCGCTGGGCGACCGGGACCGCGGCCGCCAGCAGCGCGCTGCCGGCCACCAGGCAGGCGTTCCACCCCAGCCCCAGCAGCACGAGGCCGGCCGCGAACGCGGCGCCGTGGCCGCCGGCCGCGGCCGCCACGACCCCGGCGGCGAGCAGCAGCGCCGCGCCGCCGACGGCGACCGGGAGCGCGCCGGCGCGATCGGTCAGCCAGCCGGTGAGCGGGGCGGGCCCGAACATGCCGGCGATGTGGAGGCTGACGACGAGCCCCACCATCTCCAGGCCGTGCCCGTGGTCGCGCAGGTGGACCGGCGCCATCGCCATCACGGCGACCATCGCGAAGTTCGCCACGAGCAGGCTCGCCAGGCCCGCCCGGGCGGACGGCGGCGCCAGCAGCGCGGCCAGCGGCGTGGACCGGTCCGCCGCCGACGCGTCGGGGTCGGAGCCGAGCGCCGCCGCCACCTCCCGCGGGTCGGGCCGCAGGCGGACCGCCAGCAGCGCCGCGGCGAGCAGGAACGCGCCGGCGGCGACGACGAACAGCCCGGTGAGGCGCGGCAGGCCGAGGCCGTCGGCGAGGCCGCCGGCGGGCTCCAGCAGGTTCGGGCCGGCGACGGCGCCGAACGTCGTCGCGAAGACGACGCTGCCGATCGCGCGGCCCCGGTGCTCGGGCGGGCTGATGTCCGCCGCGGCGTAGCGGGCCAGCATCACGGCGGTCGTGCCGGCGCCGAACGCCGCCATCGCGACGAGCAGCAGCGGGAAGCTCGACCACGCGCCCGCGGCGACCGCGGTCAGCGCGCCGGCCGCGGCGAGCACGAGCGCCGCGCTGAGGCCGGCGCGCCGGCCGGCCCGGCGCGACAGCGCCGACACCGGGACGGCCAGGCCGGCCGAGCCGGCGACGAGCACGGCCAGCGGCAGGCTCGCCAGCGCCTCGCTGCCGGTCATGTCCAGCGCCAGCAGCGCGGTGGCGGTGGCGGCCGCCCCGCCGAGGCCGCCGAGGGCCTGGGCGACCATCAGGACGTGCAGCAGGCGGCGGTGGGGCATGCCGGCGACGCTAGGCGCCGGCGCCGCCCCGGGCTTGAACGAAACGGCCGTCCGCGCGGCTCAGCGCGCCAGCAGCGGCGCGAACGACGCCCGGTGGTCGTGATGCGGGCCGCACTGCTCGCGCATCAGGCGCAGGTAGGCGCCGATCGGCAGCCCGGCGAGGCGCACGCTCTCGCGGGTCAGATGCGCCTGGTCGGCGTAGCCGGCGTCGGCGGCCAGGCGCGCGAGCCCGTCGTCCGCCGGGACCTCGCCGCGGGCCAGCGGCCCGTGCACGGCGGCGAGGACGCGCTGGAAGCGCAGCAGCCGCTGCAGCGTCTTGGGTCCCATCCCGGCGGCGGCGTGGAAGCGCCGGCGAAGCTGCCGCTCGGAGATCGCCAGCGCGCGCGTCAGCGCGCCGACGTCGAGGGCGCCGCCGGCCGGAGCGAGCCGCCGCACCGCCTCGGCGACCAGCGGGTCGGCCGGCCGCGACAGCCGGGCCGCGAGCTCGTCCTGGAGCACGGCGAGGGCGGCCGCCGGCGACCCGGCGAGCGCGAGCCGCTCCCCGAGCCGCTCGCCCGCGCGGCCCCAGAGCACGCCGGCGTCGACCTCGGCGTCGACCAGCTCGCCCGGCGCGGTGCCCAGGAGCGCGAGCGCGGCGGCCGGGCGCAGGCGCGCGCCGACGACCACGGTCCCGGGCGCCAGCGCCTCGGCGCTCGGGCGGGTCCGGGGACCGGCGAGGCGCGGCGGCTCCCCCACCCGCCAGACGAGCTGGGCGCTGCCGTTGGGGACGGTGCGGTGGACGTACGGCGCGGCGTCGGACGGGACGCGATGGACGAACACGCTCCACACGTGCTCGGCGAGGCGCGGCGCGGGAACGAGCTCCCGATAGGTTGCGCCCTCAACCATCTTCACAGGATGGCAGATCGGGCCCGGCGCCTCGCGGTCTACGGGTCGAGCGCGGACGCGCCGCCGACGAGCGGCAGCGTCAGCCGCGTCTCCTTCGTCTCCAGCGTGTACTCCAGCGCCCCGTTGTCGGGCGGGGCCGACTCGAAGTCGCGGTAGCTGCCGACGATCACGAGGCCGATGCGGTGGCCCGCGGGGAAGACGTGGTCCTTCACCCACAGCGGGATCTGGACCCACGTGTCGGTGCCGGCGGTCAGCGGCGTCTTGGCCTCGAGCGAGTTGCGGTTGCCGAGGTCGGCGGCCCCGCGGCTGACCACCTCCCGGTCGGTCATGCGGTACACGCGCTCGCGCACGCCGAAGCACGGCGAGTCGTACGCGCTGCCGTCCTCCTCGGGCATGCACACGTCCTGGTCGAAGCTCCAGGTGGCCCCGTGCCCGTCGGCGTAGTCGATCATCGGGTAGGGCGCCGGGCCGTAGTCGACGAGCATCGCTCCCAGGCCCGCGGAGACGACGTTCGCGTCGACCCGCACCTTCGCGGTCAGCACCGGCGTGCCCGACAGGCGCACATCGCGCGCGAGCGGCTCGCTCGTGAAGATCGCGCTGTGGGCCGGGCTCGAGATCGCCTGGTCCTGGGTCTGGTCGGCGTCGTCGGTCCACGACACCGGCGCGGCGCCGGGATCGGACGCGGTCCCGAGGCCGGCCCCGGTCGTCCACAGCGTCGCCGAGCGCGCGTCCGGATGGGGCCACTCGGCCTCGTCCTCGTAGCGCGGCGGCGCGCCCACGGCTGCGGGCTCGCGCTCGATCGTGGCCAGCGGCCCGTCCATCACGCCATTGTCGACGTCGGCCAGCCAGTGGTCGAACCAGCGGTGCAGCTCCGGCAGCCACGCGTCGCGGTCGAGGTAGAACGGGTCCTCGTGGCCGACCTGCGTCAGCCACGCGCGCCGCGGCACGTCGTTGGCGCCCAGCGCCTCCCACCACGGGCCGGCGTGCGACGGCTTGACGTTCACGTCGTTCATGCCGTTGACCATGAACACGCTGGCGCGCACGGCGGCGGCCTGGCTGACGTACTCGCGCGCCCGCCAGAACGGGTTCTGGTTGCCGATCAGCGCGGGGTCCGTCTCGTCGTCGCCGGCCTGGTCGCGCATCGCCTGGCGCGACGGGGCGCAGGTCAGGCGCCGCGCGGCCGGCGTCACGTAGTTGGCCAGGTCCCAGGGGCCGTCGCCGGCCCGCAGCTTCAGCCCGCCGACGCGGTAGTAGCCGTACCAGTCGGAGATCGCGGCCTGGGGCACGATCGTCTCCAGGCCGGCCACGCCCGTCGAGGCGACGGCGTTGGGCAGCGTGCCGACGTACGAGAGGCCGACCATGCCGGTCTTGCCGGTCGCCCACGGAGCGCCGACGCGGCTGCCGCCCTCGGCGGCCGTGTAGGCGATCCCGCGGCCGTTGAGCCAGTCGACGACGAGGCGCATCGCGCGCGTCTCCTCCGGGCCGCCCGTCGTCGGGCAGCCCGTGGACCGGCCGGTGCCCAGCGAGTCGGCGAGCGCGACCGCGTAGCCGCGCGGCATGAAGTAGTTGTCGTAGAAGCCCGGCCACACGTCGTTGAGGCCGTCGCCGTCGACGTCGGCCTTGCGGCCCTGGTCGGGCAGCGCCGGCCGGCGGGCGCCGGCGGGTTCGTCGCCGTCGGTCTCGGTGTCGGGGTCGTCGATGTACCAGTACGGGCTGGCCACGAGGACGGTCGGGACCTTCATCCCCTGGTCGGACTCGGCCGGGCGGATGACATCGACGGCGACGCGGTCGGCGCGGCCGTCCTGGTCGGTGTCGACGTCGGTCTGGACCCACACCTTCTGGCGGATCGCCGCGCCGTAGGCGAACGCGCGCTGGGTGACGCCGTCGCGGACGACGAGCGACGGGACGGCCGGGGCGACCCCGCCACCGCCCCCGCCCTGAGCGGGCGCCTCGGCGGCCGGCGGCGCGACCGCGCCCGGCTGCGGCGGGGCGCCCGGGTCGGCGGGGGGCGGCGCCGGGGGCCGCGCCGCGCGGACCCGCAGCCGCCGCGGGGCGACGCGGCAGCCCGCCGGGCGGTTGCCCACGCGGACGCACGCGACCACGACGTAGCGGCCGGGCTTCAGGCCCGCCGGCACGAGCCCGCGGACGCGGTAGGCGACCCGACCGCCGGGGCGCACGCGCCGCAGCGTGTCCCGGGCGACGATCCGCCCGCTGCGCGACCGCGCGCGCGGGCGCAGCGCGACCGTGAGGCGCCCGGTCGCCCGCCGCTGCGCGCGGTTGACGACGCGGCCGGCGAACCGGACGGGCTCGCCGGCGCGCACCGCGGCGGCGCCGGCGCGGACGGTCTCGACGGACATGGGAGCGGGGGCGGCGGCGGCCGCCGGGGCGAGGCCGAGGCCGGCCACGCACGCGAGCAGGACGACACGGGCGGGGGAACGCATTCCGACCGTCGTCGGCACGCCCGCCGGGCGGCGGGATCGAACGACCGTCCAGGCGTCAGGCGGCGGGCTCGGGCGCCACGCCCGCGCGCTGCTCGCCGGCCCGCAGCAGACGCTCGCGCAGGTCGGCCTCCTCCTGCGGGCTGGGGTCCCACTGCGACGGGTCGGGCAGGTCGTCGAGCGAGCCCAGCCCGAACAGCTTCAGGAACAGCGGCGTCGTCCGGTACAGGACCGCGCCGAACTGGGAGCGGCCGGCCTCCTCGATGAGGCCGCGCTCGACGAGCGTCGTCGTGGCGGAGTCCGAGGAGACGCCGCGGATGCGCGCCATCTCGGGACGCGACACCGGCTGCAGGTAGGCGACGATCGCCAGCGCCTCGGCCTGGGCGGGCGTCAGCGGCGGGGTCCGCGGGCGCGCCAGCAGCTTGCGCGCCGCCGCCTCGGCGATCGGGTCGGTCGCGAGCGTGAAGCCCCCGGCCACCTCCCGCAGCAGCAGCCCGCGCTTCCCGGGCGCGTACGCCTCGCGCAGCTCGCCGATCGCCTCGGCCACCTCGTCGGGCCACGCGTCGGCGGCGGCGGCCAGGTCCTCGAGCGAGACGGGGTCGGGCGACAGGAACAGCAGCGCCTCGAGCACGCGCGCGAGCTCGGACATCAGGCGGCGTGCTCCGCGCGGCCCCAGGCCGGCTCGTCGTGGGCGACGATCGTGATGTCCCCGAACGGCTCGGCCTGGTCCCAGGTCGCCTCACCGCGCTTGTAGAGCTCCAGCAGCGCCCACACGGTGACCGCGACCGTGACGCGGTCGGCGCCGCGGACGGCCTCGTCGAACGACGTGACGCGGGCGCGGCTCAGCAGCCGCCGCAGCACCGACAGCCGCTCGGCGACCGTGACGGTGGGGACGGTGACGTGGTGCAGCGACACCTCGGCCGGCGGGCGCAGCAGCGCGGCCAGCGCGCCGCCCAGCCGCGACGGGTCGTAGACGGCGTCGAGCTCCTCCAGGTCGGGGCGCTTCAGCCACGGGGGCGGCGGCGCCGAGCGGTAGCGGACGCCGTCCTCGGCCTCCAGGCGCGCGCGCAGGTCGTCGGCGGCGGCCCGGTAGCGCTTGGCCTC
Organism: Capillimicrobium sp.; assembly: GCA_035565675.1. Classification (GTDB taxonomy): domain Bacteria; phylum Actinomycetota; class Thermoleophilia; order Solirubrobacterales; family Solirubrobacteraceae; genus Capillimicrobium. The sequence continues at coordinate 1,832 of DATMSA010000069.1, read as the reverse complement.
GAGCATCCGCGCCAGCAGCTCCTCGGCTGCCTCGCCGGGGTCGAGGTCGAGCAGCTCCTCCTCCTCGCGCGGCAGCATCAGCCGCGACTTCAGCTCCAGCAGCGCCGCCACCAGCACGAGGAACTCGGTGGCCTGCTCGAGGTCCAGCTCGCCGCGCGCCTCGAGATGGTCGAGGTAGGCGAGCACGACGTCGGCCAGCGGCACCTCGAGCAGGTCGACCTCCTCGCGCAGCACGAGCGCCAGCAGCAGGTCGAACGGGCCGCTGAAGACGTCGAGGTCGAGCTCGAGATCCGTGGCGACGGACATGGCGAGAACCGTAGCGGTGGGACCGGTCGCCCGCGCGCCGTGACGGGCTAGCGCGGGCGCCCCACGCCCATCGCCGCGCGGACGTCGGCGATCACCGGCGCGGCGTTGGCGGCCGCCTTCTCGGCCCCCATCGCCAGGATCTCCTCCAGGCGCGCCACGTCGGGGCGCAGCTCCTCGTAGCGCTCGCGCACCGGCGTCAGCATCGCGTTGACCGCCTCGGCGGTGGCCGCCTTCAGGTCGCCGTAGCCGCGGGCGTCGGCCAGCGACGCCTCGGCCTCGGCGATCGAGATGCGGCGCGAGGCGGCCAGGATCTCCAGCAGGTTCGTGACCCCGGGCTTGTCGTCTCCCGCGCGGATGACCGGCGGGTCGTCGGAGTCGGTGACCGCGCGCTTGATCTTCTTCTCGATCGTCTTCGGCGGGTCGAGCACGTACACCGTGCCCTCGGCGGTGCCGCCCGTCGTCGACATCTTGCGGGTCGGCTCCTGCAGGTCCATGATCCGCGCGCCCACCTCCGGGTAGGTCCCCTCGGGCACGACGAGGTGCTCGCCGAAGCGCGCGTTGAACCGCTCGGCGATGTCGCGCATCAGCTCGATGTGCTGGCGCTGGTCGTCGCCGACCGGCACGTGCGTGGCGCGGTGGACGAGCACGTCGGCGGCCATCAGCACCGGGTAGGTGAACAGGCCGGCCGACACCAGCTCGCGCTGGCCCGCGGACTTGTCCTTGAACTGGTGCATGCGGTTGAGGTCGCCCCAGGAGGTGACCGACGACAGCAGCCACGCCAGCTCCGGGTGCGCGACCACGTCGGATTGGCGGAAGAGGATGCAGCGCTCCGGGTCCAGCCCGGCGGCGATGAGGATCGCGAGCGTGTCGTACAGCCGCTCGCGCAGGTCGGCGGGGTCGTAGGCGACGGTCGTCGCGTGCAGGTCGACGACGCAGTAGATCGACTCGGCGGCCGCGTCCTGCCCGTCGACGTAGCGCCGGATCGCGCCGATGTAGTTGCCCAGGTGCTTGCGGCCCGTGGGCTGGATGCCAGAGAAGATCCGCACGGAGCGCCGACGATAGCGGTGAACACCCCGCGTGTCGCCTGCCCGCCGGCGGGGTAGCGGCGAGGTCTGTGTCCACCGACGCCCCCACGAGCCCGCAGGACTACGCGCTCATCAACGTCGTCTGGGCGACGCTGCTGGGCGCCGTGGTCGCGGCGACCCGCGGCGAGGGGCCGCCGGCCCGCGAGCTGCCGCTGTTCGGCCTGGCGAGCTTCTCGCTGACGAAGACGCTCAGCAAGGAGAAGGTCGGCACGTGGGTCCGCACCCCGGTCGTGGACGAGTCGGACCCCGAGCGCCCGCCGAAGGGCCGCGGCCTGCGCTACGCGGCCGGCGAGCTCATGACGTGCACCCGCTGCCTGGGCACGTGGAGCGCCCTGGGCCTCGTGGGCCTGCGCGCCGCGCGGCCGCGCGAGGCGCGGCTCGTCGCCGGGGTGCTGGCGACGAGCGCGATCAACGACTTCCTGCAGGCGGGCTTCTCGTGGC
>DATMSA010000068.1:0-9957 GCA_035565675.1 Capillimicrobium sp. | reverse complement strand
GATCAACGCGACCGGCGGCTGGCTGCTGTCGCCGATCTACCGCGCGCTGGGCACCGCGCCGGCGCCGCTCGTGCGCCGGGTGTTCCAGCTCACGTCGATCGACAAGCAGCTGACGAAGCCGCTGGCGCGCCTGCGTCATCTCGACGACCGCGAGTTCCTGGCCCAGATCGAGGCGGTCGACGCGTTCACCCGCGACATGCAGGCCTACCCGGGGCGGACGTTCGGCCAGCTCTACCACCGCTTCTTCCGCGTCAACGACCTCGCCGACGGCCGGTTCGCGCTCGACGGCCGCGTGCTCGACCTGCGCGACGTGACCGCGCCGGTGATGGCGATCGCCGGCGACAGCGACGTGCTCGCGCCGCGGGCCGCCGTGCACCACGTCGCCAAGCTGCTGCCCAACGCGCCCGAGGTGCGCCTGGAGACCGGCCCGGGCGGGCACCTCGGGGTGCTGACCGGCCGGGCGGCGCGCACGACGACGTGGGCGTGGATCGACGAGTTCTTCGGCGACGGGAGCGCGGAGTCGGCCGCGGGCGGCGGGCTGCGCGTCGTCGCGTGAGCGCCCGGTCCTCCCGGTGAAGGCGGAGTTGCAGGGGTACGACGTCTGGGTGACTACCCTGACCCGCCGCATGGACGCACGCCGCCTGCTTCCGACCGCCGTCCTCATCGTCGCCGTCGCGCTCGCCGCCGTCGCGCCGGCGGGCGCCGCCACGAACGACGACACGTCGATCATCGCCCCCGGCACGCTCGTGGGCGGCATCGACCTGGGCGGGCAGTCGGTCACCCAGGCGGCCGCGACGCTGCAGGCGCAGCTCCTGCCGCGCCTGCTTGCGCCCGTGACCGTGCGGATCGCCAAGCGCCGCCACCAGATCGGCGGCGCGCGGGCCGGCGTCACGCTCGACGCCCTGCGCACCGCGCGGCGCGCCTACTACGCCGGGCGCGACGCCGCGGGGACCGCGCCGCCGCCGACGCCCACCACGCCGACGACGCCGACGGAGACCTCGCCGCCGGCGACCGCTCGCCTCGACGGCGGCGCCGTGCCGGGCGTCACCGTGCCGCCCGCGGTCGGCGTCTCGCGGTCGGCCGTGCGCGCGTGGGCCGACAAGGTGGCCGCGCGCTCGACCCGCAAGCCGCGCAACGCGCGCCTGCAGATCGGCGTCACGCGCATGAAGGTCACCAGCGCGCGCCGCGGCATGACCGTCGACGCCGGGAAGCTCGCCGCGAAGGTCGTCGACACGTTCACCGACCCGAGCGCGCCGCGCGAGTTCCGCCAGGAACGCACGGCCGTCGACCCCGAGGTCACGGTCGCCGAGCTGCGCCGCGCGAACGAGACGATCCTCACCGTCGACCGCAACACGTTCACGCTGCGCCTCTTCAAGAACCTGCGCCTGTCGAAGACCTACCGCATCGCGGTCGGCATGGCCGGCGTCGACACGCCGTCGGGCACCTACTCGATCGCCAACAAGGCCGTGAACCCGGCCTGGCACGTCCCGAACTCGTCCTGGGCGGGCTCGCTGGCCGGCTCCGTCGTCCCGGGCGGCGCCCCGAACAACCCCCTGAAGGCCCGCTGGCTGGGCATCGTCGACGGCGTCGGCATCCACGGCACGGCCGAGGAGTGGTCGATCGGCTCCCGCGCCTCGCACGGGTGCATCCGGATGCGCGTGGCCGACGTGATCGACCTGTACCCGCGGGTGCCGGTCGGCGCGAAGGTCCTGATCCGCTAGGCGCCGCCCGCGCGGTCGCCCGCCGCCGGGCCCCGGCGTGCGATCCGGGACGTGTGGCACATGGCAGCCGCTATCCAGACGCCAGGTGCCACACGTCGACTCCGCGCTCCGCTTCCGGCGGCGACGGCGGCCGCGGCGGCCGCGCGCCGCACCCGGCCCCCGGGCACATATCTGGCCTTCCGGAACTCCTCATCCGCGCGTTATCTGCGCTTCACGGTCCGCTTCAGGTGGGCGAAGACGATCCCGCCCATGTACGACCACGACGACGCACTGACGCAGTACCTGGAGGAGATCGGGCGCCACAAGCTGCTGACCGCCGAGGAGGAGATCGAGCTGGCCCAGCGCATCGAGCGCGGCGACCTCGCGGCCAAGGAGCGGATGATGACGGCGAACCTGCGCCTCGTGGTCTCGCTCGCCAAGCGCTACCAGGACCGGGGCCTCCCGCTCTTCGACCTCATCCAGGAGGGCAACGTGGGCCTGATGCGGGCCGTCGAGAAGTTCGACTACCGCAAGGGCTTCAAGTTCAGCACCTACGCGGTCTGGTGGATCCGCCAGTCGCTGGCGCGCGCTCTTGCCGACAAGGGCCGCACGATCCGCCTGCCCGTCCACATCGCCGAGCGCCTGCACCGCGTCCAGCGGGCCGAGCGCCGGCTCATGCTCGAGCTCGGCCGCGACGTCACCGACGAGGAGCTCGCCGAGCACCTCGGCCTGACGGTCGACGAGGTCGCGATCGTCCGCGGGGAGCTGCCCGCCACCGTCTCCCTGCACACGCCCGTGGGCGAGGACGAGGCGGAGCTGGGCGACTTCCTCGAGGACCGCGCGGCGCTGTCGCCGTTCGACGAGGCGGCGATCGCGCTCAACCGCCGGGCGATCGACCACGCGCTGGAGAACCTCTCCGGCGGCGAGCGCCGGGTGATCGAGCTGCGCTACGGCCTCGACGGCCACCGCGAGCGCACGATGCACCAGGTCGCGCGCGAGCTGAAGCTGTCGGCGGACCGCGTCCGCCGCCTCGAGGAGCAGGCGCTGCGCAAGCTGCGGATGCTCCCCGAGACGCGGGCGCTTCAGGCGGCCGCCTAGGGCTGGCGGGCTCAGGTCAGCGTGAACCGCCGGACCTGAGCCTCCAGCTCCTCGGCGGTCCGCGCCAGCTCCTGCGCGGACGCGGCGATCTGCTGCGTCGACGCGTTCGTCTGCTGGGTCGACGCCGAGACCTGCTCCGTCGCCGCGCTCGACTCCTCGGCGACGGCCGCGACCTCGCCGGCCGCGGACGCGATCTCCCCGACGCGCGTGCTCACGTCGCCGACCGCCTCGGCGATCCGCTCGAACGCCTCGCGCGCCCGCTCGACGACCTCGGAGCCCTCGCTGCTGCGCTCGGCCCCGACGCGCACGACGTCCACCGCCGACGACGTCTCCGTCTGGATCTGGGCGATGAGCGCCGCGATCGACCCGGCCGCCTGCTGGGACTCCTCCGCGAGCTTGCGCACCTCGTCGGCGACGACCGCGAACCCGCGGCCCTGATCGCCGGCGCGCGCGGCCTCGATCGCCGCGTTGAGCGCCAGCAGGTTCGTCTGCTCGGCGATCGCGGTGATCGAGTCGACGATCCCGCCGATCTCGTCGGACTTCTCGGCCAGCGAGCGGATCGCGTCGCTGACGTGCGCCGACGAGTCGCGGACCTGCGTCATCGCCTCGGTCGCCTGCGCCGACGACGCCGCGCCCTCGCGGGCGAGCTCCAGCGCCTGCTCGGCGACCTCGCTCGTCTGCTCGGCCGCCTCGCGGGCGGACGCGATCATCCGCGCCTGGCGCTCGGCGCCGGTGGCGACCTCGGACACCGCGCCGGCGATCTCGCCGACCGCGCGGCCCGCCTCCTCGGACGTCGACGCCATCTGCTGCGACGACGACGCGACCGCGCCGGCGGACGTCGACACCTGGCCGATCAGCGCGCCCAGGCCGGACCGGGCCTCGTTGTAGGCGTCCACCGAGGCCGCCGTCTGCTCGATCAGTGCGTTGGCGGTGCGCGACGCGTCGGCGATCTCGTCGCGGCCCTTGACCACGAGCGGCTCCACGTCGCTCGTCGCCTCGACGGTCAGGTCGCCGCCGGCGAGCGCGCCGATGCCGCGCCGCAGGCCGGCGACGGCCGTGTCGTTGAGGGCGCGCAGGCGCTGGACGAACGCGCGCAGCGGCTTCGTGATGCGCCCGGCCAGGAGCACGATCACCGCGGCGATCACGAGGACGCCGACGATGCCGGTCACGATGAGCTGCCAGCGCAGCGTGGTCGCGGCCGCCAGCACCTCCGAGCGCGGCGCGACGGTGACGACGCTCCAGCCGCCGGTGGTCACGGGCGCGTAGGACATGACGACGTCCTCGCCCGTCCACGGGTCGGTGGTCTCGAGCTGCCCGCTGCGGCCCGCCTTCACGTCGCGGACGACGCGGGCGAGGTCCTCGTTGCCGCGGTCGCGGGCCAGGTCGCCCAGCGTGCGGCGGCCGATGAGGCCGTCGCGCGGTGCCGCCACGAACATGCCCTCGGCCGACAGCAGCATCGCGTAGCCGGAGTCGAGGACGCGGATGCCGCGCACGTCGCGGTTGAGCGTCGTCAGCGCGTCGTCGTTGCCGGCGATGCCGACGAACTTCCCGTCGCGCAGGATGGGCGCGACGTAGCTGGTCAGCAGCTCGCCCTCGTACAGGTACGGCTCGATGACGACCGGCTTCCCGGCCTCCTTGGGCACCGTGTAGTAGTCCGACGTGTACGGGTCGATGAGCGGCTCGACCGTGAGCTGGCCCGACAGGCGGTTCCAGTACGGGCCGAACCCGCCGTCCTCCACCTGGTAGGGCCGGCCGGCGTGCGCGGCGTCGTCGCCGTCGAACGCGTTCGGCTCGTAGCCGGCGTAGTAGCCGAGGCTGTCGGCGTCGCGCTCGGCCAGGTGGCGCAGGATCGCGTTCACCTCCTGCGCGTCGTCGCCCCGATAGGCGGCCAGCGTGTTGGCCAGCGCGTCGGCGCGGGCGATCTTCGCGCCGAGGTCGGTGTCGATCGCGTTCGCGTTGGCGCTCGCGATCTCGCGCAGCTGCGCGTAGGCGGCGTCCTCCTGCGCCGACGTCATGCGCGACACGGCGAGCCAGGTCATCGCGGCGACGACCACGACGACCAGCGGGACCAGCGTGGCGATCAGCTTGGCGCGCAGCGACGTGGGTCGCAGGCGTTGCATCGTCCCTCTCCCTCTTCGTTCGACAGCGGACACACGCGATCGTCGGATCGGCGCGCCCGTTCTTGAGCAGCCGGCCGCCCCACCTGACCGAACGGGTAGGCCCCGAAGGCCAGGAGTGGCACACTGGTGGCCATGGGGAGCCAGGGTCAGACCGCGTCCACCAGCCCCGCCGCCGGGTACGACCGGGTCCGGCAGCTCATCGCCGAGGAGCGCTGCGTGGTCCTCGACGGCGGCGTGGGCACCGAGCTGCCGGGGATGCGGGAGACCGACGACCGCCTGTGGGGCGTGCGCGCGGTCCTCGAGGACCCCGACGCGGTCCGCGAGGTGCACCGCCGCTACGTGCAGGCGGGCTGCGACGTGATCAGCACCGACACGTGGGGCCTGCCGAGCGGCCTGCTGGAGAACGGCCCGCGCCTGTGGCAGACCGCCCGCCCCGTGCACTGGATGGACGTCGCCCGCCGCGGCCTGCGGCTCGCCCGCGAGGCGGCCGAGGGCAGCGACGCCGCCGTCGCCTTCTCGCTCAACGGCGACGTCGACGCCAACGAGGGCCACGAGACGATCCGGCTGCTCACCCGCGCGTTCGCCGACGAGGCGCCCGACCTGCTGCTCGTCGAGACGCTGTCGCTGGTGCGCCCGTCGCTGTACGACACGATCGAGCGGCTGCTCGACACCGGCCTGCCGGTGTGGCTGTCGTTCCGGCGCTGCCGCCACGGCGTGTGCGGCGTCTACGGCGAGCACTGGGGCGGCCCGGAGGGCGACGCGTTCGGCCGCGCGGCGCGGCGCTTCGAGGAGATGGGGATCGGCGCCCTGCTGGCCAACTGCATCCCGCCCGACCACGTCGACGGGATGGTGTCGTTCCTGCGCGACTTCACCGATCTGCCGCTGGGCGTGTACCCGAACCTCGGCTACCTGACCAGCGCCGGCTGGCAGTTCGAGGAGGGCGTCGGCGGCGAGGAGTACGCGGCGATGGCGCTGCGCTGGCGCGAGGAGGGCGCGCAGATCATCGGCGGCTGCTGCGGGGTCACCCCCGACCACATCGCCGCCGCGCGCGAGCGCCTGGAGGGCACGCCGCTCGGGCGCCGCCGCCGCGACGGCCGCCTCGACGACGAGCGCGCCCCCGACGCGAGCCCGCCGCGGCGCTGGGTCGATCGCCGCGGCCGCGACCTGTACCCGCTGCCGTTCCCCGACCTCGTCGTCGAGCCCGGCGTGTTCGCGCCGCGCACCGGCTCGTTCATGCCGTGGAAGTACCTGCGCAACGAGGGGATCGGTGCCCACCAGCGCTGCCTCGACGTCGGCTGCGGCACCGGCATCCTCGGCGTGCAGCTCGCCCTCAACGGCGCCACGCACGTGCACGCGATCGACGTCGACGAGCAGGCGGTCGCCAACACGCGCGACAACGCGTTCCGCAACGGGGTCGCCGACCGCATGAGCGTCCAGCACGTCGACCTGTACCCGTGGGTGCCCGAGGAGCGCTACGAGGTCATCGTCTCGTCGCTGTACCAGGTGCCGGTCGACCCGTTCCAGCAGGTCTCCGGGCACCGGCCGGTGGACTACTGGGGCCGCAACGCGTTCGACAAGCTCATCGAGAAGCTGCCCCAGGCGCTGGCGGCCGAGGGCGTCGCCTACCTCGTGCACCTGTCGTTCCTGTCCCAGCAGCGCACCGAGGAGCTGCTGCAGCGCGCGGGGCTGGAGGCCACGGTCGTCGACTACGACCTGTTCAACTTCCCGTCGTACTTCCGCGAAGGCATCGCCCAGATCGAGCGCGTCGAGGAGCTGTCGGACGCCTACCACCTGCGCATGTCCGAGCACGACGTTGCCGTCGCCTACCTCCTCGAGGTGCGCCGCAGCGGTGAGGGCACGAGCTCCAACGGCGTCCCGTGGGCGCGCCGGTCGTGAGCCCGTCGTCGCAGCTCGCCGACCCGGTGGCCGAGGCCGCCGCGCTGCGCGCCCGGCTCGACGCGCTGCTGGGCGTGCGCGCCGCGATCGGCCGCCTGGCCGAGCTGGGCCCGGCGAGCGAGATCGTCGACCGCGGCCCGGCCGAGGCCGCCGCCGCGCTGGGCCTGGGGCGCGTCCTGCTCAGCCGCGTCGAGGACGGCGCGCTCGTCGCCGAGGCGCTGCACGCGCCCGACGACCCCGACGGCGCCGCGGTCACGCTCGCGCGGCTGCAGGAGGGGCCGGTGCCCATCGACTACCCGCTCGTCGAGGGCGAGGTCCTGCGCCGCCGCCGGGCGCATCTCGTCGAACCCGACCTGGAGGCGCCCGTCCCCGCCAGCCGGCACGCGTTCGCCGACGTGATGGGCTGGGACACGTACGTCACCGCGCCGATCGTGCTGGAGGCGCGCGTCATCGGGTTCTTCCAGGCCGACCGCCCCGCGGGGCCGGTCGTCGGCGAGGTCGAGCGCGACGGCCTGGGCACCTTCGCCGACGGCTTCGCGCTCGTGTTCGAGCGCGCGATCCTGCGCCGCCGGCTGCGCATCCAGCGCCAGGAGATGCGCCAGGTCGCCTCCTGGGCCGACGCCCGCACGAGCGAGCTGAGCGACCGCGCGGTCACGCTCGCGTTCGACCGCGAGCCGGCCGCCGATGACGACGGCGGGCGCATGGCCGTGGGCTCGGGCGCCGGCGACACCGGCGCGCTGCGCGACCTCCTCACCCGCCGCGAGCTCGACGTCCTCGAGCTGATGGTCAAGGGCGAGACGAACGCCGGCATCGCCCGCTCCCTCGTCGTCTCCGAGGGCACGGTCAAGTTCCACGTGAAGAACATCCTGCGCAAGCTCCACGCCTCCAACCGCGCCGAGGCCACGTCGCGCTACCTGCGCCTGACGCTGCGCCGCGGCGAGGGCCCGCCCGGCGCCTAGCCGACGGGCCCTCCCTTCGGCCAGGCGAAACCTCCCCCTCGGGGGAAGCGGCGGGCAGGGGTCGTCACCAAGATGGCGGCGGTCGTCGTTCGAGCAGGTGAGGAGAGAGGGTGGCCCGGGGTCGAGCACCATCGAGGCGGGGCGCGTCGTGACGGCGCCCGCGATCACCTCCGGGTACGCCGCGGTGCGCGACGCGCTGGCCGAGCAGCGGTGCGTCATCCTCGACGGCGGCGTCGCGACCGAGCTGCCCGACGAGACGCTCACCGGCGGGCCGCAGAGCGAGCGCCTGTGGGGCATCCGCGCGCTCGCCTCCTCGCCCGGCCAGGTGAAGGCCGTCCACCGCCGCTACGTCGACGTCGGCTGCGACGTCGTCACGACGAACACCTGGGGCCTGGCGTCGGCGGTCGCGGCCGGTGACCAGCGCCCGTGGGACGACGGCGGCGCCCAGCCGGTGCACTGGCTGGAGGTCGCGCGGCGCGGCGTGCGCGTCGCGCGCCAGGCGATCGCCGAGGGTGGGCGCGACGGCCGGGTCGCGGTCGCGTTCTCGCTCAACGCCGACCTGGACGCCGACGACGGGCGCGAGACGATCCGGCTGCTGACGCGCGCGTTCCGCGACGAGCCGCCCGACCTCGTGCTGCTGGAGACGCTGTCGCTCGTGCCCGGCTCGCTCTACGACACGGTCGGCCGGCTGCTCGACACGGGGCTGCCGGTGTGGCTGTCGTTCCGGCGCTGCCGCCACGGCGTGTGCGGCGTCTACGGGCAGCACTGGGGCGGCCCGGAGGGCGACGCGTTCGGCCGCGCGGCCCGGCGCTTCGAGGAGATGGGCGTCGACGCGCTCCTCGTCAACTGCGTGCCGCCCGACCACGTCGACGGGATGGTCTCCTACCTGCGCGACTTCACCGACATGCCGCTCGGCGTGTACCCGAACCTGGGCTACCTGACGAGCGCCGGCTGGCAGTTCGCCGACGGCGTCGGCGGCGAGGAGTACGCGGCGATGGCGCTGCGCTGGCGCGAGGAGGGGGCGCAGATCGTCGGCGGCTGCTGCGGCGTGACGCCCGGCCACATCGCCGCGGCGCGGTCGCGCCTGGCCGGCACCGCGCCGGGGCGCCGGCGCGCCGAGCCGGGGGCGGTCGCCGGGGCGCCGGCGGGCGGGCGCGAGCGGCTCGCCGAGCCGTGGATCGACCGCCGCGGACGGCCGCTGTTCCCGCTGCGCTTCCCCGAGCTCGTCGCCGACCGCTCCGGCGCGGACCCCAACCAGAGCTCGTTCCTGATGTGGCGCCACCTCTACCAGCAGGAGGTCGGGGCGGAGCGCCGCTGCCTCGACGTGGGGTGCGGGACCGGGCTGCAGGCGATCCAGCTCGCGCTGAACGGCGCCGCGCACGTCCACGCGATCGACGTCGACCCGCTGGCGGTCGAGGACACGCTCACCAACGCCTTCCGCAACGGCGTCGACGCGCGCGTGACCGCCGCGACCGTCGACCTGTACCCGTGGGTGCCCGACGAGCGCTACGACACGATCGTCGCCTGCCTGGACCAGACGCCGGTCGACCCCTTTCGCCACGCCTCGTCGCACCGCCCCGTCGACTACTGGGGCCGCAACCTCGTCGACCACCTCATCCGGCTGCTGCCCGAGGCGCTGACCGACGACGGCGAGGCCTACGTGACCCTGCTGTCGATCCTGTCGCAGGAGCGGACGGTCGACATGCTCGCCCAGCACGGGCTGCGCGGCGAGGTCGTGGACTTCGCCGTCGTCCCGTTCGGTGAGCCGTTCCGGGAGAGCCAGGACCAGATCGAACGCGTCGAAGGGCTCTCCGACGCCTACCACCTGAAGATCGGGACGTCCGACGTGATGGTGGCCTATCTCGTGAGGATGACCCGCCGATGAGCGTGACTGTGGTTGGTTCGATTGCCTATGACCGGGTGAAGACGCCGTTCGGGGAGCGCGAGCGGATGTTGGGTGGGGCGGCGACGCATTTCGCGTTGGCGGCGTCGTTCTTTGATGAGGTGCGGCTGGTGGGGCCGGTGGGTGATGACTTCGCCGATATGGACGTGCTGCGCACGCGGGGGTCCAACACCGATGATGTGGAGCATGTGGCGGGGGGTGAGACGTTCTTCTGGCATGGCGAGTATGGGTGGGATCTGAACTCGCGCGAGACGCTGGACACCCGGCTGGGGGTGTTCGAG
>DATMSA010000067.1:0-10564 GCA_035565675.1 Capillimicrobium sp. | reverse complement strand
TACATCGCGCCGATCGTCAGCGAGTACCTGGGCCGCCTCGACGCGCAGCTGCGCGAGCAGGGCTTCGCCAGCACGCTGCGGGTGATGCAGTCCAACGGCGGCGTGATGACCGCCCCGGTGGCCACGAGCAAGCCGATCCAGACGCTGCTGTCGGGGCCGGTCGGCGGCACCGTCGCCTGCGTCGAGGTCGCCGCCGCGCTCGAGCTCGACCGCCTCATCTGCGTCGACATGGGCGGCACGTCGTTCGACGTCAGCCTCGTGATCGACGGCAAGGCCGACGTCGAGCCGTCGCTGACGCTCGAGGGCCAGCCGATGCTCACCCCGGCGGTGGCGATCCACACGGTCGGCGCCGGCGGCGGCAGCGTCGCCTACGTCGAGGCCGGCGCGCTGCGCGTCGGGCCACGCTCGGCGGGCGCCGTCCCCGGTCCCGTCTGCTACCGCCGCGGCGGCACGGAGCCGACCGTCACCGACGCCAACGTGGCGCTCGGGCGCCTGCCCGCGACCGCCCGCCTGGGCGGCGACCTGGACCTCGACGTGGAGGGCGCGAACGCGGCGATCGACCGGCTGGGCGAGCAGCTCGGGCTGGACCGCCTCGCCGCCGCCAACGGCATCATCGCGGTCGCCGACGCGGCGATGGCCAACGCGATCCGCGAGATCACGGTCTCACACGGCATCGACCCGCGCGACTTCAGCCTCCTGGCCTTCGGCGGCGCCGGCCCGCTCCACGCGGTGTCGCTCGCCGAGGAGCTCGACATCCCGCGGGTCGTCGTCCCGGCCAACCCGGGCGTGCTGTCGGCGTGGGGGATGCTCCACACCGACACCCGCCACGACCTGGTGCAGAGCTTCTTCACGCCGGTCGCGGACCTCACGCCCGAGCAGCTTCGCGGCGCGATCGACGAGCTCTCGCAGCGCGCGCGCGACCTGCTCGAGCAGGACGGCGTCGAGCCGGCCGCGATGGCTCTGCTGCCCGCCGCCGATCTGCGCTACTCCGGCCAGGAGTACACGGTCACGGTCCCGTGGGGCCCGGGCGAGGCGCCCGAGGCCGTCGTCGCCGCGCTGGCCGAGCGCTTCGACGCCGCCCACCTCGAGCGCTACGGGCACAACAACGCCGGCGAGGCGGTCGAGTGCGTGAACCTCCGCGTGACCGCGCTCGGCAGGGTCGCCAAGGTCGACGTCGCCGGCCCGCAGCCCGGGCAGCTCGGCGAGCCCGCCGGGCGCACCCGCGCCCACTTCGCCGGCGAGTGGCACGACGCGCCCGTCCACCGGCGCGAGGCGCTGGGCCTCGGCGTGGTCGTCGCGGGCCCGGCGATCGTCCTCGAAGACGCGTGCACGACCGCGGTCCCGCCCGGATGGGCCGCCCGGGTCGCCGCGCGCGGGAGCCTCGTCATCGAAAGGCAGCAGTGATGCCGGACCCCGTCACCGTCGAAGTCATCCGCAACGCGTTCAACTCGATCGCGGCGCAGATGAACAACAACCTGGCCCGGTCGGCGTACACGCCGATCATCTACGAGATGAAGGACTGCTCGGTCGGGCTGTTCGACGCGGACGCCCGGCTGCTCGGTCAGGCCCCGGGACTGCCGATCTTCCTCGGCAACCTCGAGGCGGCGATCGAGGTCACGACCGAGCACTTCGGCGGCGTCGGCGTCTACCGCCCGGGTGACGTCTACGCGGTCAACGACAGCTACCTCACCGGCAGCCACCTCAACGACATCTCGATCTTCTCGCCGGTCTTCCACGGCGGCGAGCTCGTCGGCTTCTGCGCGACCAAGGCGCACTGGCTGGACATCGGCGCCAAGGACCCCAGCCAGGCGATGGACTCGACCGAGATCTACCAGGAGGGCTACCGGATCGCGCCCACGCACCTGTACCGCGAGGGCGAGCCCTGCACCGAGACGATCGAGTTCCTCACCCGCAACAGCCGCCTGCCGCGATCGGTGTGGGGCGACATGCACGCGCAGATCGCGGCCTGCCGCACCGGCGAGCAGCAGCTCCAGGCGCTGTACGACCGCTTCGGCGCGCAGACGGTGCGCGAGTCGGTGGCCGAGATCTTCTCCCAGTGCGAGCGGCTGGATCGCGACGCGGTCGAGCGCGTGCCCGACGGCGTCTACACGGCCGAGGGAGAGCTGGACTCCCACGGCCCCGGCGGCGACCCGGTGCCCGTGAAGGTGACGGTCACCGTCTCGGGCGACGAGATGGTGCTGGACCTCGACGGGTCCAGCCCGCAGACGCCCGGGTGCATGAACTGCGGCCTGGCGCAGACCATCTCGGGTGCGCGCCTGGCGTTCAAGTTCCTCTTCAACCCGGACGTGCCGGTCACCGGCGGGACCTTCCGCAACCTGACGGTCAAGGCGCCCGAGCGCTCGGTGTTCGACGCTCGCGAGCCCGCCGCGTGCCAGTACTACTACCCGCACATCGGGCTCATGATCGACCTGTTCATCCGGGCGCTGTCGCCCGCGATGCCCGAGGCGGTCGTCGCCGGCCAGCCCGCGGACGCGATGAACATCATGTTCACCGGTCCCAACCCGCGGACCGGCGAGCGGTTCGTGTGCGGCGAGTCCACGGCCGTCGGCTGGGGCGCGCGCGCCGGCAGCGACGGCACCGACGCCCTCGCCAACTACGGCGCGGGCGACCTCAAGAACTTCCCGGTCGAGGTCATCGAGTCGCTGTACCCGCTGCGCATCCACCGCTACGGGCTCCGCGAGGGGTCCGGCGGGGACGGCGAGTACCGCGGCGGCCTCGGCGTCGAGCGCGCGTACGAGACGCTCGGCGACGGCATCACGGTCTCGCTCTGGTTCGAGCGCACCCGGACGCCCGGTTGGGGGCTGTTCGGCGGCGAGCCGGGCGCGCCCGCCTCGGTGGAGGTGGACACGGGCGAGGGGCCGCGGGAAGTGCTGAAGGTCAACCGGCTGGCGGTCCCCGCCGGCTCCCGCGTCGTCATCCGCACGGGCGGCGGCGGCGGATACGGCGACCCCAGGCGCCGCAGCGACGAGGCGCGCGAGCGCGACCTCGTCGACGGATACGTCACATCGACGCTCGCCACCACCGGGGCGGGCACCCACGGGGAGTAGCACCACACATGCACAAGAGGTTCCGGAGCGCGGCCGTCGCGCTCGCCACCGCGGCGCTCGCGCTCGGCGCGGCCGCGTGCGGCAGCGACAGCGGCAGCAGCACGTCCAGCGGCGGAGGCGCCGCGGCCGACGGCGGCAACATCGTCTACTCGAACGTCGCCGAGACCGCGACGCTCGACCCGGCGGTGGCGTTCAGCTCGGACGGGTTCGTCTTCGTCCGCAACGTCTACGA
The DNA here is from genome assembly GCA_035565675.1 of Capillimicrobium sp. Classification (GTDB taxonomy): domain Bacteria; phylum Actinomycetota; class Thermoleophilia; order Solirubrobacterales; family Solirubrobacteraceae; genus Capillimicrobium. The sequence continues at coordinate 7,264 of DATMSA010000067.1, read as the reverse complement.
GGGCCTGCTCGAGTACGAGCCCGGCACGCTCGAGGTGCGCCCGCTGCTGGCGACCGAGTGGACGGAGTCCGACGACGGCCTGACGTACACGTTCACGCTGCGCGACGACGTGAAGTTCCACGACGGCACGCCGTTCGACGCCGAGGCCGCCAAGCTCGGCATCGAGCGCATCATCGCCGTCAACCAGGGCCCGGCCACCGTCGCCTCGAACATCGAGTCGATCGAGGCGGTCTCGCCGACCGAGCTGAAGATCACGCTGAAGCAGAAGGACGTGTTCTTCCTCGGCACGCTCCCCAAGCTGCCGATCGTCAGCCCGACGGCGGTCGAGGAGCACAAGACGGCCAAGGACGAGTGGGCCACCGAGTGGTTCACGACCAACGCGGTGGGCACCGGCCCCTACAAGCTGTCGGACTGGAAGCGCAACTCGGCGATCGAGCTGATCAAGAACGAGGACTACTGGCGCGAGTTCGAGCCCGGCACGCCGACCTCGGTGACGCTGCGCACCGACCCCGACGTGCAGACCGCCCTGCAGCTCCTCGGCCAGGGTGAGATCGACCTGATGGGCGCCGTCGGCCCCGACGACTCGGCCGCCGCCGCGAACATGAGCGGCGTCAAGGTCGTCGAGCAGCCGTCGCTGCAGATCCAGGTCCTGCCCCTGAACGTGTCCAAGGGCCCGATGCAGGACCCGAAGGTCCGCGAGGCCGTGGCCAAGGCGTTCGACTACCAGGCGATCGTCGACTTCTACAAGGGCTACGCGGAGCGCGCGAACGGCCCGCTCCCGGCCGAGTTCAGCCCCGCGATCGCCGAGCAGCCGGCGATCGAGCAGAACCTCGAGGAGGCCAAGCAGCTGCTGGCCGAGGCCGGGCACCCGGGCGGCGGGTTCACCGTCGAGTACCTGGGCCTGAAGGGCCTGGCCTACGAGGAGTTCACCGGCACGCTGCTGGAGGACGTCCTGGGCCAGCTCGGGATCAAGGTGAAGCAGACGATCGTCCCGTGGCCGCAGATGGTCGAGATCCAGTCGAACCCGAAGCGGGCGGCGGACATCAGCTTCCTGAACATGTCGCCGATGACGAACGACCCGAGCTACATGCTCAAGTCGTCGTACGCGAGCGCCAACATCGCCTCGAAGGGCGGCTACAACTGGTCGTACTACGAGAACCCCGCGCTCGACGAGGAGATCAACGCGATCTCCACGATGACCGACGACGCCGAGCGTGAGGCCAAGCTCGCCGAGCTGAACCAGCAGATCGCCGACGAGCACATCGTCGTGTACGTGGCCGCGCCGAAGCTCGCGCAGCCCGTCCGCGAGGAGTGGGACGTCACGTACGACACGGTCGACGCGACGTACAGCGTGCGGTTCTTCTACGTGCGCAAGGGATGACCGACATCGGTCCCACCACCGTGGCTGCCCCGTCCGCGCCGCCCCTCCGGGCGCGGGCCGGGGCCAGCCGCCCCGCGCGCATCGCGCTCGGCGTGCTCAGCCGCCTCGGCTGGCTGCTCGTGGTGGTGTGGGCCGCGGTCTCGCTGACGTTCATCCTGTCGCGGGTCGTGCCGGCCGATCCGGCGCGGCTCGCGGCGGGGCTGCAGGCGGGCCCCGAGCAGGTCGCGGAGGTCCGCGCCCTGCTCGGGCTCGACCAGCCGCTGCTGACCCAGTACTTCGACTACCTGGCCGGGATCGCGACGCTGGACTTCGGCGACTCGATCCAGACCCGCGGGCCGGTGCTCGACGACCTCCTGCAGGCGCTGCCCGCCACGCTCGAGCTGGTGATCGCGGCGTTCGTGATCTACGCGATCCTCGGCATCACGCTCGGCGTCCTGTGGGCACTGCGCCCGCGCGGGATCGTCAGCCGCCTGATCGGCGTCGGCACGATCATCGGCGTCGCCGTCCCCGTCTTCTGGCTGGGCCTCGTGCTCCAGGTCTTCCTCGGCGCCAAGCTCGGGTGGTTCCCGATCTCCGGGCGCCTCAACTACAACGACTTCGGCGTGTCGGAGGTCACCGGCTTCACGACCATCGACGCGATCCTCGCCGGCAACCCGTCGGCGCTGGGCGACGCGATCTGGCACATGGTGCTGCCGGTCACCGCGCTCGTCGCCAGCCAGCTCGCGATCGCCACCCGCCTGATGCGCACGTCGATGGGCGCGCAGCTGCGCCGTCCGTACGTGCGGGTCGCGCGCTCGCGCGGCTCCAGCGAGCTGCGCGTCGTGACCGTCGACGCGCTGCGCAACGCGCTGAACCCGGTCGTGACGATGCTCGGCCTGCAGTTCGGCTGGCTGCTGGCCGGCACCATCCTCGTCGAGGTCGTGTTCTCGTGGCCCGGCCTCGGCCTCTACGCGTTCAACGCGTTCCGCACCTTCGACTACAACCCGATCCTGGCGATCACGATCGTCACCACGGTCACGTTCGTGGTGGTCAACGAGCTCGTCGGGCTCATCTACCCGATCCTCGATCCGCGGCTGAAGGAGGATCGATGAGCACCGCTGCCCCGACGGCCGCGCCCGCCCGCCCGCGCGCCGCGCGGCGCGTGCGCTGGTCGGCGCACCGGATCGTGCTGGCCGCGATCGGCGCGCTGATCCTGCTCGTCGTGCTCGTCCCGGGCCTGTTCACGGGCGACGACTGGAACTCCGTCAACGTCGCCGACAAGTTCCTGGGCCCGAGCCTCGACCACCCGTTCGGCACCGACGAGGCCGGCCGCGACATCCTGCAGCGGATGATCCACGGCGCCCGCCTGTCGATCGGGTCGGCGCTCGCGGTCGCGTTCGCGGCCGCCGCGATCGGCACGGTGTACGGGGCGATCTCGGGCTGGGCCGGGGGCTGGGTCGACCGCATCCTCATGCGGATCGTCGACGTGTTCCTGGCCTTCCCGTACCTCGTGCTGGCGATGGCGCTGGCCGCGGCGATCGGGCGCGACATGAGGTCGGCCGTCATCGCGCTGATCATCGTCTGGTGGCCGTCGTATGCGCGCATGGTGCGCGGCCGCGTGCTGTCGCTGAAGCGCGACCTGCACGTGCGCGCGGCACGGACGCTCGGCGCCAGCAGCGCCCAGCTCCTGCGCTGGCACGTCGTCCCGCACACGTTCAGCGAGATCAACGCGCGCCTCACCGTCGACATCGGCTATGCGCTCGTCGCGCTCACCGGGCTGTCGTTCCTGGGGCTGGCCGCGCAGGGCTCGACGCCGGAGTGGGGCCTGATGGTCTCGACCGCGAAGGGGTTCGTGCTGAGCGCCTGGTGGTACGCGCTGTTCCCGGGCGTCGTGATCCTGCTGACCGTCCTGTACTTCGTGCGGGTCGGCGACGAGCTGGCGGGGGAGGAGTCGTGAGCGACGTCCTGTCCGTCCGCAACCTGTCCGTCCGCTACCCGGGCGCGGCGCGTCCCGCCGTCGAGGGCGTGTCGTTCACCGTGCCCGCGCGCGGCAGCGTCGCGCTCGTCGGCGAGTCCGGGTCGGGCAAGTCGACGACCGCGCTGGCGGTGACGCGCCTGCTGGACCGCGGCGTGGAGGTCACCGCCGACGAGGTCCGCTTCGAGGGCACCGACCTGCTCGCGCTCGGCGCCCGCGAGCTGCGCGACGTGCGCCGCGGCGGGCTGGGCATGGTGTTCCAGGATCCGCGCGCGAGCTGGAACCCGGCGCGCACGATCGAGCGCCAGCTCCTCGACGGCCTGCGCGGCGCGCAGCGCGCCGAGCGGCGCGAGCGGCTGATCGCCCACATGCGGCGCATCGGGCTCGACGATCCCGAGCGGCGGATGCGCGACTACCCGCACCACTACAGCGGCGGCATGCTGCAGCGCGCGCTGCTGGCGGGGGTGCTCGTGCACGAGCCGCGGCTGCTCATCGCCGACGAGCCCACGAGCGCCCTGGACACCACCGTCCAGGCCGAGCTGCTGGCCCTCATCGGCCAGCTCCGCGCCGAGCAGGGGCTGTCGATGCTGCTGATCAGCCACGACCTCGGCGTCGTCGCGCGCATGGCCGACCACGTGCTCGTCCTGTACGCCGGGCGGATCGCCGAGCAGGGGCCGACCGCCGCCGTGCTCGCCGACCCGCAGCACCCCTACACCCGCGACCTGCTGGCCGCGATCCCGCGCCTGCACGGTCCGCGCAAGGTCCCGCTGCAGGTCGGCAAGGTCGCCGAGGCCCGCGCTACGGGCTGCCCGTACGCCGGGCGCTGCCGGTTCGCGGTCGACCGCTGCCGCGCCGAGACGCCGCTGCCGCGCCCGGTGGGCGGCACGGAGGTCGCCTGCCACCTCGCCCCGCTCCCCGACGCCAAGGCGGCCTGACGGATGACCCCGCTGCTCGAGCTGCGTGACGTCCACAAGACCTTCACGGGCCGCGGCCGGACCGTGCGCGCCAGCCGCGGCGTGTCGCTCGCGGTCCAGCCCGGCGAGGTCGTCGGCCTCGTCGGGGAGTCCGGGTCGGGCAAGTCGACGGTCGCCAACCTCGCGCTCGGCCTGCTCGCGCCCGACTCGGGCGAGGTGCTGGTGCACGGCGAGCGTCTGATCGGCGCGTCGCGCCGGCGGGAGAAGGAGCTGCGCGCCCGCGTCCAGGCCGTCTTCCAGGAACCGCTGCTGGCCCTCGACGGCCGCCGCACGATCGGCTGGTCGATCGCCGAGCCGCTGCGCATCCACGGGCGCGGCACGAAGGCCGAGCAGCAGGCCCGCGTCGCCGAGCTGCTCACCGCCGTCGGCCTGGACCCGTCGTTCGCCGAGCGCCGGCCCAGCCAGATGTCGGGCGGCCAGCTCCAGCGCGTGAACATCGCGCGCGCGATCGCGCTCGACCCGGAGCTGCTCGTGTGCGACGAGCCCGTGTCGGCGCTCGACGTCTCCGTGCAGGCGCAGATCATCAACCTCTTCCTCGAGGTTCAGGAGCGGCTCGGCGTCGGGATGCTGTTCATCAGCCACGACCTCGCCGTCGTGCGCCACCTCGCCGACCGGATCGTCGTCATGTACGCCGGCCGCGTCGTCGAGGAGGGCCCGACCGACGAGCTCTGCGCCAACCCGCACCACCCGTACACGCGGGCGCTGCTGGCCGCCTCGCTGGAGCCCACCGCCGCCGAGGCCGGCGCCGGCGTGCAGACCGCCACCACGGACGCGTCGACGGTCGAGGGGGTGCCCGAGGAGGGCTGCCCGTTCGTGCCCCGCTGCCCGCTCGCCGAGCCAGCCTGCGCCCAGCCGGGCATCGGGTTGGCGCCGACCGCCCGCGGCCGTGTCAGCGCCTGCCGCCGGGCCGAGCTGCTCGTCGGCGCCGAGGCCACCACGTCCAACTCCGACTGAAAGGACCGATCAGCCCGTGTTCGACTACGCCGCGCGCCAGCGCCGACTGCACGAGCGCATGGAGGCCGAGGGCGTCAGCGCCCTGTTTCTCGGCCCGTCCGCCGACCTCGAGTACCTCGCCGGCGTCCAGCGCACGATCCCGCACTTCGGCGAGGCGTCCTACCAGCACGGCTGGGTCAACGGCGGCTTCTTCGCGCCGGGCCGGGACCCGGTCTTCATCTTCCCGCGCATGTTCGACGCGTTCGATTTGCCCCAGCGCCCGGAGGGCGAGGTCGTGATCGTCAACGAGACCGACGACGGGCTCGCCGCGTTCGAGAAGGTCGCCCGGCGCTTCGCCGGCGACGGGGCGTTCGCGATCGGCGACCGCGTGTGGGCGGAGACGACGATCAACCTGGGCCGCACGGTCGGCTTCGAGAAGCTGCGCACCGGCTCGGCGCTCGTCAACCACCTGCGCCGCGTGAAGACCGCCGAGGAACTGGAGGCGATGGGCCGCGCGATCGCGACGGTCGACCAGGCCTTCGCCGCGGTCGCGCCGAAGGTCGTGCCGGGCGTGTCGATGGCGGAGCTGGCCGAGGAGATCGAGCACGAGATGCGCCGGGCGGGCTCGCGCACGCCGTCGTTCCCGACGCACATCTTCACGGGCTTCGAGGCGGGCGCGCTCGACAACCACGTGGCCGAGACCGCGTGGACGCCGATCACCGAGGGCACGTCGGTGATGTTCGACTTCGGCGGCGTCGTCGACGGCTACTGCTCGGACTTCGGGCGGACCGTGTACTGCGGCGAGCCGCCCGCGGACCTCGTCGAGGCCTACGACGTCATGCTCGCCGCCCAGCAGGCCGGCGGTCGCGCGGCGGTCCCCGGCGCGATCGCCCGCGACGTGAACGCCGCCTGCCGCCGGCCGATCGAGGACGCCGGCTTCGGCGAGTGGTTCCGCCACCGCATGGGCCACGGCATCGGCATGGACGTGCACGAGCGGCCGTTCATCTCCGCCGAGGACGAGACCGTGCTCGAGGCCGGGATGACGTTCACGAACGAGCCGTCGATCATGATCCCCGAGCGCTGGAGCATCCGCATCGAGGACATCTACGTGTGCGAGGAGGGCGGTGCGAGCAACCTCAACGGGACGCCGCGCGGCCTCGTCGCGGTCCCGTAGTGCGGCTCGGCGCCCGTCTGCCCCACACCGGGGAGCTGCCCGCCACGGTCGGCATCCCGGCGATGGCCCGCGCGATCGAGGACGCCGGGTTCGACGGCGTGTGGGTCAGCGACCACGTCGTCATGCCCGAGCGGATCGAGAGCTGGTACCCGTTCGCCGACGACGGCGTCGTCCGCTGGCCGACCGCCGTGGACTGGTACGACGCGCTCGTGTCGCTGGCGCTCGCCGCCGGCGCCACCGAGCGCGTGACGCTCGGCACGGCGGTGCTCGTCCTGCCGCTTCGCCATCCGGTCGAGCTGGCCAAGCAGGCGGCGTCGCTCGACGCCGCCAGCGGCGGCCGCGTGGTGCTGGGCGTCGGCGCCGGCTGGCTGCGCGAGGAGTTCGAGGCCCTCGGCGTCCCGTTCGAGGGGCGCGGCGGGCGCCTGGCCGAGTGGATGGCGATCGCGCGCGCCTGCTGGAGCGGGCGACCGCCCGCGCTGCGCACCGAGCGCTACGCGCTGCCCGCCGGGACGCTGTGCCTGCCGGTGCCGCCGCGGGGCACGATCCCGTTCCTCGTCGGCGGCCACTCGCCGTTCGCGCTGCGCCGGGCCGGGCGCATCGGCGACGGCTGGCTCGGCCAGCAGGCCGCCGGCGAGCTCGACGCCGACGCGGCGGCGGCGGACGTCGCCGCCGTCCGCGAGGCGGCGGCCGGCGCCGGCCGCGACCCGGACGCGCTGCGCATCGTGCTGCGCATCGTCGAGTCCGAGGGCCGCGCCGCCGAGGTCGCCCGCCATCTGCCCGCCCTGGCCCGGGCGGGCGTGCAGGAGGTGATCGTCGACCTCGACTGGGAGACCGGCGACCACCGCGAA
>DATMSA010000066.1:0-2163 GCA_035565675.1 Capillimicrobium sp. | reverse complement strand
CGTTCTTCGTTGTGCGCCGGGAGCACTACCGTCTGGGGCGTCATGGCGGTCACCGAGAGCGCGCAGTCCGACGTCGTCGACCTGATCGTCGGACTGCTCGGCGAGGTCGACGAGGAGGACTTCCAGCTCGCGCCGCGCTCGGAGTACTACAGCCGGCTGTGCCAGGCCGTCTGCCAGCTCGTCGGCATGGACCGGGCGCTCCTGTTCCTCGACGACGACGTGCGCCGCTCCGTGCGCCCGATGGGCAGCCACGGCTTCGACGGCGCGCTCGTGCAGTCGATCAACGCGCCGCTGAACGCCTCCGCGCTCGTGCGGCGCGCGATCGGCAAGGACCGCGTCGTCGTGCTGTCGGCCCCGTTCACCGAGGAGGAGCTGCCGGGCGAGTACGTGCGCGCGTTCGGCCTGACGACCGTCGCCTGCACGCCCCTGACCGCCGGTGAGACCTGGAAGGGCGTGATCATCTCCGACCGCGGCGGCCGGCCGTTCGAGCTGACCGCCGCCGAGCGCGACCGGCTGTGGTCGCTGGGCAAGGCGGCCGCGCTCGCCGCCACCGCCCGCGTCGCCACGCGCCAGCAGCTCCTCAACCAGCAGCTCTCCGAGCGGCTCGCGCTCGCCCGCGAGCTGCACGACTCCGTCATCCAGCGGCTGTTCGGCATCACCGCGCTGCTGCGCTCCGGCGACGCGCTGGACCCGGCCGCGCTGGAGCGCTGCGCCGAGGAGGCCGAGCGCGCGATGCACGAGCTGCGCGAGGCGATCGAGCGCCCGCTCGCCCCGCCCGACCTCGACGACAGCGCGCTCACGCTCGCCCAGGAGCTCGACCGGCTCGCCGCCCGGCCCGGGGAGACGCCGCTGAAGGTCACCTGGCAGGAGGGCTGCACGGTCCCGCCGGTGTACGAGCCACTGCTGCAGAGCGTGTTGCACGAGGCGCTGCGCAACGCCGACAAGCACGCCGACGCCACCCGCGTCGAGGTCGACCTGCGCCGCGGGCGCGACGCCCTGCACATGACGATCGTCAACGACGGCGTGCGCGCCGGCGAGCGCCGCGGCGGCGCCGGCGTCGGCCTGCGCCTGTGCGCGATGGAGGCGCTGCGCGACGGCGGCGCGCTCGAGTTCGGCTCCAAGGGCGCGGACCGCTGGCGCGTCCGCCTGACGCTGCCGCTGCCATGAGGCGCCACTACGACAAGCTCCGGGTCCTGATCGTCGACGACCACGAGGTCGTGCACTGGGGGCTGCGCGCGCTGCTGTCCAGCCAGGAGTGGGTCGAGCGCTGTCTGGTGGCGTCCACCGCCGAGACGGCGCTGGAGATGACCGAGCGCTACGAGCCGCACGTCGCGCTCATCGACCTGTTCCTCGGCGACGCGTCGGGCGCCGAGCTGTGCCGCGAGGTGCGCAAGCGCTCGCCGATCACCAACGTGCTGCTGTTCTCGGGCTCGGGGCGCATGTCGGCCGCCGCCGCCCGCGCCGCCGGCGCGTCGGGCTTCGTGTCCAAGGGCCTGGGCGCGCGCGACGTGATGTCGGCGATCCGCGTCATCGGGCTCGGCGGGCAGGTGTTCGGCGAGGACGCGCCGGGCGCCGAGGAGGCCCAGCCGCTGACCGAGCGCGAGCGCGAGGTGCTGGCGCTGGTGGCGACCGGCGCGACCAACCGCGAGATCGCCGCCGAGCTGCACCTGAGCCCGCACACGGTCAAGGACTACACCCGCAACGTCTTCCGCAAGCTCGAGGTGCGCAACCGCGCCGAGGCCGTCCAGCGCGCCCAGCGCCTCGGCCTGCTGGCGTGACCGGCGGCCGCCCGCGGGTAGCCTCTGGCGCGATGCGCTGCGGGGCGGCATTGCTGGCGACGATGCTGGTGGCGGCCGTCGTCGCCTGCGGATCGGACTCCGAGGACGCGCCCGCCCGCGCCACCGGCCAGCCCGCGACCGCGGCCCCGGCGCCCACCGGCGAGGGCCACGACCGCGAGGGCGGCGCGAGCGCGACCGCCGCGGCGCGCGGCGTCCGGCTCGTCGAGGTCGGCCGCTTCGCCGAGCCCGTCGCGCTGGCCGCGCCGCCCGGCTACCGCCGGCGCGTGTTCGTCGTCGAGCAGGCCGGGCGCATCCGCGTCGTGCGCGACGGCCGGGTCCTCGACCGGCCGTTCCTCGACATCCGCGACGACGTCGTCGCCGGCGG
>DATMSA010000065.1:0-6579 GCA_035565675.1 Capillimicrobium sp. | reverse complement strand
GCGATCACCGGTCGCCGGGTTCGCGCGGCGGCCGTCTGCGGCGGATGAAGCCGATGACGATGCCGGCGGCGAGGCCGGCGAGGGAGCCCGCGATGATGGCGCCGAGGATCGACACGCGGCAAGGGTACCCCTATCGTCCGGTCGATCGGGGCGTGGCTCAGCCTGGTAGAGCGCCGCGTTTGGGACGCGGAGGTCGCCGGTTCGAATCCGGCCGCCCCGACTCGGGGATCAGACGGCGCCGGCGCCGAGCAGGTGGCGCAGCACGTCGGCGGCCCGGTACGGGCGGCCGTCGGGGGCGAGCGCCGCGGTGACCGCGCACGCGTCGTCCCCGAGCGTCACGAGCGGCGGCTCGGGCGTGCCGTCCGCGCCGAGCTGGGCGATGCCGGCCGCGGCGGTGAGCCCGTTGCACACGCAGGAGCGTCCGGCCGCCTCGGCCGCGTCGCCGCCCTTGGCGACGTAGTCGCCGACCGGCTCGGCCGGGCAGCGACGGCCCAGCGTCCCGTCGGCGCGCCGGTAGAACGTGGCCAGGTAGCCGAGGTCGCAGCGGCGCGTGCGCGCGTGGCGCACGGCCGGGTCGGCGATCGTCTCCGGCAGGGCGGCCACCTTGAACGGGTAGCCGGTCGGGGAGGCGAGCGGGTCGGTGCGCACGCGCAGCCGCCCGCTCGCGGCGAGCGCGCGCGCACGCCGCTTCAGCTCCTCCTCCAGGCCGGACTCCTCGCAGAGCGCGAACGCGGTCCCGACCTGCACGCCCGCGGCGCCCTCGGACAGCGCGTCGTGCAGCCGCTGCGGATGGGCGTAGCCGCCCGCCAGCCAGAACGGCCGGCCGAGCTCGCGCATCCGGCCCAGGTCGACCTCGTCGCGCGGGCCGTAGCGCGGCGCGCCGGCGTCGTCGAGGCGCAGCGGGCCGCGCGGCGGCGCGTTGTGGCCGCCCGCGACGTGGTGCTCGACCACGAACCCGTCGGGGGCGTCCGCCGGGTCGCGGGCGAGGTAGCCGGCGAGCACGTGCGAGCTCACGATCGCCACGAACCGCGGGACCCGCAGCCGGCGCTCGGGCCGGCGCACCACCCGCGCGGGGTCGAACCCCACGCGGTGGCGGTCCTCGGGCCGCGCGCCGGCGACGTCGAGCGGGAGCGCGACGCGCGCGTGGTCGGCCAGCGCGCGCAGCGCGCGCGGGATCGACGTCGGGATCCCGGCGCCCATGAGCACCCAGTCGACGTCGGCGAGCATCGCGCCGTAGAGCGCGGGCAGCGTCGGCACCTGGACCTTCTCGAGGAGGTTGAGGCCGACCGGCCCGTCGTGGCCCTCCTTGGCCAGGAGCACCTCCGCGAACGTGGCGGCGACGGTCAGCTCCTGGAACGCGCGGCTCGCGCCCGGCCGCGGGATCGGCACGGCTCGGTACGCCACGGACGGCCGGCGCCCGCCGGCGCGGAAGTGGCGCTCGAGGATCCGGGCGGAGACCGCCGGCTCGGGGAACGCGCCCAGCGCCCGGCGCAGGTGCCCGCCGCGGTCGCCGTCCTGCAGCCGGCGCGCCAGGACGACGCCCAGCGCCGTGCCGGACACCACGCCGAGCTGGCCGAGCCGCGAGACGGCGGCGGCCAGGCGCCAGCCGGACACGGCCACGCCCATGCCGCCCTGGATGACGCGGGGCCACTCGGCCGCCGCGGCGGCGGTCACGACGCGACCGGCTGGGCCGGCGCGAGAAGCTGCCGGATCGGCTCCTCGAGCTCCGGTCGCTCCTCGACCAGGCGCGGGGCCAGCTCGGCGAGCACCTGCGCGAACACGGCCTCGCGCTCCTCCTCGTCGAAGTCCGTGTGCTGGCGCTTGCGCAGGCCCCGCTCGTGCAGGGCGATCAGCACCTCCGGCTCGATGGCCTTCGCGGCCAGGACCTTGGCGACGCAGTGCAGCGGGCAGCCGTCGATCGCGATGATCGGGTGCCCGCGCGTGGCCTTGTGCACGAGCGGCTTGACGTCGCCGCCGACGCCGACGATGCACGACATCTCCGCCAGGCCCAGGCGGTCGAGGCGCACCGCGATGTCGTTGGCGAGCTGCGCGACGTTGGAGCTCCCCGAGCACGAGTAGACGAGCATCGGCGCGGACCGTACGAACGGCGGCCGCGGGCGCCCTCCGTGGTGGCAGCGGACACCGCACCGTAGTCCCTACGGATCGCGTTCCGGGGGAACCCCCGCGTCGGGCCGCAGCGGCGGGAACCTAGGGTGCCCGGCGATGGTGGACCAGGAGGCGACGACCGCCGAGCAGGAGTACCTGGAGACGATCTTCTGGCTCCAGGAGGCGGGGCTGCCGGTCACCGCCGCCAACGTCGCGCGCGCCCGGCGGCTCAAGCCGCCGAGCGTCCACGAGATGATCGTGCGGCTCGAGCGCGACGGCTACATCACGCGCGACGCCGACCGGGTCATCGCGTTCACGCCCGCCGGGCGGCGCCAGGCGGCCGACCGGGTCCGCCGCCACCGGCTCATCGAGCGGTTCCTCACCGACGTCCTCGGCCTGCCGTGGGACGAGGTGCACGCGGAGGCCGAGCGGCTGGAGCACGCGATGTCGCCGGGGCTGGAGGCGCGCATCCGGGCCGCGGTCGGCGACGCCACGACGTGCCCGCACGGCCACCCGTTCACCCCGGACGAGCGGGTGGAGGGGGCGCCGCTGTCCGACGTGGAGCTCGGCGCCGCGGTCGAGGTGCTGCGCTTCGAGAACGAGGCCGAGGACGTCCTGCGCTACCTGCGGCCGACCGGGCTGGAGCCCGGCGTGCGCGGGCGGGTCGTCGCGCGGGGCGCGATGATCGTCGTCGAGCGCGACGACGACGGCGCGCGGTGCGCGGTCAGCGCGACGGTCGCCGAGACCGTGTCGGTGCTGGCCGATCCGGCGCCGCCGCCGCGGGTGGCGCTGCCCGACCAGCTCGACCTCGGGCGCGAGCGCTACGGGCGCTGATCCGCAGCGGCGCCCTACTCGTCGCCGTCGTCGTCCTCGTGCCCGTCGCCGTTCTGGTGCGGCATGCGCAGGACGAAGACGACGCCGCCCTGGGCGACGGTCAGCGCGCCGGCCTCGGTCCAGAACGCGCGCTCGAAGGAGTCGGGGTCGAGGACGAAGTAGCCGGTGACGCCGTGGCCGTCGACGCCGACGACGAACACGACGGCGTCGGCGGGGGCCTGCTCGCCGAACACCTCGCGCGCGGCCGGTCCCGCGCTCAGCGCGCCGGTCAGCATCGCGGTGGCGCCGCGCGGACGGCCCTGCCCGGAGCAGACGAGGACGTCGACCGGACGGCCGATCGTGCCCTGCATGGCGGTCAGCACCTCGACGAAGCTCAAATCGGCCATCCGGTCAGGGTACGGTGGCGCCATGGACTTCGAGGCCGCCCTCAACCAATTGCGGATGTGGTGCGACCGGCCCGTGACGGTCGTGGTCGAGCCCGATCACAGCGTCATGCACGGGCGCCTGCGCGAGCTGGACTCGACGGGCACCGACGGCGCCATGTTCGCCGTGGACCGCGAGGACCGGCCCACCACGGGCGTCGCGGTGGCGCTGTTCCGCGACGCCTTCGCCTCCGCGCGGCTGGAGGGCTCCGCGCTCTACGTCGAGCAGGGCCGCATGGAGATCATCGTGCTGGATCGGGAAGGAACGGGAGCTCCGGAGCCAGCCCGCTGACGTTGAACACGCCCTGGACCGCCGGCGGGCCCGGCACCAGGGCGAGCCGGCCGGCCTCGGGGCCGCGGCAGGCGGCGACGATCGTGCGCATGCCGGCGGAGTCGATGAACTCCAGCACGCGCAGGTCGACCACGACGCGCGTCGCCTCGCTCGCCAGCGCGATCGAGAGCGCCTGCTCCAGCTCCTCGGTGGTGTGCAGGTCGAGCTCGCCGCGGGGGAGCACCCACACCTCGTGCTCGCGCGCCTCGAGATCGACGACCAGGGTCTCGTGCATCGCGGCTGCCGTACCCGGGCGCGCGGCGGCGCACACGCAGGTCGCGAGTTGTGATCTCGGTTACAAGTTCTCGCGGGCAGGACGTGGTCGGCGGCCCAAGAACTCGGCGCCGGCGCGACCTATGGTCCGCCCGACATGAGCCGACTGCACCGCAACGTCAACATCGCCGCCGTCGTCCTGCCGTTCGTCGCCGTGATCGTCGCGATCATCGTGCTGTGGGGCTGGGGGGTGACCTGGGTCGACCTCGGCCTGATGGCGTTCATGTACGTGATCACGGGCTTCGGGATCACCGTCGGCTACCACCGGATGCTCACCCACCGGGCGTTCCAGACGTCCAAGCCGGTGGAGTACACGTTCGCGATCCTCGGCTCGATGGCGATCCAGGGCCATCCGATCGAGTGGGTCGCCGACCACCGCAAGCACCACGCGCACACCGACACCGACGGCGACCCGCACAGCCCGCACGCCGGGTTCGCCGGGGGCGGCCTGAAGAACGCGCTGCGCGGCCTGTGGCACGCGCACGTCGGCTGGCTGTGGGTCAACGAGGGTCGCGCGGGCGCGCGCAAGTACGCGCCGGACCTGCTCGAGGACCCGGGCATGCGCCGCATCTGCCGGATGTTCCCGTTCCTGGTGCTCGCGTCGCTGGCGATCCCGACCATCCTCGGCGGCCTCATCACCTGGTCGTGGTGGGGCGCGCTCACCGGCCTGCTGTGGGGCGGCTTCGTGCGGATCTTCTTCCTGCACCACGTCACGTGGTCGGTGAACTCGATCTGCCACTTCCTCGGCACCCGCCCGTTCGAGATCGACGACCACTCCGGCAACGTCTTCTGGCTGGCGCTCCCGTCGTTCGGCGAGGCGTGGCACCACAACCACCACGCGTTCCCGCGCTCCGCCGTCCACGGGCTGCGCAGCCGCCGCCAGATCGACATCAGCGCCGGGCTGATCTGGCTGATGGAGAAGCTCGGGCTCGTGTGGAACGTCGTGCGCATCTCGCCGGAGCGCCAGGCCCAGAAGCTGGTGGGCGCCGCCGGCGCGGACCCGGCGGCCTCGCGCGCGCGGGAGACCGTGGGCGCCGCGGGCGACTGAGCGCCGCTAGGTCGGCCCCAGCTCCCGGGCGCGCTCGAGCGCCGCGGCCACGCCGCCGGTCCAGGGCTCGCCGTGGCCGAACAGGATCACGTCGGCCTCCACGCCGGCGAGCCGGTCGAGGCTCGCGAGCGCCTGCTCGGTCGACGCGTTGAACGCCGCGGGCATGAGCTGGGGCCCGGCGCGCCCCGTCAGCGGGTTGCGCTCGCACAGCGCGTCGCCGATCAGCAGCACGCCGCGGTCGGGCAGCAGCAGGCTGCAGTGCCCGTGCGTGTGGCCGGGCGTCCCGATCACCGTCGGGCGCCCGGGGACGTCGAGCACGGCGCCGTCGGTGAACGTGTGCAGGTCCTCCACGCGCGGCACCCGCCGGGCGCCGCCGCGGATCATGTGGGCGAGGAACCGCATCGCGGCCGGCCGCCACGCGTAGGCGAGCAGCCCGCGCTCGTGGTCGGTCCCGCCCGGCGCGCGCGCCCGCTGCGCGTCGGCGCCGTGGACGTGGACGCGCGCCTGCGCCTCGGTGCGCACCCGCTCGGCGATGCCGAGGTGGTCGGCGTGCGCGTGGGTGAGCACGACGGCGCGCACGTCGTGCAGGTCGGCGCCGAGGCGGTCGAGCAGCGCCATGAGCTGGTCGAAGTGCGCGGGCAGCCCGGCGTCGACGAGCGTGTAGGCGCCGCCCTCCTCGACGAGGTAGAACCCGACGAACGGGGAGCCGAGGCGATGGACGCCGGGCGCGACCTGGACGGGGTCGGACACCGAGAGCGAACCTAGCGAACCGGCTGTGCGCCCGCCGACGCCTGCTCGGCCTCCCACGCGCGGTGCTGCGCCTCCACGCGCGCCCACAGGCGGTCGAGGCGCTCGGGCCCGAGGGCCCCGGGGTCGATGCGGAAGACCTCGTCGAGGACGGTCGCGAAGTCGTCGCGGTCCTCGAGCACCCGGCGCTCGCCGACGCCCGGGCCGTCGGTGCGCAGCGTCCGCGAGCGCAGCGTCACGATGCGGTCGGGGTAGGCGCGCTGCACGACGAGCGTCTGCACGAACTTCGACTCCGGCGACGTCGCCAGGCGGTGGTGGTGGGGCTGGAACGCGTCGAAGTCGACCACCGGCTCGGCGATGTGCAGGCCGGGCAGCGACGACCACTCGTGCGGGGTCAGCCACCAGCCGCCGGCCGGGTCGGCGTCCACGGTCCAGCTCAGCGGGTCGAGATACGTGCCGGGGCGCAGCGGCAGGATCTCGATCGGCCCCTCGCCCAGGCCGGCGTCGGCCAGCCAGCGCTCGCCGTCGACGCGCACGACCAGCGCGAGGTGGTTGATGGGGGCCTGCGGGTCGCGCGGCCCGACGACGCTCTCGTGGCGCTCGACCTCGAAGCCGAGCTCCTCCAGCAGCCAGGCGAGCACGCCGTTGAGCTCGAAGCAGTAGCCGCCGCGCCCGCCGGTGAGCAGGCGGGCCACGAGCGCGTCGACGTCGAGGCGGCCGGCCTCGCCGAGCTGCACCGACAGATCGTCGTAGGGGATCGCCGTCAGGTACGCGCGATGGATCGCGCGCAGCCCGTCGAGCGTCGCCGGCGGCGGGCT
>DATMSA010000064.1:0-7036 GCA_035565675.1 Capillimicrobium sp. | reverse complement strand
GCGCACGCTGCTGGGCCGCGAGGTGCGCGGCGTCGAGATCGCCCGCGACGTGCACGCCGCCGACGGGCGTCCCGTGCTCGCGGTCCTGGGGCTCCACCACGCGCGCGAGTGGCCCTCGGGCGAGGTGACGATGGAGTGGGCGATCGACCTGGTCCAGCGCCTGCGCCGCGGTGACCCGCGCGTGCAGCGGCTGCTGGGCGCGGCGCGCGTCGTCGTCGTGCCGGTCGTCAACCCCGACGGCTTCCACGTCTCGCGCTCGGTCGGCGGCGCGCTGGAGCACAAGCGCAAGAACTGTCGCGTGGCCGACGGGCAGACCCCCACGGCCGCCCAGTGCGAGGACCCGGCCAACCGCGAGCTGGGCGTGGACCCCAACCGCAACTTCGGCGCCACCTGGGGCGGCCCGGGCGCGAGCCTCGACCCGGCCGGCGAGACCTACCGCGGGCCGGCCCCGTTCTCGGAGCCCGAGACCGCGAACGTGCGCGATCTCCTCACCGGCCGCCAGGTGACTGTCCTGGTCACCAACCACACCTACGGCGACGCGCTGCTGCGCCCGCCGTCGGCGTTCGCCACCCCGCCGCCGCCGGACGCCGCGCTGCTCGAGCGCCTCGGCGAGCGCATGGCCCGCCCGGCCGGCCTGCGCAACCTGACCGCGGCCGAGCTGGGCGAGGGCACCGGCGGCACCGACGACTGGGCCTACTGGTCGCTGGGCAGCCTCGCCTACACGCCGGAGATCGGAGCCGACCTCGGCGGCCTCCCGCGCGCGTTCCATCCCGAGTTCTCGACCGTCGTCGACCGGTACGCCGGGCTGCGGCGCGCGTTCACGATCGCGCTCGAGGCGGCGGCCGACCCCGACCATCACGCGGTCGTCGCGGGGCGCGCGACGCCGGGCGCGACGCTCGAGCTGAGCCGGACGTCGACGACCGCCACCTGGCCCGTGCTCGACTCGCGCGGGATCGAGGGCGCGCCGCTCGCGTTCCCCGAGGTGGTGCGCACGACGATGCGCGCGCCGTCCTCGGGCCGCTTCGCCGTCCACGCCAACCCGTCGACGCCGCCGGCGGCCCAGGGGCATCCGGGGCGCGCGGCGCAGGGCCCGCTGCCCGATCCGGTAGCGGCCGCCGCAGGCGGCATGACCGCGCTGGCGGCGGGCGGGGCGGCGCGCCAGCGCTTCACGATCCGCCCGGGCGACGACGCGGCCCTCGGCGACGTGCGCGTGACGTGGGCGCAGCCGCGCCGGCAGCCGGGGTTCGCGGTGTACCGGCTGGACGACGAGGACGGCGACGGGCGCCGGCGCGTCGCCGTCGGCCGGCCGCTGACCGCGACGCTGCAGCACGCGACGCTCCACGCGTCGCGCTGGAACGCCCCGCTGGCGCCCGGCCGCTACGAGGTGGTGATGACCGCCGGGGAGCGGCCCAACGCGGCCCAGGCGACCGTGTCGTTCCGCGGGCCGCAGCCGCCGGCCGGGCCGACGCCCGAGGCGTGGACGCTGCGCTGCCGCGTCGGCGACGCGGTCGCGGGCGAGCGGCAGGTGCGCGTCGCGCGCGGCCAGCGGGTCGACGTCGGCGCGCTCTGCTGAGCGCGCGGCCGGCGGTCAGCTCGCGAGCTTGGCCTCGAGGCGCTCGGCGAGGCGGTTCATGCCGCGCTCGCGCGCCGCGGCGGCCGCGCCGGCCCAGTCGGTCTCGCGGTCGGGCGGGCGCTCGACCGGCACGTGCACGAGCGTCGCGATCTGCTTGTAGGTGCGCAGCTCGTCGGCCTGGTCGCGCAGCGCCGCCTGCACGCGCGGGCGCTCGCGCACCGCGTTCTCGATCGCGTTCTCCAGCGAGCCGTACTCGAGCAGCAGGTCGCGCGCGGTCTTCTCGCCGATGCCCTTGCCGCCCGGGATCGAGTCCGACGGGTCGCCGCGCAGCGCGATGAAGTCGGGCACCAGCTCCGGGTCGATCCCGTAGCGCTTGCGCACGCCCTTGACGTCGATCAGCTCGGGCCCGCCCTTGCCGCCGCCGGGCCACAGCACCGCGACGCGGTCGTTGACGCACTGGAACATGTCGCGGTCGCCGGTGAAGAGGAGCGCGCGGCCGCCCGCCTCGACCTCGACCGTGGCGAGCGAGCCGAGCAGGTCGTCGGCCTCCAGCGTGTCGTGCACGAGCGAGTGCCAGCCGAACGCGCCCCAGAACGCGCCCGCCCAGTCGAGCTGCGGCTGCAGCGCGTCGGGCACCGGCGGGCGGTCGGCGTGGTACTCGGGCAGCAGCTCGACGCGGTACGTCGCCGCCTCGGCGCCCCAGCACAGGACGACCGCGCGCGGCTCGTGCTGCTCGACGGCCTGCAGGATCAGGTTCGTCGCGCCCAGCAGGCCGTTGACCGGCCGGCCCTCCCCGTCGGTGATCGAGTCGGGCAGTGCGAAGAACGCGCGGTAGATCAGCGACGGCCCGTCGACGGCGAGCAGGGGTGCGGGGTCGGCCATGACCGGCACCGTACCCTGGGCGGGGCATGGCCGACGACAAGCTGCCCGCCAGCCGCATCGGCCGCACGGCCCGGCTCGGCGGCCTCGTCGCCGGCCAGGGGCTGCGCTGGGCCGGGACCCGGATCGCCAACCGCAGCCGCTCCGAGGAGGACGCGGAGGCGGCCCGCGCCGCCCGCGCGCTGGCCACCGCCGACGAGCTCGTCTCGGTGCTCGGGCAGATGCGCGGCGCGGCGATGAAGTTCGGCCAGGTGCTCTCGACGATCGACTTCGAGGGCGTGCCCGAGGCGCAGCGCGAGGCGTTCAAGGCCAAGCTCGCGGCGCTGCGCGACTCGGCGCCGAGCGTGTCGTTCGCGCAGGTGCGCAAGGTCGTCGAGCGCGACCTCGGCGGGCCGCTGTCGGAGTTCTTCGCCGACTTCGGCGAGGAGCCGGTGGCGGCCGCGTCGATCGGCCAGGTGCACCGTGCGACGACCCGAGGCGGTGCCGACGTCGCCGTGAAGGTCCAGTACCCGGGCGTGGCCGAGGCGGTCGAGAGCGACCTGCGCAACGCGGGCCTGCTCGTCCCGCTGATCAAGCGGATGGCGCCGGGCCTGGACGCCCGCGCGGTGATGGGCGAGCTGCGCGAGCGGATCGCCGAGGAGCTCGACTACGAGCTCGAGGCCCAGAGCCAGCGCCTGGTCGAGCGCGCGTTCCGCGGCCACCCGGCCGCGCTCGTGCCGCGCGTGCACACCGACCTGTCGGCGCGGCGCGTGCTCGTCTCCGACTTCGTCGAGGGCGTCGGGTTCGAGGCGATCAAGGCGCGGTCGCAGGAGGAGCGCGACCGCGTCGGGGAGGTCATGTTCCGCTTCTACTTCGGGCTGCTGAACCGCGAGCGGCTCGTCGCCGGCGACCCGCACCCCGGCAACGTGCTGCTGTGCGCCGACGGGCGCGTGTGCTTCCTGGACTTCGGGCTGATGCGCAAGGTGCCGGCCGCCTACCTGGCCGGCGAGCGCGAGCTGGCGCGGGCGCTGGCGCGCGGCGACGCCGAGGGCGTGCACGCGTCGATGGCCAAGCTCGGCTACCTGCCGGACCCGTCGCAGTTCCCGCCCGAGCGGCTGCTGTCCCAGCTCCGCGAGGCGACCGAGTGGTGGGGCGAGCCCGGCGACCGCCACCTCGACCCCGACTACGTGCGCGACCTGGCCGACCGCACCGGCCCGCGCTCCTCCCACTACGACCTCATGCGCAAGCAGACGATCCCGCCCGAGGCGCTGCTGCTGCGGCGCATGGAGGCGCTGCTGTTCGCCGTCCTCGGCGAGCTGCGCGCCCGCGGCGACTGGTCGGCCCTGGCGCGCGAGGTGCAGGGCGGCCCGCCCGCGGGGACCGCGCTGGGCGAGGCCGAGGCCGCCTGGCTGGCGCGCTGATCCGCGCGCGCTCAAAAGGCCCCCGGGCCGCGCACCTGCTCGTAGATCAGCGACGTCTCGGCGTGCGCGACCGCGGGGTCGCTGGCGAGGTGCTCGACGACGAACTCGCGCAGGTCGTGGGCGTCGGCCATCGCGACCCACAGCAGGTAGTCGGTCGAGCCGGACATGTGGAAGATGCTCAGCACGCCGGGCAGCGCGCGCACGTGGGCGGTGAACGACTCGATCTGCTCGCGCGAGTGCACGGACAGGCGGATCGCGACCATCGCCTGCAGCGGGCGGCCGAGCGCGGCGAGGTCGACATCGGCGTGGAAGCCGCGGATCACGCCGCGCTCGCGCAGCGCGCGCACGCGGGTCAGCGCGGTGCTCGGAGCCACGCCGGCGCGCTCGGCCAGACGGTTGTTGGGCATCCGCGCGTCCTCGGCGAGCAGGGCGACGAGGCGGCGGTCGAGGTCGTCCAGCGGGATGTTCGCCACGGCGCACATGGTCGCACACGGGCGCGCGGAAGATTCGCCACAAGCGAAACCGGCCGAAGGATCTTCGGAGGGTTCGGCCTTGGTCCGCACGAGTGCCACAATGCGCCCATGGCCACCGCAACCCGCACCACCGACATCCGCGACTCGATCCTCGACGCGGTCGGGTGCACGCCCCTCATCCGGCTGAGCCGCCTCGGCGCCGGGCTGGCGCCGACCCTGGTGGCCAAGGCCGAGATGCTCAACCCGGGCGGCTCGATCAAGGACCGCGTCGCCGTCAACCTCATCGAGGCCGCCGAGCGCGACGGCCTGCTGAAGCCCGGCGGCACGATCGTCGAGCCGACGAGCGGCAACACCGGCACCGGCCTGGCGATCGCCGCGCGCCTGAAGGGCTACCGCGTGATCGCGGTCATGCCCGACAAGATGAGCCGCGAGAAGATCGACCTCCTGCGCGCCTACGGCGCCGAGGTCGTCGTCGCGCCCACCGAGGTCCCGCCCGACTCGCCCGAGTCCTACTACAAGGTCGCCGAGCGCCTGGCCGCCGAGATCCCCGGCGCGTTCCGCCCCAACCAGTACGCCAACCCCGCCAACCCGGCCGCCCACTTCGCGTCGACCGGCCCCGAGATCTGGGAGCAGACCGGCGGCGCGATCACGCACCTCGTCGCCGGCGTCGGGACCGGCGGCACGATCACCGGCACCGGCCGCTACCTCAAGGAGCGCAACCCGGACGTCCAGGTGATCGGCGCCGATCCGGCCGGCTCGATCTACACCGCCGGCTCGCCCGACGAGGTCCGCGGCTACCTCGTCGAGGGCGTCGGCGAGGACTTCTGGCCCGAGACGTTCGACCCGTCGGTCGTCGACCGCTACGTCACGGTCACCGATCGCGACGCGTTCCTCACCGCGCGCCGGCTGGCTCAGACCGAGGGCATCCTCGCCGGCGGCTCGGCGGGCATGGCCGCCTGGGCCGCGCTGCGGGTCGCGCAGGAGATCCGCGACCCCGACGCGCTCATCGCCGTGATCCTGCCCGACGGCGGCCGCAGCTATCTCAGCAAGGTCTACGACGACGCCTGGATGACCGAGCACGGCTTCCTCGAGCGCGGCGGCGCGCGGACCGTCGGCGACGTGCTGCGCCGGCGCACCGAGGACGGCGAGGTCCCCGCGCTCGTCACCGTCAACGCCCACCAGCGGGTGCGCGACGCGGTCGCCCTGCTGCACGAGCACCGCGTGTCCCAGCTCCCGGTCGTGTCCGCCCACGACGATCGCGCGATCGTCGGCTCGATCGCCGAGCGCGGCCTGCTCGCCCACGCGGTCAGCGACGCGCGCCTGCTCGACGCGCACGTCGTCGACGTGATGGAGCCGCCGCTGCCGGCGGTTGGCGCGGGCGACCCGGTCGACGACGCCGTCGAGCTGCTCGTCGGCGAGCGCCAGGCGCTGCTCGTCCTCGACGACGGCCGCCCGGTGGGCGTCGTGTCGCGCAGCGACGTCCTCGAGGCGCTGGCGCGCTGATGGACCTCCGCACGAAGGCCGTCCACGCCGGGCTCGACCCGGACCCGACCTACGGCTCGGTCATCCCGGCCATCCACCAGACCTCCACGTACCGCCAGCCCGCGGTCGGGCGGTTCGTCGAGGACTACGACTACGCGCGCTCGGCCAACCCCACCCGCGCCGCGCTGGAGCGCGCGCTCGGCGAGCTCGACGGCGGGCGCGCGGTCGCGTTCTCCAGCGGGCTGGCGGCCGCGCACGCGGCCATCACCCACGTGTGCGCGGCCGGCGACCACGTCGTCCTGCCCGCCGACCTGTACGGCGGCACCTACCGGCTCGTCGACAAGGTGCTGGCCCGCTGGGGCCTGCGCTACGACCTCGTCGACCAGACCGATCTCGACGCGCTCGAGCGGGCGGTCGGCGACGGCACCCGCCTCGTGTGGGTCGAGACGCCGACGAACCCGCTGCTGAACGTCGTCGACGTCGAGGCCGTCGTCGCGATCGCCCGCCGCCGCGGCGCGCTCGTCGCCGTCGACAGCACGTTCGCCACGCCGGTCAACCAGCGCCCGCTGGAGCTCGGCGCCGACCTCGTCGTGCACTCGACCACGAAGTACCTCGGCGGCCACTCCGACGTCGTCGGCGGCGTGGCGATCGCCCGCGACGACGCCCTCTACGAGGGCCTGCGCTTCGTCCAGAACGCGATCGGCGCGGTGCCCGCCCCGCTGGACTGTTTCCTCGTGCACCGCGGCCTGCGGACGCTGCCGCTGCGGATGGCCGCCCACGCCGAGAGCGCCCGCGCCGTCGCCGACGCGCTGGGCGGGATCCCCAGCGTGCGCGACGTCCGCTGGCCCGGCTTCAGCGGCATGGTCAGCTTCCGCCACGACGACGCGGTCGGCATCGCGCAGCGCACCACGCTGTTCACGCTGGCCGAGTCGCTGGGCGGCGTCGAGTCGCTGATCGAGGTGCCGCAGGCGATGACGCACGAGTCCGTGGAGGACAGCGCCGCCGCCGTCCCCGCCGACCTGGTGCGCCTCTCGTGCGGGATCGAGGCGCCGGCCGACCTGGTCGCCGACCTGCGCGCCGCGATCGCCGGCGCCTAGCTGAGCTGCCCACGGACCTGCTGAACGGCTGAGAGAGGCGTCCGGCCTCCGACGGAGGCTTTCGGTCACCACGACTGAAGGCTCCGAAGGAGGGCCGGACATGACAGACCGTAGATGCCGGTTCGGACTGGC
>DATMSA010000063.1:0-16874 GCA_035565675.1 Capillimicrobium sp. | reverse complement strand
GCCGGGTCCCACGCCGCCTCGTCGTTGTTGGCGTCGCAGTAGCGCAGGAAGTACCAGGACGAGTCGACGAACGTGTCCATCGTGTCGGTCTCGCGCTTGGCGGGGCCGCCGCACGATGGGCACTCGACGTTGACCCAGTCCTCGGCCGCGGCGAGCGGCGAGCGTCCCTTGGGGGCGTAGTCGGTGATGTCGGGCAGCTCGACGGGCAGCTGGTCCTCGGGGACCGGGACGAGGCCGCAGGACGGGCACTTCACGATCGGGATCGGGCAGCCCCAGTAGCGCTGGCGCGACAGCAGCCAGTCGCGCAGGCGGTAGTTGACCGACGCGTGGCCCTTGCCCTCGCGGTCCAGCCAGTCGACGATCGCCCGCAGCGCCTCGCGGTTGTGCATCCCGTCGAACTCGGGCGCGCTGTTGACCAGCGGGCCGTCGCCGACGTAGGGCAGCTCGCCGTCCCCGCCGTCGATCACGCGGCGGACCGGGAGGTCGTGGGCCTGCGCGAAGCCGAAGTCGCGCTCGTCGTGGCCGGGGACGGCCATGATCGCGCCGGTGCCGTACTCCATCAGCACGTAGTCGGCGACGTACATCGGCAGCTTCTCGCCGTTGACCGGGTTCGTCACGTAGCGGCCCAGGAAGACGCCGGTCTTCGGCTTGTCGGCGGCGCCGCGGTCCTGGTTGGACTCGGTCAGGGCGTGGTTGACGTACGCGCGGACCTCGTCCTCGCGCCCGCTGCCCTCGGCCAGCTTCAGCACGTCGGGGTGCTCGGGCGCCATCACGAAGAACGTCGCGCCGAACAGCGTGTCGGGGCGGGTGGTGAAGACGGGGTAGTCGACGCCGAGGTCCTCGCAGCGGAACACGACCTCGGCGCCCTCCGAGCGCCCGATCCAGTTGCGCTGCATCGTCTTGACGTTGGCCGGCCACTCGATCGTGTCGAGGTCGGCCAGCAGCCGGTCGGCGTAGTCGGTGATGCGGAAGAACCACTGCTCGAGCTGGCGCGCCTCGACCTCGCTGCCGCAGCGCTCGCAATGGCCGTCGATCACCTGCTCGTTGGCGAGCACGGTCTGGTCGACCGGGCACCACTTGACCGCCGCCTCCTTGCGGTAGGCCAGGCCGGCCTTGAAGAACTGCAGGAAGATCCACTGCGTCCAGCGGTAGTAGCGCGGCTCGTGGGTGCCGAACTCGCGCGACCAGTCGATCGACATGCCCCACTCGCGGAACTGGCGGCGGAACTCCTCGATCGAGCGGTCCGTCGACTCGCGCGGGTGCTGGCCCGTGCGGATCGCGTGGTTCTCGGCGGGCAGGCCGAACGCGTCGTAGCCCATCGGGTTGAGCACGCGGCGGCCGGTGCGGCGGTGGAAGTGCGCCACCGCGTCGCCGACGGAGTACACCTTCAGATGCCCGATGTGCGGCTCGCCGCTCGGGTAGGGCAGCATCACCAGGACGTAGGAGCGCTCGCCGGGGAGGTCGGGGTCGTTGCTGACCTCCCACGTGCGCTCGTCGGCCCACACCTGCTGCCAGCGGGGCTCGATCTGCTTGGGGTCGTAACGGTGCTCGGCCATCTCGGGACCGCAGAGCATAGGAGCCGCCCGGACGACGGCTCCCGCCACCGATCGCCGGTGACGGCAGGCTTGCGTCATGGTCGCTATTTCCGGGGTATTCTCGCGAACGATGATGGGCCCACCGGATCAGCACGGAAGCGTCGGGGAGGCCGCGGACCGGGTCGCCGAGATCGTGGCCGCCGCGGAGCAGACCGCCGAGGCCATTCGCAAGGAGGCCGAGGCGCGCGCGGCCGAGCGCATCGCCGAGGCCGACCGCGCCGGCGAGTTCCGCGTCGCCGCCGCCGAGGAGGAGGCCCAGGAGACGCTCGCGCGGGCGCGCGAGCACTCCGAACAGGTGCGCGAGGAGTCGCGCGCCGAGGCAGAGCGGATCGTGAGCGAGGCCCGTGCGGAGGCCGAGCGGGTGCGCGCGGAGGCCGCCGCCGAGGCGCAGCGGCTGCGCAACGAGGCCGACCGCGCCCGCGCCGACGCCGAGGGCTCGGCCGCGTCGGTCCGCGAGGCGGCCGCCGTCGCCGCCGCCGAGGTGCGCACGCGCGCGCAGGTCGACGCCGAGCGCACGCGCGAGGAGGCCCAGCAGGCGGCCAAGCTGCTGCGCAAGGCCGCCGAGAGCGACGCGGCGACGATCCGCGCCGACGCCGAGAAGTACGCCGAGGAGACGCGCGAGGCCGCGCGCCAGCAGGCCCGCGAGCTGCTGGCCGAGGCGCGCGAGGTCTCCGACGACGTCATCGACGACGGCACCGAGCTCTCCGAGCACCTCCAGCAGCTCTCCGCGTCGCTGCGCACGAACGCCGAGCGGCTGCTGCGCGACGTGCAGGCCGCCCACCAGCGGCTCACCGCGGGCCTGGACGAGCTGTCCCCCGAGGACGCCGCCGTGGCGCGCGAGCAGCGGGAGAACTCGACGCCCCCGCCGATGCGCGGCGAGCAGCTCGAGGTGCCCGAGTTCCTGCCGCGGCGCTAGCCGCGAAGCCCGTCCGAGAGACGAACTAGCGTTCGCCTCGGCATGCAGCTCACGCGCGGACAGAAGGGGGCGATCGCCGAGGCGGGGGTGACAGCCGCCGCGCTCCATGCCGGAGTCGGAGTCCTGCGGCCGGTGAGCGAGGGCACGCGGTACGACCTCGTCTTCGACGTGGGCGACCGCTTCCTTCGCGTCCAGTGCAAGTGGGCGTGCCTGGGTGACGGCGTCGTCACCGCGATCCTGCGCACGAGCCGGCACACGCCGACCAACGGGTACGTCCACACGACCTACAGCGCGCGCGAGGTCGACTGCTGTGCCCTCTATTGCGACGAGTTGCGGCGCACGTTCCTCGTCCCGATCGCAGAGGTCGCCGCCGCCTCCGTGCGCCTTCGCCTCACGCCCGCGCGCAACAACCAACGGAGTCGCGTGAGGATGGCGGACGACTACGACCTCGCTAAGATGATCCACGACCTGGGGCTATAGCTCAGCTGGGAGAGCGCCGCCATGGCATGGCGGAGGTCGCCGGTTCGAGCCCGGCTAGCTCCATCGCCCGAGAGGCCGCGCATCGCGCGGCCTCTCTGCGTTTCGGGACCTCGCTGTTAGCGTCTCCTGGCGCATGTCCTCGCAGCCCACGCCCTCCCCCGCCCCCTCCGAGCGCCCGCGCCGCCGCCCGCGGCTGGCCGTCGTCGAGCACGTCGAGCGCGTCACGCCCGCCCTGATCCGCATCGTCCTCGGCGGCGACGGCCTGGACGGCTTCGCGGCCGGCGAGTTCACCGACCACTACGTGAAGCTGCAGATCCCGCCGCCGGGCGCGCCGTACACGGCGCCGTTCGACCCCGAGGAGATCAAGGCGCAGGTGCCGCGGGAGCACTGGCCGCGGACGCGCACCTACACCGTGCGCGAGTGGGACGCCGGCGCCCGGCGCCTCACGATCGACTTCGTCTACCACGGCGACCACGGCGTCGCCGGCCCCTGGGCGGCGGCCGCGCGGCCCGGCGACACGCTCCAGTTCCTCGGCCCCGGCGGCGCCTACACGCCCGACCCGGACGCCGACTGGCACCTGATGGTCGGCGACCCCAGCGTCGTCCCGGCGATCTCGGCCTCGCTGGCCCGCATCCCCGCCGGCGTGCCCGTCCACGTGCTCATCGCCGTGGGCGGCCCCGAGGACGAGGTCGCGCTCGACAGCCCCGGGGACCTGCACCTGCGCTGGCTGCACCACGGCCCGGCCGGCGCCGCCGCCGACGGCGACCTGCTCGTCGACGCGCTGCGCGCCCTCGACGCCCCCGCCGGCCGCGTCCACGCGTTCGTCCACGGGGAGGCCGGCGCCGTGCGCGCCGTGCGCCGCCACCTGCTCGCCGAGCGCGGCCTCCCGCGCGAGGCGCTCTCGGTCTCGGGCTACTGGAAGCTCGGCCGCGACGACGAGGGCTGGCGGCAGGAGAAGCCCGAGTGGAACCGGCTCGTCGAGCAGGACGTGGCCTGACGCGGACGGGTTGCTGATGCCGACGGCGCCGCGAACCCGTAGGGTGCGCGCCATGAGCGCAACCGGGCGGGCCCAGCGCCGCGACGCGATCCTCGACGCCGCCTGCACCGTCCTGGCCGAGCAGGGCCTGGACGGGACCCGCATCGCCGACGTGGCCAAGCGGGTGGGCATCAGCCCCGGGCACGTCCTCTACTACTTCGAGTCCAAGGCCGACCTGTTCCTGCAGTCGCTGGCGACCGTGGAGGAGCGCCTGCGCGACGAGGCGCTCGCGCGCTTCGAGGACCTGCCCGGCGCCGCCGACCGCTGGAACGCGATGCTCGAGGTCATGGCCCCCACCGGGCCGGGCGACTTCAAGCTGCTGCTGTGGCTCGAGGCGTGGGAGATCGCGCCCCGCGACGAGCAGGTCGCCGCGTTCACCGCCGCGCTGGAGGACCAGTGGCAGGAGCTCCAGCTCGAGGTGCTGCGCCAGGCGCAGGCCGACGGCGAGATCGCCCCCGACCGCGACATCCGCGCCTTCGTCACGCGCTTCTCGGCGTTCTTCGACGGGCTGACGATCCAGGTCGTCACCGGCTCACGGCGCATCGACCGCGAGCAGATGCTCGAGATCTGCCGCGACTACGCGCGCGTGCAGCTCGGCTGGGAGCTGGGGTGACGCTCGCCCGTGGGGGCTCGGTCACCCTTGCGAGCGTTCGCCCAGGGGACGAACCCCGTATGACCTAGGCCGTTGTGGCCTCGTAGGCCCGCGAGGGCACCTCGCCCCAGAGCTGCTCGAGGCGGTAGAAGTCGCGCGTCTCCGGCGTGAACACGTGCACGACCACGTCGAGGTAGTCCATCAGGACCCAGCGCGACTCGCTCAGCCCCTCGACGCGGCGCGGCAGCAGCCCGTGCTCCTGCTTGAGCGCCTGGTGGATGCCGTCGTGGATCGCCTTGACCTGGCGGTCCGTGTTGCCGGTGCAGATCACGAACAGATCCGTGTAGCCGAGCACGCCCCGCAGGTCGAGCACGACGATGTCACCGGCCTTCTTCTCTGCGGCCTGCTCGGCGATCGCCTCGGCGAGCTGGTCCGGGGTGAGCTGGGGCGTGCTCAAGGGATGTGCACCTCCGTCCGGTAGAGCCCCCGCGCGCCGATGAGGCGCGCCACGTCGTCGGGCACGAGGTAGCGGATCGGCCGGCCCGCGCGCACCCGGTCGCGGATGTCGGTCGACGACACGTCCAGGCGCGGCATCGAGAAGAAGCGCACCCGCTCGGCGGCGCCGCGCAGCCCGCCCAGCGCCCGCACGATCTCGTCTCGGCGGATGTCGGCGCGCTCGGCGACCCCCAGCACCGCCAGGTCGAGCAGCGCCTCGGGTTCCCGCCACTCGGGGAGGCTCGCGGCCATGTCCCCTCCGACGATGAACGTCAGCTCGTCACCTGGCGACGTCGCATGGATCGTTCTCAGGGTATCGACCGTGTAGGACGGCCCGAGCCGGTCGAGCTCGATCCGCGACACGCCCAGCCGCGCGTCCTTGCCCACGGCCGCCTCGCAGAGCGCCAGGCGCACCTCGGGGCCGGGGTCGTCGGGCGCCTCCTTGTGGGGCGGCACGCGGGTCGGCACGAGCACGACCGCGTCGAGCTCGAGCTGGTGCAGCGCCTCCTGGGCGCAGACCAGATGACCGATGTGCGGCGGGTTGAACGTCCCGCCGAGGATGCCGAGCCTACGCCCGGACGTGCCCGTCGCCCTCCACGAGGTACTTGAACGTGCACAGCTCGCGCAGGCCGATCGGCCCGCGGGCGTGCAGCTTCTGGGTCGAGTTGCCGATCTCGGCGCCCATCCCGAACTCGCCGCCGTCGGTGAAGCGCGTCGACGCGTTCACGTACACGCAGGCGGCGTCCACCCCGCGCTGGAACGCCCGCGCGGCGGCGGTGTCGCGCGTGACGATCGCCTCCGAGTGCCCGGAGCCGTGCGCGTTGACGTGCTCGATCGCCGCCTCGACGGAGTCGACGACGCCGACGGCCAGCTCGAGGGCGAGGAACTCGGTGTCCCAGTCCTCCGCGGTGGCCGCCCCCATCTCGGCTGCCGCCCGCGCGCGCTCGTCGCCGCGCAGCTGCACCCCTTCGGCGCGCAGCGCCTCGGCCGCGCGCGGCAGGAACGCCCCGGCCACGTCGGCGTGGACGAGCAGCGTCTCGGCGGCGTTGCACACGCCCGGCCGCTGCGTCTTGGCGTTGACGACGATGTCCAGGGCCCGGTCGAGATCGGCGGTCGCGTCGACGTACACGTGGCAGTTGCCGGACGCCGCGTAGATGACCGGCACGGTCGCGACCTCCTGCAGCGCCGCCTTCAGGCCCTCGCCGCCGCGCGGGATCACGAGGTCGACGAGCCCGTCCTGGGTGGCCAGCTCGGCGAGCGCCTCGCGCCCGCCGCCGAGGAGCTGGATCGCGCCGGCCGGCGCGGCGGACGCGGCGATCGCCGACAGCACGGCGTTGGAGTGCGCCGCCGACGACGAGCCGCGCAGCACGATCGCGTTGCCCGACTTCAGGCACAGCGCGGCCGCGTCGATCGTCACGTTCGGGCGCGCCTCGTAGACGACGGCGACGACGCCGAGCGGCACGCGCACCTTGCGCAGGTCCAGGCCGTTGGGCAGCCGCCCGCCGTCGATGACCTCGCCGACCGGGTCCGGCAGCGCCGCCACCTGGCGCACGCCAGCCGCCATCCCGGCGATCCGGCCCTCGTCGAGGCGCAGGCGGTCCATGAGCGCGCTCGACAGCCCGGCCTCGCGGCCCGCCTCGAGATCGCGCGCGTTGGCCTCGAGGATCTCCGGCGTGCGCTCGAGGAGCGCGTCGGCGATCGCGTGCAGCGCCGCGTCCTTGGCGCCGGTGTCGAGCTGGGCGAGGGCGCGCGAGGCGCGCTTGGCCTCGCGGCAGATGTCGGTGACGGAGGGGGTGGCGACGGCCATCTGGAAAGGGTACGCCGTTCAGGCCAGCACGAAGTGGTCGCGGTGGATGGCCTCCTCGCCGGCGCGCGGCAGCCGCTCGCGCACCTCCGACGACTTCAGCCCCGCGACCGCGCGCAGCTCCGCGGCGGTGTAGCTGGCGATCCCCTTGCCGACGGGCTCGCCGTCGACCGTGACGTCCACCGCGTCGCCGACGTCGAAGTCCCCCTCCACGCCGACGACGCCGACCGGGAGCAGCGACGTGCCGCCGTGGCGCAGCGCCCGGGCCGCGCCCGCGTCGACGCGGATCGTGCCCTGGCTGGGCCGCGCGTACTTCAGCCACAGCTTGAACGAGGAGTAGCGCGCCCCTCCGGCGCGGAAGCGCGTGCCCTCCGGCTCGCCGTCCAGCGCCCGCGCGAGCGCCTCGGGCCGCACGCCGCTGCAGATCACGGTCTCGATCCCGCCCGCGGCGGCGATCTCGGCCGCGACCACCTTCGAGCGCATCCCGCCCGTGCCCATCGGGCCGGTGTTGTGGCCGATCTGCAGCGCGTCGAGCTCGGCCATGTCGCGCACCTCGGGCACCAGCCGCGCGTCCGGGTCGAACCGGGGATCGGCGGTGTAGACGCCGTCGGTGTCGGTGAGGACGGCCAGCAGGTCGGCGCCGACGAGGATCGCGACCTGGGCGGCGAGGAAGTCGTTGTCGCTGAACGAGATCTCCTCGGTCGCCGTCGTGTCGTTCTCGTTGACGACCGGCACGATGTCCCAGGCCAGCAGCTTCTGCAGCGTCTGGCGCGCGTTGAGGTAATGGCGGCGGACCGACAGGTCGAACGAGGTCAGCAGCACCTGGGCGCCGGTGACGCCGCGCGCGGCGAGCGTCTCGTCCCACAGCCGGAACAGCTTCCCCTGCCCCACGGCGCTGGCCGCCTGCAGCTCGTCGATCGTCGTCGGGCGGGCGGGCCGGTCGAGCACGAGCAGGCCGCGCGCGATCGCCCCGCTGGAGACGATGACGACGTCGTCGCCGGCGGCGCGCCGCCGCGCGACCTCGTCGCAGACGGCCGCGAGGATCGCGTCCTGGGAGGCCATCGCCGAGCCGAGCTTGATGACGTAGCGGGCCATCGCGTCAGGCCGCCGCCGCGCGCAGCCGCAGCGCGAGCACCGGGAAGCACAGCGTCGACAGGATGCCGGCGCCGACGAGCGACGCCGCGGTCGCCGGGTCCATCGAGCCGGCGTCGACGGCGAGCGCGGTGATCGCCACGACGAGCGGCAGCTGGGTCGAGGTGTACAGGGCGAGCGCCCGGCGCGCGCGGCCGTCGAGCTGACGCCGGTACAGCACCATCGCCGGCAGGCCGCGCACGATCAGGAACAGCGCCAGGAACAGCGGCAGCAGGAGCAGCGCGGTGGCGCTGCCCAGCAGCGCGTCGAGGTCGAACTTCATGCCGCTGACGACGAAGAAGAACGGGATCAGGAAGCCGTAGCCGACCGCGGTGAGCTTGGACTCGAGCACCTCGACCTGGTGCTCGCCGACCACCTGGCGGAAGATCAGGCCGGCCATGAACCCTCCCAGCAGGAGGTCGAGGCCCATCTCGGCGGCGAGCGCGATCAGCGCGAGGACCAGCACGACGACGATCCGCACCGCAAGCTGGCTGGACGAGTGCAGCGTGCGGTCGAGCACGGCCCACCCGCGGCCCGCCGAGCGCACGGCCACGTAGCCGACGATCAGCGACACCGCGACGAACGCGAGCAGGATCGCGACCTGGTGGGCGGGCGCCTCGGTCGACAGGAACACGGTCATGAGCATGATCGGCCCGAACTCGCCGACCGCGCCCGCGGCCAGCAGCTTCGTGCCGAACGGGCTGCGCAGGTCGCCGCTGTCGCGCAGGATCGGCAGGAGCGTCCCGATCGCGGTCGTCGACATCGCGCAGGCGACGTAGACCGGCGCGTCGACGAGGCCGGCCAGCCACAGGACGAGCGCCGCCACGTGCGCGAGCACGAGCGAGACCACCCAGCCCAGGCCGGCCAGCTTCAGCGCCACGCCCTTGATGCGGTCGATCTCGATCTCGTAGCCGGCGAAGAAGAACAGCATCCCCAGGCCGACGTTCGCGAAGAACTCGGTGAAGTGGTCGACCACGGCGACCTCGAGGACCTGGGGGCCGACGACGATGCCGAGCACGAGCTCGACGACGACGACGGGCACGACGAGGCGCCCGGCGACGGCGGCCGTGAACGCGGCGGCGCCGGTCGCGCACAGCACGATGACGAGGAACGATGCGGCGTCGACGGTGGTCACGCGCTCACGCCCCCGGGTCCAGCTCGAAGACCACGTCGCCGATCTCCACCTCGTCGCCCGGCTCGAAGCCGGCGTCCTCGAGCGCCCGGATCACGCCGATGCGCGCCAGACGATGCTCCACGTAGGCCATGGCCTCCTCGTTGTCCGGGTCGTAGCGCGCCAGCAGCCGCTCGATGCCCTCCCCCACGACGCGGAACGCGCCGGGGCCGCTGCGCTCGACGTGGAAGGTGCGCCGGGCCGCGGGCCGGAACGTGCGGTGCTCGGCCAGCGCCTCCTCGCCGGGCTCCTCGATCGGCAGCGCCTCGGCCTGGGCGACCGGCACGCGCTCGAACAGCAGCCCGACCAGCTCGTCGAGGCCGCGCCCGGTGGCGCTGGAGGTCACGACGACCGGCGTGTCGGCGCCGAGCTCCTCGCGCCACAGGTCGGCCGCCGCGGCCGCGTCCTCGTCGGGCACCAGATCGGCCTTCGACAGCGCGAGGATGCGCGGCAGGGCCGACAGGCGCGGGTCGTGGGCGGCCAGCTCCGCCTCGATGACGGCGTGGTTGTCGGCCGGGTCGGTGCCGTCGAGCGGCGCGAGGTCGAGCACGTGCACGAGGACGCGCGTGCGCTCGACGTGGGCGAGGAAGTCGTGGCCGAGCCCGGCGCCCTCGCTGGCGCCCTCGATCAGCCCCGGGATGTCGGCGATCACGAGCTGGCGCCCGTCGCGCTCGACGGTCCCCAACACCGGCTCCAGCGTCGTGAACGGGTAGTCGGCGACCTTCGGGTCGGCGCGCGTGAGGCGCCGCAGCAGCGACGACTTGCCGGCGTTGGGCAGGCCGACGAGCCCGACGTCGGCGAGCAGCTTCAGCCGCAGCTCCAGCCAGCGCTCCTCGCCGGGCAGCCCGCGCTCGGCGAAGCGCGGCGCCTGGCGGGTGGCGCTGGCGAAGCGCTTGTTGCCGCGCCCGTACGGGCCGCCGCGCGCGACGACGACGCGCTGCCCCGGCTGCACGAGGTCGTAGGCGAGGCCGTCGTCGGAGGTGACGACCGTGCCGGGCGGCACCGCGACCTCGAGCGTCGGGCCGTCGGCGCCGATCCGGTTGGCGCCCTGCCCGTGCTGGCCGGGCCGCGCCTTGTAGTGCGCCTTGCGCTTGAACGATTGCAGGTCGCGCAACGAGTCGTCGACGACGAGCACGACGTCGCCGCCGCGGCCGCCGTCGCCGCCGTCGGGTCCGCCGCGGGGCACGTGGGCCTCCCGGCGGAACGACTGCGATCCGTCGCCGCCGCGTCCGCCCTGTACGAAGATGCGCGCCTTGTCGTAGAGCATGTGCCGATCGGCCATCGATCCTAAGGGGACGCCGCACCCATGCCGCAACAGCCCGTCTTCCTCATCACCGGCGCGTCGACCGGCATCGGCGCCGCGACCGCCCGCCACGCCATCGACGCCGGGTACCGCGTCGTGCTCGCCGCCCGCGGCGCCGAGAGGCTCGAGGCGCACGCGCAGGAGCTCGGCGGCGCCGAGGTGGCGATCGCCGTGCCCACCGACGTGACCGACTTCGCGGCCCAGGAGGCGCTCGTCGCCACGACGCTGGAGCGCTTCGGCCGCCTCGACGTCGCGTTCGCCAACGCGGGCTTCGGCGCCACGCGCGGCTTCCTGGAGGAGACGCCCGAGCACTGGCGGGAGATGGTGTTGACGAACGTGCTCGGCGCGGCCTACACGATCCGCGCGACGCTCCCGGCGCTGCGGGAGCGCTCGGGCCATCTGCTGCTCACGAGCTCGGTCGCCGGGCGCCGCGCGCTGCCGGGCTCGCTCTACAGCGCCACCAAGCACGCGGTCACCGCGATGGCCGAGGCGCTGCGCCTGGAGGTCGACGGGGCGATCCGGGTGACGTGCATCGAGCCGGGCGCGGTCGACACGCCGTTCTTCGACAGCCCGCCGAGCATCCGCGCGCTCGACGCCGACGACGTCGCCCGCGCCGTCATCTACGCGGTCTCGCAGCCGCCGCACGTGGACGTCAACGAGATCCTCGTGCGCCCGACCGCGCAGCCGGGCTAGGCGCGGTCGTCGCGCCGCGCGAGATCGCGGTCGTGGCGGCGCAGGAAGCGCCGCACGCCGTCGAGGTCGGCCTCGTCCACGGGGACGTGGCCGTCCTCGAGCGCGCGGTCGCGCGCGGGGTCGCGCTCGCCGTCCTCGAGCCGGCGGCGGGCCTCCTCCGCCGACTCGAGCGAGCGGGTTCGCTGCTGCCGACGGTCGTCCCCGTCGGCCATGGGCTAGTCGCCGGCGGGAGCGACGGACACGACGCGGCCGCGGCGGCCGACGCTGAACTGCACGGTCCCCGCGCTGCGCGCGAAGAGCGTGTCGTCCTTGCCGATCCCGACGCCCTCGCCGGGGTGGAAGCGGGTGCCGCGCTGGCGCACGATGATCTCGCCGCCGGTGACGGTCTGGCCGGCGAACACCTTCACGCCGAGGCGCTTGGCGTTGCTGTCGCGGCCGTTGCGCGAGGAGCCGAGGCCCTTCTTATGCGCCATTGCTGATCTCCGTGATCTCGATGCGGGTGAGCTGCTGGCGGTGGCCGGTGGTCCGCTTGTACCCGCGCTTGGGCTTGAACTTGAAGACGCGGATCTTGTCGCCCTTCTCGTGGCCGACGACCCGCGCCGAGACCTTGACCTTCTTGAGGCCGTCGGCGTCGAACACCGCGTCCTTGTCGGCGAACAGGACCGGCTCGAGCTCGACGCTCGCGCCCTCGTCGGCGGCGAGCTTCTCGACGAGCAGGGTCTGGCCCTTCTCGACGCGGTACTGCTTGCCTCCGGTTTTCACGACTGCGTACATGGATTCGGTCACTCGCTGGCGCTCTCGGCCTTGGCACGGGTACGGCGCCGTCCGCCTCTGCGGCCACGGCGCCGAGGCTTCGAGTCTAGCGCGTCGTCGTCATCGTCCTGGTCGGCGTCGATCACCACGGCCGTGGCCGACGTGCGCCCGACCTCCTCGATGCGCACCAGGCGCTTCTCGCCCAGGTACCGGTAGCCGTGGGTCACCGAGATCAGGTAGCTGTCGATCTTGGCCACCGCGTCGTCGACGTTGTACATGTGCGGCTCGACGATGTGGACGTAGACCTCCTCGCCGGCGGCGAACGGGACCGCCTGCTCGGAGATCTCCTCCTGGGTGCCGCGCGCGGTGATCGCGAAGTGGTCCAGCGGCAGGCCCTCGGAGCCCTCGAAGTAGAAGACCTTCCCGGTCTCGGACTCCAGCGCCCGCAGGGCGCCCCCGCCGCCGCCGGTGAACTGGGCGGTGACGCGCGGGTTGAGGCGCACGAGGTAGGCCTCCTCCTCGCCGACCTCGTCGCGCAGCCGGCGCTCGACCTCGATCGCGATCGTCTCCTCGGACTTGATCACGCCCTCGCCGTCGCAGGTCGGGCACGGCCGGGTCATGATCTCGCGCACGCCCTCGGTCACGTTCTGACGGGTCATCTCGACCAGGCCGAGCTTGGAGATCTCGGCCGTGAACGTCTTCGTGCGGTCCTCGTCCAGCGCGGCCCGCAGCGTCTTCATGACCTCGCGCGCGTTGCGGGCGCGGGCCATGTCGATGAAGTCGATGACGATGATCCCGCCGATGTCGCGCAGCCGGAGCTGGTTGACGACCTCGACGGCGGCCTCGATGTTCGTCTTCGTGATCGTGTCCTCGAGGCGGGCCTGCTTGCCGCGCCCGACGAACGAGCCCGAGTTGACGTCGATGACCGTCAGCGCCTCGGCGTAGTCGATCATCAGGTAGCCGCCCGATGGCAGGTCGACGCGGCGCGACATCGTGCCCTCGAGCACCTCGGTCACGCCGTGCTTCTCGAACAGCGGCTCGTCGCCCTCGTACAGCTCCAGGCGCTCGACGAGCTCGGGGCCGGTGCGCTCGAAGAACGACACGAGCCGGTGGTGCTGCTTGGGGTCGTCGACGATCGCCTTCTCGAAGTCGTCGGAGAAGATGTCGCGCACGACGCGGACCGACAGGTCGGCCTCCTGGAACACCAGCGACGGCGCCGGGTTCTCCTCGGCGCGCTTGCGCAGGACGTCGTTGAGCTTGAACAGGTACTGCAGCTCGCG
Source organism: Capillimicrobium sp. (assembly GCA_035565675.1). Taxonomy (GTDB): domain Bacteria; phylum Actinomycetota; class Thermoleophilia; order Solirubrobacterales; family Solirubrobacteraceae; genus Capillimicrobium. Next base: position 3,625 of record DATMSA010000063.1, on the reverse strand, counting down.
CTCGAAGTCCTCGCGCTTGGCGCCCGACGCGGCGGTACGGATGATCGCGCCGCCGTCGCGCAGGTCCAGGCCCTTGGCCTCCTTGCGCAGGCGCTCGCGCTCCTTGTCGTCGAGGCGGCGCGACACGCCGATGCCCTCGCCGGTCGGCGCGTACACCATGTAGCGCCCGGCGATCGTGAGCTCCATCGACAGGCGCGCGCCCTTCGTCTTCAGCGGGTCCTTGACGACCTGCACGACGATCTCCTGCCCGGGCTTGAGCAGGTCGGTGATCTTCTTGCCGTCGCCGTTCCCGCGCCCGCGGCGCGGCGTCTCGACGCCGGGCAGGACGATCTCGTCGACGTGCAGGAAGCCGTTCTTGTCGAGTCCGATGTCGACGAACGCGGCCTCGAGGCCGGGCAGGACGTTGTCGACCTTGCCCTTGTAGATGTTGCCGACGATCGAGCGGTTCCCGCGGCGCTCCAGGTAGAGCTCGGCGACGCGGTAGCTGCGCTTGCCCTTCGGCTTCTCCAGCAGCGCGACACGGGTCTCGCCGCGGTCGACGCTGACCAAGACTTGCTTCTTCACAGGATGGTCCTTGACTTGTAGGCGGCGGCCAGGCGTCCCTGCACGTAGATGGACTGCAGGAGGCCCAGCGCCAGGAGGGTGGTGATCACCGAGGCCGGGCCGTAGCTGAGCAACGGCAGGGTCAGGCCGGTGATGGGCATGATCCCGAGGTTCATGCCGACGTTGACGAAGACCTGGAACATGAGCATCGCCACGACGCCGCCGGCGACGAGCGCGCCGAACAGGTTCTTGGCCATCGTGAGGATGCGCAGGGATCTCCAGATCAAGAGCGCGTAGAGCGACAGCACCAGGGCGCAGCCGACGAAGCCGTAGCGCTCCCCGACCACGGCGAAGATGAAGTCCGTGTGGTGCTCGGGGAGGAAGTTGAGCTTCGTCTGGGTGGCCTGGTCGCCGCGGCCGGTCTTCTGCCCGGCCCCGATCGCGATCTTCGACTGCTCCTGCTGGTAGCCCTCGTCGCCCGCGACGTCGCTGGGCGACAGGAACGACGTGAGGCGGTCGACCTGGTAGGGCTTGAGCACCTCCACCCCCACCGCCGGTGCGGCGACGAGGGCGACGGTGATGGCGACGGCGATCAGGGCGAAGAGCCCGGCGAAGTGCCGCCAGGGGGTGCCCGCCACGAACAGCACGGCGAGCGCGATGACGACGTACACCATGCCCGACCCGAGGTCCGGCTGGGCGATCACGAAGAACGCCGGCACGAGCGCCAGCAGCATCACGCGCGCCGTCGTGTCCCGATCGGCGATCCGCCGTGAGCGGCCGACGACGAAGCCGGCCAGCACGAGGATCAGCAGCACCTTGCCGAACTCGGAGGACTGGAAGTTGAAGCCGCCGGGCAGCTGGATGGCCAGCTGGGCGCCGCGCACCTCGGAGCCGAGCGCCAGATTCAGGAGGATGATCCCGATGAGCACGGCGTACAGGCCCCAGGTCAGCTCGCGGAAGCGCGAGACGTCGATCCGGCTGAGCACGAGCATCAGCACGACGCCGACGGCGGAGAAGATGGCCTGGCGGTTGACGAAGTAGTCGGGCTGGCCGGCGATGTCCTCGGCGGTGGCGCCGTCGAGGACGACCAGCGAGCAGACGAGCAGCCCGATCGTCGCCACCAGCAGCAGCGGGTCGAACGGCAGCCGCAGCGACAGCAGGCCGCCGCCGGTCGCGGCGACGGGCGCGTCGTCGCGCGGGTCGCGGATCGGGCTGGCGGCCGTGTTCATCACTGGGTGTGCGACTCCCCGCGTAGGAACTCGCCCTTGTGGCCCAGGTACCACTGGGACAGGATCTGACGCGCGGCCGGCGCCGCGGACGTGGCGCCCCAGCCGCCGCCCTCGATCGTCACCGCGACGACGAGCGGGCGGCTGCGGTCGGGCACGAACGCGACGTACCAGGACTGGTCGGGCCGGCCGGCGCCGCGCTCGGCGGTGCCGGTCTTGCCGTACACCGGGTAGCGGTCGTGCGGCCAGCCGGCGAACACGTCGGCCGACGTGCCGCCGGGCTCGCTGGCGGCCGCGTGCAGGCCCTGCAGGATCGCGTCGCGCGCCTCCCGCGGCAGGTCGATCGAGCGCGCGCTCGGCGGGTCGATCTCCTGCACGAGGCGGCCCTGGGAGTCCTCGACGTTGAGGCCCAGGTGCGGGCGCACGATCTTGCCGCCGTTGGCGAGCGCGGCGTAGGCGACCGCCATCTGCAGCGGCGAGGCCTGCAGGTCGCCCTGGCCGACGGACAGGTTCACGTTGTCGCCGGTGGACCACGGGCGCATGTCGGAGATGCCGCAGGAGTCGACCTTCTCCTTGCGCCGGCACTGGCGCTCGAGCTTGGCGCGCTCCTCGCGCCAGGCGCGGTCGGGCACGGTGCCGGGCTGCGCGCCGGGCAGGTCGATCCCGGGCGTGCGCCCGAGGCCGAGCTTGTGGGCGGCCTTCTGCAGCGCCTGGCCCTCCAGCTCGTTGAGGTCGCGACCCAGGATGTAGAAGTAGACGTCGGAGGACACCTTCAGCGCGGAGACGAGGTTCACCGCGCCCGCGCCCCGGTCGCCCGGGCTGCAGAACTCGGTGAAGCCGACCTTCAGGCAGCCGGTGTCGTTGATGACCGTCGACGGGTCGATGATCCCCCGCTCCAGCGCGGCGAGCGCGGTGATCGGCTTGAACGTCGAGCCGGTCGGATACAGGCCCGCGATCGCGCGGTCGAACAGCGGCGCGCCGTTGGCCTCGGAGCTCAGCGCCTTGTACTTCTCCTCGCTGATCGGCTTGGCGAACACGGACGGGTCGAAGCTCGGGTAGGAGCCCATCGCGACGATCTGCCCGTTACGCGGGTCCATCGCCACGAACGCGCCCGGCTGCCCGCCGCCGGCCTGGGCGACCGCCTCCTGGCCGACCTCCTGCAGCGACAGGTCCAGCGACAGCTTCAGGGTCTGGCCGGGCACCGGCTGGCGGCGGCGCAGCTCGCCCTTGTAGCCGCCCATCGAGTCGACCTGCAGGAGCTGGGCGCCGTCGGTGCCGCGCAGGTAGCGGTCGTACTGCCACTCGATGCCGCTCTGGCCGATGACCGTGCCCTGCTTGACGCCCTTGTAGCGCTTCTGCTTGAGCTGGTCGGGGTTGATCTGGCCGACCGTGCCGAGCAGGTGCGCGGCGAGCTCCCCGCGCGGATAGCGGCGCAGGTACTGGTCGGTGACCGTCACCGCCGGGAAGTGGCGCTTGCGCTCCTGCAGGTAGTTGAGGACCGAGCGGGGCGCGTCGACGTCGAGCGTCACGTTCGCGTAGGGCAGGATGCGGCGCTGGCGGTTGACCTCGCGCGAGATCTCGATCGGGTCCATCCCGAGCACCTTGCCCAGGCGCACGAACAGCGCCTTGCGCTCCGCGTTGTCGGTGGGCAGCTTGCCCGGCTCGATCTGCACGACGGTCGCCTGGCGGTTGGTGACGAGCACCCGGCCGTCGCGGTCGAGGATCTCGCCGCGCGGCGCCTGGATGCGGATCTCGCGCACGCGGTTGTCGTTGGCCTGCGAGACGTACTCGTCGCCGCTGAGGACCTGCAGGAACCACAGGCGGAAGAAGACGATCGCGAACAGCACGAGCGCGAT
>DATMSA010000062.1:0-6344 GCA_035565675.1 Capillimicrobium sp. | reverse complement strand
GACCGATGGCAGAATAGAGATATTCGGGGAAAGTGCCGGCGGCGTGCCACCCTATCGGCGCAACGTCAACACGGTGTTTCAGGATTATGCGCTGTTTCCGCATCTCAGCATTCTGGACAATGTGGCCTATGGGCTGATGGTGCGCGGCACCGGAAAAGCCGAGCGTCACCGCGCTGCCGAGGACATGCTGGAACTGGTCAAGCTGCCTGGCTACGGCGCCCGCAAGCCCAGCCAGCTTTCCGGCGGGCAGCGGCAGCGCGTCGCGCTGGCCCGCGCGCTTGTCAACAAGCCGAGAGTGCTGCTTCTCGATGAGCCGCTCGGCGCGCTCGACCTCAAGCTGCGCAAGCAGCTCCAGCTCGAGCTCAGCCGCATCCAGCGCGAGGTCGGCATCACGTTCGTGCACGTCACGCACGACCAGGAGGAGGCCATGTCGATGGCCGACACGATCGCGGTGATGAACCACGGCCGCATCGAGCAGCTCGGTTCGCCGGCGGAGCTCTACGACCGGCCGGCCACCGCCTTCGTCGCCCAGTTCCTGGGCGCCTGCAACCTGCTCGAGGGCGACGTCGTGGGCCGCGCCAGCGACCTCGTCGAGCTGCAGACGCCCGAGGGCGCCCGCGTCCGGATCCCCGCCGACCGCGTCAACGGCGCCGAGGCCGCGGGCGTGTCGATCGGCGTCCGGCCCGAGAAGCTGCGCCTCGCGCCCGCGGGGTCGGCCGGCGCCGACGTCAACGTGCTGCGCGGCACGATCACCGACGCCAGCTTCCTCGGGATCATCACCCAGTACGTCGTGCGCACACCGGCCGGCCAGGAGCTGCTGGCCGTCGCCCAGAACGACGGGGGCCAGGACCTCGCGACCTTCGGCGCCGGCCGGGAGGTCGACGTCACCTGGAGCCCCGATCACAGCTTCGTCGTCGCCAAGGAGGTCAGCCGTGCCCCATGAAGAACCGATCGACCGCGTCGTCGAGCGCCTGCTGAACGGCGACGACCACTCGCGGCGGGTCTTCCTGCGGCGCATGGGCGCCGTCGGGCTCGTCGCCGGCGCCGGCTCGCTGCTGGCCGCGTGCGGCGAGGTCGGCGGCTCGAGCACCGGCACCGTCGCCGCCACGACGCCGACGGACGTCAGCCACGCCAAGACGGCCATCGACTCGATCACCGTCTCCAACTGGCCGCTCTACATCGACAAGAAGACGCCGAAGGAGTGGGAGCGCAAGGAGGGCGCGGAGCTCAAGTACCTCGAGGACATCAACGACAACGAGTCCTTCTACGCGAAGGTCCGCCAGGACCTCGAGGCGGACCGCTCCATCGGCCGCGACATCGTCACGCTCACCGACTACATGGCGGCGCGCTGGATCGAGCGCGGCTTCGTCGAGCCGATCGACAAGGCCAACGTCCCCAACGCCAAGAACCTCAGCCCGTCGCTGCAGAGCCCGTCCTGGGACCCCGAGCGCTCGTACACGCTGCCGTGGCAGTCGGGCATGACCGGCATCGGCTACAACCCGAAGAAGACCGGCGGGAAGCTCACCGGCATGGAGGACCTGTTCGACCCGAAGTTCAAGGGCCGGGTCACGTTCCTCAGCGAGTGGCGCGACTCCACGACGCTGCTGATGCTCGCCGACGGGATCAACCCCGCCGACGCGACCGTCGACGACGTCATGGCGCAGCTCGACAAGATGGAGGAGGCCAGCGCCAGCGGCCAGATCCGCCGCTTCACCGGCAACGACTACGCCAAGGACCTCGCCTCCGGCAACGTCTGGGCGTGCGTCGCCTGGTCGGGCGACATCGTCCAGCTCCAGGCCGACAACCCCGACCTCGAGTTCCTCATCCCCGAGGCGGGCGCCGGCATCTGGTCGGACAACATGATGATCCCGGCCAACGCCGAGCAGCCCTACGGCGCCGAGACGTGGATGAACTTCTACTACGACCCGGCGGTGGCGGCCCAGCTCGCCGCGTACGTCAACTACGTGTCCCCGGTCGAGGGCGCCCGCGAGCACATGCTCGACATCGATCCCGGGCTGGCCGAGAACCAGCTCGTGTTCCCGGACGCCGAGACGCAGAAGCGGCTGTACCCGGTCGTCAACCTGACCGGCGCCGACGAGCGTGAGGTGACCGCGCGGATGCAGGAGATCGCTGGGGCGTGAGCCCCCTGGAGCGGCGACGCCGCGTCCTGGCCTACACGCTGCTGGGCCCCGGCGTCGCGTTCCTCCTCATCTTCTTCGCGATCCCGCTGGTCAACCAGCTCTGGGTGTCGCTGCAGACGGGCAACGCCGACGAGGGCTTCGTCCAGACGTGGAACTGGTCGGTCTACCCGGACTCGATCTCGCACTTCAGCGAGCAGCTCTGGCGGTCGCTGTTCTACGCCGGAACCGCCACCGTGCTGTGCCTGATCATCGCGTTCCCGCTCGCCTACTTCATGGCGTTCAAGGCGGGCCGGTGGAAGAACTTCATGCTGCTGCTGGTGATCCTGCCGTTCTTCACCAGCTCCCTGGTGCGCACGGTGGCGTGGCAGACGATCCTCACCGACGACGGCTGGGTCGTGGGCCTCATGGACGACCTCGGCCTCGTCGGCGACAGCGGCCGGATCCTGGCGACGCGCACCGCCGTGATCGCCGGCATCACCTACAACTTCCTGCCGTTCATGGTCCTGCCGCTGTACGTGGCGCTGGAGAAGGTCGACCGGCGCCTGATCGAGGCGGCGACCGACCTCTACGCCAACCGGATCACCGCGTTTCGCAAGGTGACGCTGCCGCTGGCGCTGCCGGGCGTGTTCTCGGGCACGCTGCTCGTGTTCATCCCCTCGCTGGGTGACTTCATCAACGCGGAGCTGCTCGGGTCGCCGCAGCAGTACATGATCGGCAACGTCATCCAGTCGCAGTACCTGATCGTGCGCGACTACCCGGTCGCCGCGGCGCTGTCGTTCGTGCTGATGGCGGCGATCCTCATCGGGATCTTCCTGTACGCGCGGGCGCTGGGGACGAAGTCGCTGCGGGAGTCGGTCACGTGAGGATGTCGTCGGGACGCGTGCGCGCGTGGGCGCTGGGCCTGTGGTCCGGCCTGGCCCTGCTCTACCTGTTCATCCCGATCGGCGTCATCGCGCTCTACTCGTTCAACGACAACCAGGGGCGCTTCAACTACACGTGGCAGGGCTTCACGCTGCGCCACTGGGGCGACCCGTTCGCGGTGGAGGGCCTGCAGAGCGCGCTGACGACGTCGCTGTCGATCGCGGCGCTCGCCACGGTCCTCGCCGTGATCCTCGGGGTCGGCGTGGCGCTCGCGCTCGTGCGCCACAAGATCCGCGCGCGCGGGGGCGTCGAGGGGCTCGTGCTGCTGCCGCTGGCCACGCCGGAGGTGGTGCTCGGCGCCGCGCTGCTGGGCTACTACCTGACGCTCGGGCTCGCGCGCGGGTTCGTGACGATCCTCATCGCGCACGTGATGTTCACGCTCGGCTACGTCGTGCTGACCGTCCGCGCGCGCCTGGAGGGCCTCGACCTGCACATCGAGGAGGCGGCGATGGACCTCGGCGCCAACCAGTGGACGACGCTGCGCAAGGTCACGCTGCCGCTGATCGCGCCGGGCGTGCTGGCGGCGGCGCTGCTGGCGTTCGCGATCTCGCTCGACGACTTCGTGATCACGAACTTCACCGCCGGCCAGACGGTGACGTTCCCGCTGTTCATCTACGGCGCGGCTCGCCAGGGCGTGCCGCCGCAGGTCAACGTCGTCGCGACGGCGCTGCTCTTGATCGTGATCGCGCTGATGTTCGTCAACCTGGCCGTCCAGCGGCGCGCGGGCAACCGCGACGCCGCGGCGGCGATGCTCGCTCGCTGATGCTCGACCACCTCGGGATCACCGTCTCCGACTACGCGCGTGCGAAGGCGTTCTACGCGGCCGCGCTGGAGCCGCTCGGCTACCGCCTCGTCATGGAGCCGATCGAGGGCGCCGCCGGCTTCGGCTTCGACGGCCCGTTCGGCCCCAAGCCGGCGCTGTGGCTGTACGGGACCGAGCAGACGAGGCGGCCGGTGAGCGGGCCCGCGCACATCGCGCTGGAGGCCCGCGACCGCGCGAGCGTCGACGCGTTCCACGCCGCCGCGCTGGCGGCCGGCGCGACCGACAACGGCGCGCCGGGCGTGCGCGAGATCTACCACCCGACGTACTACGCGGCGTTCGTGCTCGACCTCGACGGCAACAACCTCGAGGCCGTCTGCCACCGGCCGGCCTGACGGCGCCGCTCAGGCGCCGGTCGCCGCGCGCACAAGGCCCACCAGGGCGTCGGCGGCGGTGTCCGGCTGCGTGGCGATCGACAGGTGGTGGGCCCCGGGGATCTCGGCGACGGGCCACCCGTGCTCGCGCGCCTGCCCGGCCGCCGGCGCTGCTCGTCGCCGACGAGCGGAGCGCTGCCGTCCGGCGGCGGCAGGAACGCGTCGACGAAGACCGTCGCGGCCGGCGGTCGGGGGAGCGCCGCGGCGAGCGCGGGCAGCAGCACGCCGGCGCCGCTGTGGCCGGCGAGGACGAGCGGTCCGTCGAGGCTCGCGGCCGCCCGCGCCACGGCCTCGCGGGCGCGCGGCCACAGGGGCGGCTCCGCGGAACGGGCCGGCACGACGGCCGCGTGGCCCCGCGCGCGCAGCGTGTCCGCGGTCGGCCGCCAGGTGGCGGGCCCGACGAGCAGGCTGCGGACCAGCACGAACATCGCCGGGGGCGCGAGAGAGGCGACGACCGGAATCGAACCGGTGTACACGGCTTTGCAGGCCGCTGCGTAGCCACTCCGCCACGTCGCCAGCTTGGACCCCTCAGGCTATCGTCCGCGACGACGCGCCGGGACCCTGAGCGCGTTGCTAGGCTAGGGCCCGCATCCCAGGGCGATTAGCTCAGCTGGGAGAGCGCCGCCTCGACAAGGCGGAGGTCACTGGTTCGAGCCCAGTATCGCCCACCTCACGAAAGCCCCGCTCCGGCGGGGTTTTCTGCTTCTCGGCCTAACAATCCCGCCTAACAATCGTGGGCGCAGAGGCGGCACGTGGCCCCGCCGGACGGTCAATCCGGGCGGGACCAGGCGCGGGGGTCGGTCGGCGCCAACAGGTCAGCGCCTAGTGCGTCTCAGAGAGGGGCGGTGAGGCGGCCGACGAAGGCCGCGACGTCGAGCGCCTGAGCGGGCGACAGGGCTGCGATCGAGCGCACACCGAGTCGCGTCAGCTTGGAGCGCAGCGGGCTGGCGAAGCGGTCGTCGTCGTGGACGAGTCCGGCGTCGCGAGCGCGCTCCAGCAGCTCGACGGCGAGGGCGATCGGGACGCGGTCATGGGGCCTCGGGCCAGGGGCGTGAGATGCTGATTGGGGCATTCGGGGTTCCTCCGGGTGCTCGGCCCCGGGCGGCGGTACCAGCGCCTCCGGGGCCATCTCTTTGGACTTGACGGCGGCACCGTAGCTCGCCGAGAGCGCGGTCGCTACGCCCCTTCTCGTGCCCCGACAGCGATCGGACAGGTACCCGACAGAGACGGGACAGAGGCTCGACGGAAGTTCGACACTCGCCGTCGAAATGACGAAAGCCCGGGCTCGCGGACCGCTGAGGCGCGGGCGGAGGCCGGGGCTTGAGGCGTTTGTCTCCGGGCGGGCGGCCCGTCTCCTACAACCCGCGCAGCGGTGCGGTCTCCGGGAGACGGCCGGTCTCGCGGATAGCCCGGCGGCGCGCCAGGGCGGTGGGGCTCGGGAGCGGGAGACCCAGCTCGCTGAGGCTGACGGACTTCTCGCCGTGCAGGCCGGTCGTACGGATCGCGGGACCGACGAAGCGGTACGACCAAACGGCGGAGGCGTCGATATCGCTCGCCTGGCCCAAGAGCGCGCATGCGCGCGCCGCGACGTACCCGCGGGCCTTCGTCGCCGCGCGCCACGCGTCCGCGGCGGCGGCGACCTGGGCGTTGGCCTTCTCGGCGTCCGCGCGCAGCTCCTCGATGAGGCCGTCGAGGTTGTCGTCGATGAACTGGCGGACGGCCTGGGCGGACTCGTAGGCGCCGTCTTCGAGCGCGCGAATGCGGATGCCCCAAGGCTCGTCGGCGCGGGCCTGGGCGGCGTTGAGCTGGGCGGTCAGCTCGTCGGCCGTGGGGGAGGTCGTCTTGTCGGCGAGCGCGAGGCGGCGGACTTCGACGCCCAGGGCGTGCTCGGCGGCCTCGGCGGCGTCCTGGGCGGCGCGAGCCTCGGCGCGCAGCTCGTCGGCGCGCGCCTCCAGGGTGGCGACTTCGGCCTCCAGCTCGACGAGGCGGTCGGTCAACGGGGTGGCGGGCTTGCGGGACATGCGGGGGTGCTCCTTCGCGGTAGCGGGGTTGAGGTGTGCGTCCGTCGCGGACGCGGAGAGCCCTGAA
>DATMSA010000061.1:0-13136 GCA_035565675.1 Capillimicrobium sp. | reverse complement strand
GAGGTGGACGAGCGCGGCGACGGCGAGCGAGTCGTCGCCGATCCCGGGGCCGAGGAGCCGGTCGCCCTCGCGCCGGGGCCGCAGCGGCGTGCCGGCCGCGAAGACCGTGTCGAGGTGGGCGGCGACGATGGCGGCGGGACGGTCGGCGGCCGCGGCCGGGCCGAACGCCGCCAGCACGTTGCCGGCGGCGTCGACGCGCGGCGCCGCGCCGGCGGCGTCCGCGAGCTTCGCGGCCACCAGCGCGGCGCGCTCGCCCTCCGCGAACGTGGGCGCCGCGACCGCGCAGATCTCCAGCGCGTCGGCGACGAGCGCGTCGACCGCGTCCGGCGCGGGGTGCGGCGCGGCCGGCGTCAGCCGGCGATCTCCTTGAGGTCCACGACGAACACGAGCGTCGCGTTCGCCGGGATCGTCGGCGGCGCGCCCTCGGTGCCGTACGCCAGGTTCGGCGGGATGATGAGCTGGCGGCGGCCGCCGACCTTCATCCCCTCGACGCCCTGGTCCCAGCCCTCGATGACGTTGCCGGCGCCGAGCTCGAACGTGAACGGCTGGCCGCTGTCCCACGAGGCGTCGAACTGCTCGCCGTCGTCGTAGAGCACGCCGACGTAGTCGACGGTGACGGTGTCGCCGGCCTTGGCCTCCGGACCGGTCCCCTCGACGAGGTCCTCGACGACGAGCTCCTTCGGCGCGGGGCCGTCGGGCACCTCGACCTCCGGCTTCTGCGCGAGCGACGGGTCCTGCGTCGTGTCGGTGCCGGTCGTCGGCGTCGTGCTCTCGCCCGTGTCGGTCCCGTCCTCGGGCTCGGCGGGCGCGGTCGTCGTCCCGGCCGGCGCGTTCCCGCTGGGGATGTTCGCGGTCGTCGTGTCGTCGTCATCGCCCCCGCAGCCGGCGCCCGCGAGCGCGGCGGCGGCCAGGAGCGGCAGGATCAGGCGTCGCATGGAGGGGCCAGGCTAGGGCAACGGGCGCTCCCACCGTTGTCAGATCGATCTCGCTATGCGAGCGCGAGGCGACAACGGTCGCCGACGAGGGCTCCCACGTCCACGTCCGCCCGCTCGCAGGGGGCACGTGTGGGCACGGGGCACCGACCCCGTCCGCCGGCCGAGGCCCTGCGCACTGGGCGCCTCGCGCGGCCGGCCCCGCGATCCACGCGCGCGCGGGCCGGGAGAGCCGGGAAGGGGACTCGAACCCCTGACCTACGGTTTACAAGACCGTTGCTCTACCAGCTGAGCTACCCCGGCGCTGCGCCGAGTGTACGGCGGGAACGGGCGATCGAACGGGCGGGAACGGGCGCGCGCGGCGGCTACCCGCGCGGGGCGCCCATCGCGTGCTCGATCGAGCCGTGCCCGTTGGAGCTCACGACGTGCTCGTAGGCGGGGACCTCGTCCTCCGCGGGGCTGCTCAGGCGCCGCTCGAGCTCGCCGAGGACGACGCCGAACAGCAGGTGGCGCCAAGTCGCCTGCGCGAACGCGGCGCGGTTGCCGGCCAGCCGCGGCAGGTCGTCGCGCGCCGGGTGCAGCCGATCGGAGATCGTCGCCAGGGGCCACGTGGCGACGTTCTCGGTGAGCGCCGCGACCGGGCCGCGCGCCCAGGACGGCAGCGGCAGGCGCGGCGCGACGTTCGCGTACACGGCGCCGAACAGCGCGCCGTTGGCCAGGTGCATCGCGGTGCCGATCGCCCGCGCCGGGATCGTGCGGCGGGTGACGAGCTTGCCGAGCAGCTCGGTGTCGTCGTAGGCCACCCCGAAGACGCGCTTGTCGAGCGGCTGCTGGGCGGCCCATACGCCGGCGGCGACCGCTCCGGCCAGCGCCCCGCGCAGGGTCTGTGCGGTGTCGATCGCCATCGGACACCCACTGTAACGCGGGGGCGGCGCGCGGGTACCCGTTGACATGGACCGTGCCGCATACCTGGACCGCGCCCGCCGCCGGGGCGTCAATCCGATCCTCTACTGGATCGTGCGGGCGGTCTTCCAGCCGTTCTTCCACCTGTACTTCCGCATGAGCCGCATCGGCCGCGAGCACGTGCTGCAGGACGGCCCGATGATCATCGCCGCCAACCACCGCTCGTTCCTGGACCCGTTCGTGATCGGGACGATCGTGCGCCGGCCGGTCTACTTCGTCGCCAAGAAGGAGCTGTTCCGCAAGCCGCTGACGGCCTGGTTTCTGAACTCGCTCGGCGCCTTCCCGATCGATCGCGGCAACGCCGACGGCGACGCGATGGCCACCGCCCGCGAGATCCTCGAGCGCGGCGACATCGTCGTGATCTTCCCCGAGGGCACGCGCATCCGGCCCGGCGGCCTGGGCCAGCCCAAGCGCGGCGTCGGCCGTCTCGCGCTCGAGACCGGGGCCCCGGTCCTGCCCGTCGCCGTCACCGGCACCGAGGCGATCCGCAAGGGCTGGCGCATCCGCCCCCACAAGGTGCGCATCCGCGTCGGCTCGCCGCTGCGCTTCCCGCGCGTGGAGAACCCGTCGCCCGAGCTCGCCCGCGCCGTCACCGAGCGCATCTGGCCGTGCGTCGCGCTCCAGTGGGAGTGGCTCGGCGGCCTGCCGCCCGTCCGCCGCGCCGCCGTCGTCGGCCACGGCGAGGCGGCCGCCACGCTCGCCGCGACCCTCCACCGCGCGGGCGTCGAGACCGACCGCGTCGACGTCGCCGACCCGCCCGAGCTGATGCGCCACGACCTCGTCGTCTTCGCGACCCCCGCCGCCGAGCTGCCCGCGGCGGTCACCGCCCTGCAGGACCGCCTGCCGGCCCGCGCCGGCGCGCTCGTCGCCGTCCCCGGCGTCGTCGGGAACGGCGAGCGCCCCACCGACCACGTCGCGCGCCGGACCGGCGTGCGCGCGGTCGCCGCGCTCGGCGGCGGCCCGGACTCCTGCATCGTCGCGTCGGCCGACGCCGGCTTCGCGCGCCAGCTCCGCGAGCTGCTGCGCGCCGGCGGCGTCGAGGCCACGCAGAGCACGGACGTCGCCGCGGTCGAGCTCGACTCGCTCGCCGCCACGGTCGCCTCGCTGGCCGCCGCCCGCGCCGCCGCCACCGGCGCGCACGCCGAGAGCGGCCGGGTCGCGCACGCCGGCGGGGGCGCCGCGTAGAGGTAGGCTCGGTGCGTGGTCGACCCCGACACCGCCGAGAAGGCCGCCGTCGACGCGCAGTTCTCCGAGCTCTATCGGCAGCATCTGCGCGACGTCTACTCGTACGCGTACTACCGGGTCGGGGACCATCACGACGCCGAGGACCTCACGGAGCAGACGTTCCTGCAGGCCTACCGCCACTTCCCACGCGCGCTCGAGGAGTCCGGGGGACGGCCGCTGCGCCCGTGGCTGATCCGCATCGCCCACAACCTCGCCGCCAACCACTACCGCGACCGCTCGCGCCGGCCGCAGACGCACATCGACGACTCGACCGTGCTGCCGGCGACGCACACGACCGAGGACCTGGTCGAGGGGCGCGACGAGCTGAAGCGGATCCTCGCCGGCGTGCAGCAGCTTCCCGACGACCGGCGCGAGGCGCTGATCATGCGCTTCGCGCTCGGCATGGACAACCGCGAGATCGCGCGGGCGATGGGCCGCACCGACGGCGCCACCAAGGTGTTGTTGCATCGAGCGATCAAGCAGCTCGAGGGAATCGTGGACGCGAGCGCGAAAGGGGGCGATAGATGAGCGATGCCGCCAGCACCGAGTTCGAGGCGCTCCTGCGCCGCGCGCTGACGCCCGTCGAGCCGCCGGCCGAGCTCGGCGCGCGTCTCGAGGAGACGCTCACGTCGATCAGCCTCGCGGCCGCCGAGGAGCTCGAGTCGTGGGAGCTGTCGGCGATGCGCGACCCGCGCAACTGGGCGCGCCCCGCCGCCGCCGTCGTCGCGGGCACCGCCGCCGGGGTCGCCCTCGTCGTCCTGCGCACCAAGCAGCGCTCCAAGCAGCGCCGCCGCGCCTCCAAGAACGTCGTCGACCTCGCCGAGCGCACGCTGCACGACGCGCTCAACGAGGCGCGCCGCCTCTGGCCCTGAGCCCCCGCCCGCCCGCCGGCGGGCCGCCGCGTCACGGCCGTTCCCGCGTAGGGTTCCGGCCATGGCCGAACGACTCGATGGAACCGCCGCGCTCGTGACCGGCGCCTCCAGCGGCATCGGCGAGGCGGCCGCGCGCGCCCTCGCCGCCCAGGGCGCCGCGGTCGCGCTCGTCGCCCGCCGCGGGGACCGCCTCCACCGCCTCGCCGCCGAGATCGAGGAGACCGGCGTGCGCGCCGTCCCGATCGAGGGCGACGTCACCGACCAGGAGCAGGCGATCGGCGCCGTCGAGGAGGCCGTCCGCGAGCTCGGCCGGCTCGACACGGTCGTCAACAACGCCGGCGTGATGCTGCTCGGGCCCGTGGTCGACGCGCCCACGCAGGAGTGGGACCGGATGATCGCGGTGAACCTCAACGGGCTGCTGTACGTCGCGCACGCCGCGCTCCCGCACCTGCTCAAGGCGGCCGAGAGCGAGCCACGCCGGGTCGCCGACCTCGTCAACATCAGCTCCGTCGCCGGCCGCGTCGCCCGCGCCGGGTCGGCGGTCTACAACCTGACCAAGCACGGCGTCGGCGCGTTCAGCGAGGGCCTGCGCCAGGAGGTGACCCAGCGCCACGTGCGCGTGTCGCTGGTGGAGCCGGGCGGGACGAACACCGAGCTGACCGACCACATGCGCCCCGAGGTCCTCGAGGTCGCGCGCAAGCGCTTCGAGGGCGTCGAGCGGCTGGAGGCCGAGGACATCGCCGACGTGATCGCCTACATCGTGACGCGGCCGCGGCGCGTGGCGGTCAACGAGATCCTGGTGCGGCCCACCGAGCAGATGCTCTGAGCGGCGGGCGGCGCCGTTGAGATTCGCGGAAGGCGCCGCCGCTATCGTCCGCACGCCGAATGGCCACCTGCTACCGCCACCCGGATCGCGAGACGGGCGTCTCCTGCTCGTCCTGCGGCCGGCACATCTGCCCCGACTGCATGACGGCGACTCCGGTCGGCATGCGCTGTCCGGAGTGCTCGCGCCAGAAGACCGAGGTGCGCACGTCCGCGTCGATCCGCCGCGCCGCGAGCGCCGCCGCGCCCGTGACGAAGGCGCTGCTCGTCGTCAACGTGCTCATGTACCTGGCCGAGATCATGGCCGGCGACGGCGGCCTGAACGGCTTCGGCGGCAACAACGAGATCGTCAAGCACCTGGCGCTGCTGGGCCAGGGGCTGTTCGCGGGCGACAGCGCGCTGTCGGGCGTCGCCGAGGGCCAGTACTGGCGGCTGATCACCGGCGGCTTCCTGCACGCCTCGATCATCCACATCGCGTTCAACATGTACCTGCTGTGGATCCTCGGGCAGATGCTCGAGCCCGCGATCGGCTCGGTGCGCTTCGCCGCCGTCTACTTCGCGTCGCTGCTGGCCGGCTCGGCGGGCGCGCTGCTGCTGGAGCCCAACGCGATCACGGTCGGCGCGTCGGGCGCGGTCTTCGGCCTCATGGGCGCCGCGTTCGTGGAGCTGCGCGCGCGGGGGATCGACCCGTTCCAGGCCGGCATCGGCTGGTTGATCGTGCTGAACCTGGTGCTCGGCCTGTTCCTCAACAACATCTCGATCGGCGGCCACGTCGGCGGCCTGATCGGCGGCGCGCTCGCGGGCCTGGCGCTGCTGGAGGGCGACAGGCGCCGCCAGCCGGCGCTCGGTCTCGCCGGGGTCGTCGGGATCGCGGTGCTCTCGGTGGTCGCGGGCATCGCGCTGGCGTCGCAGAGCGGCCTGGGCAGCCCGCACTTCTGAGTCAGTCGACCAGCCGCAGCGGGGCGCCCACGCGCGCCGTGCCCGGCCGCACGACCGAGCCGTAGACGGCCGCGCACGCGTCGCGGTGGCGGGCGACGGCACGCAGCACCGCCGGGTCGCGCTCGGCGGTGTCGGGGTCGACGTTGACGATCATGCAGCGCGAGTCGCGTGTGTCCAGGCGCACGAGCGGCGCGTCGTCGCCGTCGCCGAGGGCGAGCGTGCGCCCGACCCAGCCCTCCTCGGGGAACGGCTCGCCTCCGGGCGCGTCGATCACGATCGTCGGGCGGAAGCGGCGCGGATCGAGCGGGCGCCCGGCCAGCTCGCCGATCGCCGCGACCGTCTGCCGGCTGAGCACCGACACGCTGAACGCGTCGAACAGCCCGCGGTGGTCGCGCAGCAGCCACACGGGGTGGCCGTGCGCCGCCGCCAGCTCCTCGGCGAGCGCCGGGTCGGTGACCTCGAGCTCGCGCCCGCCCGGCGTGCGCACGACCGGCGGCGCGCCCTCCGGGTCGCCGGGCGCGCTGCGCGGCTCGTAGCGCGTCATGTCGCGCACCTGGCGGATCGTCAGCCACGGGAAGTCGCTGCGGTCCTCGCTGCGCACGAACGCGTAGCGGCGGTCGCCCTGCACGCCGAACCAGTCGATCGCCGCCTCCTCCAGCGGCTCGCCGCCCATGGACTTCACCGGGTAGCGGTAGAGGGCGCTGACGGCGCCCGGCGACGGACCGCTCACCGCGGCGCCGCCACCTCGACGTCGAGCGGCGCGGTGGGCGCCTCGGGTACGCGGTCGGGGTGCAGGATGTGGGCCATCAGCTCCAGCGCCTCGACCAGCCGCGGGCCCGGCCGCGAGAACGTGCCGGCGGCATCGATCGCCACGACGCGCCGCGCGCCGAGCGCGGCGAGCGGCTCGGCGTGGCGCTCGGCCTCCTCGTGGGCGCGCACGGCGTCGTAGCCGCACGGCATGCACACGACGACCTCGGGCCCGGCGGCCTGCACCTGCTCCCAGGTGACCTCCTCGGAGCGCTCGCCGGGCAGGCCGACGACGTCGATCCCGCCCGCCATCTCGATGAGCTGCGGCGTCCAGTGGCCGGCCGCGAACGGCGGGTCCAGCCACTCGAGCGCGGCGACCGGCACCGGCTCGGCGCCCTCGACGGCGCGCTTGACCGCCTCGACGCGCCTGGCGATCGTCGCGATCAGGAGGAACGCGGCCTCCTTGGCGCCGGTGGCGTCCGACAGCGTGCGGATGTCGTTGATCGTCTCGCCGAACGTCGTCGGGTCCAGCGCGATGACCCGCGGCTCCGGGTCCATCTTGGCCGCGATCGCCCGCACGTCGTCGAAGGAGACCGCGCAGACCGGGCACAGCGCCTGCGTGACGATCAGGTCGGGCTCCAGCTCGCGCAGCAGCTCGACGTCGAGGTCGTAGATGGCCTCGCCGCGCTCGGTGCGCTCGCGGACGGCCGCGTCGATCTGCGCCGCCGACAGACCCGCGGGCAGGCGGTCGGCCGTGACGCGCGGGAGGTCGAGCGCCTCCGTAGGATGGTCGCACTCGTGGGTCACACCCACGACGGAGTCGCCCAGGCCGAGCGCGAACAGCAGCTCGGTGGCATGGGGGACGAGCGAGACGATCCGCACGAGGAGAAGGGTATGGCCTGGAGAGAGGACGGCGACGCGCTGGTGCAGGACTACGAGTTCGCGGACTTCGCCGCCGCGATGCTGTTCGTCAACAAGGTCGCCAAGGTCGCGGAGGCCATGGGCCACCACCCCGACATCCTGATCCACGGCTGGAACAAGGTGCGCCTGACGCTCTCGACCCACGATCAGGGCCGCGTCACCGACGTCGACCGCCAGCTCGCCGAGGCCATCGACGAGCTGTGAGGCGCGCGGTCGCGCCGGCGGCGCTGGCGCTGGCGCTGGCGCTCGCGGCCGCCGCGACCGCGGCGGCCGAGCCGGTCCGCCTGTTCGCGGTCGGGCCGCGCGTGTCGCCGGACTGGATCGACACGCGCGAGCACTACCGCGCCAAGCTGCTCGCGCTCGTCGACGCGCGCGAGCGCGGGCGCCCCGGCGCGCCGCCGGTGGCGGCGGACGCCGGCGACGTCGCCTCGCACCTGCTCGGCGGCGGGCGCGACCTCGTCGCCCTGCCCGAGGACGTCGGGCTGATCGCGGCGTTCACCGGGGAGCGCGGCACCGCGGCGCGCGCCGCCGGCGGCCTCGTCGACGCGATGATCGCCCTCATCGGCTCCTACGGCCCGGTGAGCGCGCACTACGCGCGGCGCTTTCCCGAGCTGACCCGGCGGCCGCTGCCGACCCGGCTGCTGGTCGTGTCGATGACCGACACGTTCGCGCGCGCCGCCGTCGAGACGTTCGCCGAGCTGGCCGACCGGCTCGACGCGACCCTCGTCGCCGGGGTGAACATGGCCCGCGACTGGCGCGTCGTGTGCGCGTCGCGGGCGACGTTCCGCCCGCCGCCGGGCGCGGAGCGCTGCGACGTCGAGGACCCGGCGCTCGTCGCCGCCCTGCGCGCGCCCGACGAGCCGCAGCGCGACTACGCCTACGAGGCCACGAGCCCCGACGCCGTGAACATGGCGCTCGTCTTCGGCCCCGACGGGCGGCTGGTCTCCAAGCAGGTCAAGGCCTACCTCACGCCGCTGGAGCTGCCCGCCCAGCTCGACCTGCGGCCCGGGCCGGTCTCGGACCTCACCGGCGTCGACACCCCGGCCGGCCGCATCGGGATCGTCACGAGCAAGGACGCGTGGATGCCCGACGTCGTCGACCGCCTCGACGCCGACGGCGTGCGCCTGCTCGTCCAGCCCGAGTTCTTCGTGGGCGACACGGTCGGCCCGACCGGCATGTGGGCGCCCGACAACCTGAAGGCCTCCGGGTACGCGGACGTGCTGCGCCAGCCGTCGATCGCCGCGGTCGTGCTGCCGTCGATGACCGGGGACGTGTTCGACTTCTCCGCCGACGCCCAGTCGCACGTGGCGGTCGAGCCGCGCGCCGCCGGGGCCGGCCCGAGCGGCAACCTCGTCGGCCAGGACCCGGCGCCCGGGTTCGCCGCGGTCGCGCCGTGGACGGTGCCCGACCCCGTGGGCGAGCCGATCCTTGCCCGGCGCGAGCGGCTCGCCGCGGCCGGCGGCGGGCCCGTCGAGGGCACGGTCTTCGCCGACGTGGAGGTGCCGCCGGCGCGCTCGTCCGGCCGGTTCCGCGCCCGGCCCACCGGCCCGTTCTCCGCCGCGCGCCCGCTGAGCCGCGGGCGCGGCGAGCAGCGCGACGTGACGCTGGCGGCGCGCGGACGGCGCGCGGTGGCGGCGTGGTCGGAGCGGGTCGGCCGCGCCTGGCGCGTCCGCGTCGCGCGCTCGGCGGACGCCGGGCGCACCTGGAGCGCGCCGCGCGACGCCGGCCCGGGCCGCGCCCCCGCGCTCGCCGTGGGCGCCCGCGGTCGCGTGTGGCTGGCCGCCGAGCGCGCCGGCCGGGTGCGCGTCGCGCTGTCGCGCGACGGGGGACGGCGCTTCGGCCCCGCGCGGCCGGTCGGCGGCGACGCCCCGCAGCGGCGCCCGGCGATCGCCGCGACCGGCCCCGGCCGCGCGTTCGTGGCCTGGATCGACGAGCGCGGCCGCCAGCGCGAGGGCGACCTGCCGCGCGCGTCGGTCTTCGGCGCCCGCGTCGACGGCGCGCGGATCCGCCGCGCCCGCGACCTGGACCCCTACCCGCCCGAGAGCGATCTCGCCACCCAGCTCGACAACGACTGGGCGGTCGCGGTCGGCGCCCGCGGCCGGGCCGTGACCGTCGCCTGGACCGACTTTCGCACCTACGACTGGCGCATCGTCGGGCGCACGTCGCGCGACGGCGGGCGCCGCTTCGCGCCGCTGCGGGCCATCAGCGACGACCCGCGCGATCGCGAGGCGCTCGACGACGCGCCCAGCGTGGCCGTCGCGCGCGACGGCGCCGCGGTCGTCGCCTGGACCGGCTACCGCAAGGCGCCGACGCTCGCGCCCTCGTCGCTGTACGACATCCGGCTCGCCCGCGCCGGGCGCGCGAGCCGCCGGGTCGACGACGGCGGCGACCGGCCGGTCGTGAGCGTCAACCCGGCGCTGGCGCTGCACCCGCGCGACGGCGCCCCGCTCGTCGCCTGGCAGGACCACGCCGACGGCGTCGGCGCCATCCGCCTGGCGGCCGGCGGCCGGGTGCGGCGCGTGTCCGCGTCGGCCGCGAGCCAGTGGCGCCCGGCGGCCGCCGTCGCCGGCGGACGGCTGCTCGTCGCGTGGGAGGACGCGCGCGCCGGCGCCGGCCGCGCGGTCGTCGCGAGCGCCCACCTGCGTCGCCTGCGCTGACGTTTCCGATCTGACCTCCGGGGTGTGATCCCGGTCACACGAGGGCGACGTTCGCGCGGCCGGCGTGCTCCTATGGGTACTCCGTTGGCCGGGCGCGTCACCGCGCGCCGGCCGCAACGGCGCCGACGGCCACCCGCCACAGCATCACCTCAGGGTCCGGCGGGACCAGGCGCCGAGGAGCAGGAGAGGTTCGCTGCACCCGACGCCCGTTGGAGGCCCAGTTGCGCCTGGACATCGTCATTCCCGCCCACAACGAGGAGCACCGCATCGACCGGACGCTGACCGTCTATCGCAGCGGCTGCCCGGATCCCGGCATCCGCTTCCACGTCGCCATGGACGCGTGCACCGACCGCACCGCCGACATCGCCGCCGGGCACGCCCGCGACGACGGCCGCGTGGTCGTGCACGAGTACCCCAAGCTCGGCAAGGGCGGCGTGATCGCCGAGACGTTCCGCCGCACCGACGCCGACCTCGTCGGCTTCGTGGACGCCGACGGGGCGACGCCGCCGGCCGAGCTGCTGCGTCTCGCCGACGTGGCCGGCCGCGCCGACGGCGCGATCGCCTCGCGCCACCACCCGGCGGCCGTGCTGCCGGCGACGCGCTCGCCGCTGCGGCGGCTGACCAGCGCCGGCTTCGCGTTCGGCGTGCGGCGCCTGCTGCGCATGCCCTACCGCGACACCCAGTGCGGCGCCAAGGTGCTGCGCGGCGACGTCGCCCGGCGCGTGGCGGCCCGCACGACGGCCCGCGACCTGATGTTCGACGTCGATCTGCTGCTGATCGCGCGCGAGCTCGGCCACCGGATCGTCGAGGTGCCGACCGTGTGGGTCGACCAGGACGGGTCGCGGGTCGATCCGGTCGCCGACACCCGCCGGATGGGGGCCTCGCTGCTGCGCCTGTGGGCGGCGTCGCTGCGGCGCCGGACGCCGCGGGGGGTGGCCCATGCGCCCTGACGTCACGCTGATCGCCCCCTATCCGGCGCCGGGCGTGCGCCACGGCGGCGCCAGCGGCGTCGCCTCCTACACCGCCAACCTCGCCGAGGCGCTCACCGGCGCCGGAGCCGAGGTGACGGTCGTCGCCCCGATCGCGCCCGACGCGCCGCGCGACCACGCCGACGGGCGGGTGCGCGTGCTGCGGCGCTTCGCCCCGGGCGCGCGCGGGCTGCACCGCGCGGTGCGGACCGCGATCCGGACCGGCGCGCCCGCCGTCCACCTCCAGCACGAGACGTTCCTGTACGGCGGCCCGTCCGCCGCGGTCCCCGGCCTCGTCGGCGCGCTGCGCCGCCTGCGCCGCGGGCGGCCGGCCAGCGTCGTGACGATGCACCACGTCGTCGCGCCCGGCAGCGTCGACGCCGCGTTCACGCGCCTGCACCGCGTCCGCGTCCCGGCCCGCGTGGCCGGCGCCGGGCTCGCGCTCGTGCGCGAGACCGTGCGGCGCGAGGCCGACGCCGTCGTCGTCCACGAGCCCGCGTTCGCGCGCGCCGTGCCGGGCGCCACCGTCCTGCCGCACGGGGTCGAGCCGGCGCGGCCGGTCGACCGTGCGCGGGCGCGCGCCCGCCTCGGCGTCGCCGACGGCCGGCTCACCGTCCTGTGCTTCGGCTTCCTCGCCCCGTACAAGGGGCTGGAGACCGCGCTGGAGGCGGCGCGCCTGGCCGGCGACGACGTGCGCCTGGTCGTGGCCGGCGGCCCGCACCCGCGGGTCGGCGACGACTACGTGCGCGAGCTGCACGCCGCGCACGGCGGCCACGCGCGGTTCACCGGGCACGTGCCCGACGGCGACGTCGGCGCGTGGTTCGCCGCCGCCGACCTGGCGCTGCTGCCGTATCCGCGCCCGGTGTCCAGCAGCGGCGCGCTGGCGCTGGCGCTGGCCTACCGCACGCCGGTGGCGCTGTCGCCCGAGCTGGTCGCCTGCGCCGGCGCGCCCGGCGAGCTGGCCGTGCCGCGCGAGCCCGCCGCGCTCGCGGGCTCCCTGCGCGCCCTGCACGCCGATCGCGACGGGCTGGCGCGCCTGGGGGAGGCGGCCGCCGCGATGGCCGCCGACCGCACGTGGCCGGCCGTCGCCCGCCGCCATCTGGAGCTCTACGAGGAGGTCGCCGAATGAGCCGCATCGTCCTGGCCGGCGCGTTCGGCCAGCGCAACCCCGGGGACGACGCGCTGCTGGACGCGTTCCTCGACGCGCTCGACGGCCACGAGGTCGTCGCCACCAGCGCGGGCCCGCCGCCCGCAGGCGGCCGCTGCGAGGTCGTCTCCTCCGGCGATCCCGCCGCCGTCATGCGCCGCGTGCGCGCCGCCGACGCCGTCGTGTTCGCGGGCGGCACGATCTTCAAGGAGCTGCGCCCCGCCACCGGCCGCCCGCCGCTGGACCTGCTGGCCCGCGCGCTGGCGATGGGCTTCGGCACGCGGGCGCTCGGCAAGCCGCTGGCGCTCGTCGGCGTCGGCGCCGCGCCCCTGTCGACCCGGCGCGGCCGGCTGCTGGCCCGCCGCCTCGTGAGCCAGGCCAGCCTGCTCGTGCTGCGCGACGAGGAGTCCGCGCAGGTGCTCGTCGACGCGGGCGCGCCCGCGCCGTTTCGCATCGGCGCCGACGCCGCCTGGACCGTCGTCGACCCGGGCGCCGGGCCGGCCGGGCCGCGCGGCGACCACGTCGTCGTCGCCCTCTCGCACGACGCGGGCGACGCCGGGCTGGCCGACGAGCTCGCCGCGATGCTCGTGCCGGTGCTGGCAGCCGGCCGCGAGGTCGTGCTGCAGCCGTGGCAGGTCGGCCGCGTCGGCCGCCGCGACGACATCGATCTCGCCCGCGCCGTGAACGCGCGCCTGGGCGGGACGGCCCGAATCGACGTGCCGCCCGCCGACCTCGGCGAGGCGCGCGGCGTGCTGGCCGAGGCCGGGCTCGTCGTCGCCCAGCGCTTCCACGCGCTCGTCGCCGCCGCGGCCGCCGGCACGCCCGCGATCGCCTACGCGCACGAGCCGAAGCTCGCCGGCCTCGCCCGGCGCCTCGGCCAGCCGATCCTGGAGCCCGGGGCCGATCCGGGCCGGCTGGGGGCCGAGATCGCCGCCGCCGCCGAC